>CAMDCZ010000047.1 GCA_945890735.1 Bordetella parapertussis | reverse complement strand
TTCAACAGTTCTTAGCACTCTACTCGACAGAGTGCTAATATAGGCTTGTCACTGACATGGATAGGAGCCCATTGATGACAACACTGATGCTTTCAACCCCCGCCGCGACCCCGGTTGCGGCCAATCCCTGGGCCTTGCTGCCCCCCTTGGGCAACTTGGATGCCTACATATCAGCGGTCAACCGCTTGCCCATGCTCACCTTAGAGCAAGAACAGGCCTTCGCCAAAAAACTCAAAGACAACAACGACCTCGAAGCCGCAGGTAAGCTGATCTTGTCGCACCTGCGCTTGGTGGTGTCCATTTCCCGCCAATTCGCGGGCTACGGTCTGCCCCAGGCTGACTTGATCCAAGAAGGCAATGTCGGCCTGATGAAAGCGGTCAAACGCTTTGACCCGGACCACGGCGTGCGCTTGGTCAGTTACGCGATGCACTGGATCAAGGCGGAAATCCACGAATACATCATCAAAAACTGGCGCATGGTCAAGCTCGCCACCACCAAAGCACAGCGCAAACTGTTTTTCAACCTGCGCTCCCAAAAGCAGGGCTTTCGTGCTGATGCGGGTGAAGACCACCATACCGTCACCCGTGACACCTTGAGCGACGCGCAAATTGACTTGGTCGCCAAAGAACTCAACGTCAAACGTGAAGAAGTCATCGAGATGGAAGCGCGCATGGCCGGTGGCGATGTGCTGCTCGACCCCAGCCCCAGCGACGACGGCGAAGATGCGTTTGGCCCGATCGCTTACCTGGCGGATGTGCAACACGAACCGACCGCCATGATCGAAGCGCACCAACGCGACCTGATGTCCAGCGATGGCATCTCACAGGCTTTGGCTGCCCTGGACCCTCGCAGCCGCCGCATCGTTGAAGAACGCTGGCTCAAGGTCAATGACGATGGCTCTGGCGGCATGACACTGCACGAACTGGCAGCCGAATATGGTGTGAGTGCCGAGCGCATTCGCCAAATCGAAGTGGCGGCCATGAAGAAAATGAAAACTGCACTGCTGGAATACGCCTGACCGGCATGCAGACCGCAGATGGGTGCGGCACCAGCCACCGCTTGGACAGCCTTGGGGCCCCAAGCGGTTTTTTTTATTTCAAGAGCTTGCCGATATCCTCGGCCATGGCCTCGGGCCCCAATCCATAGCGGGCATACAAACGAAGACGCCCCTCGGTGTCATAGATATACGTGCCTGCCTGGTGGTCCATGGTGTAGCTGGTAGCGGTGGGGCCGGGCACTTTTTTGTAATAGATCTTGAAGCTTTTGGCCAAAGCAGGCAATGCCTCCAAGCTGGGCACCAGGCCCAAAAACGTCGGGTCAAAATTGGCCATGTAGGCTTTGAGCATCTCGGGTTGATCACGCTCAGGGTCCACGGTGATGAACACCGGTTGCAATTGAGCGCCTTTGTCACCCAAGATTTTTTTCACCTGAACCCACTCGCTCAAACTGGTCGGGCAGAAGTCAGGGCATTGGGTATAGCCAAAAAACACCACAACCACTTGGCCCTTGAAATCCGCCAAGCTGCGCATCTGTCCGTTGTGGTCTTGGAGGTGAAATGCTTTGGCGTAATCCGCGCCAGTCAAGTCGATCGACTTGAACGAGGGCTTCTCAGGTGAGCAACCCGCCAGCATCAACAGACTCATCAGCAACACGCGCCACAGCATCATGCAACTCCCGGTATGTAGTGGTCGATCAACAAAGCAGCAAACAACAGGCTCAGGTGAATCAGCGAAAATTTGAAGGTCTTGCGCGCCAACTCGTCCGAGTAGTTGCGCCAAAGTGCCCATGCATAGGCACAAAACATCACACTCAGGATCAGCGCAGACACCAGGTAAAACCAGCCGCTCATGCGGTAGACAAATGGCATGAGGCAGGCCGCAAGCAAGACAAAGGTGTAGAGCAAGATTTGCAGCCGGGTGAACTCATTGCCATGGGTCACAGGCAACATCGGCAAGCCCGACTTGCGGTAGTCCTCGACCCGGTACAAGGCCAGCGCCCAAAAATGCGGCGGGGTCCACAGGAAAATGATCAAGAACAAAATCAGTGCTTCCGGGCCCACATCACCCGTCATGGCAGCCCAGCCCAACACCGGCGGCATGGCACCCGAGGCACCACCGATCACGATGTTTTGCGGGGTCAGGGGTTTCAAGATGACGGTGTAGATGACGGCATAGCCGACAAAAGTGGCGAAGGTCAGCCACATGGTGAGCGGGTTGACCCAGATGTACAAGACCGCCGAGCCCAGCAGGCACAGCACCGCTGAAAACAACAAGGTGTCGCGGTCGCTCAATTCGCCTTTGGCGGTGGGTCGCCAAGAAGTGCGTTTCATGCGCGCATCGATGGCCTTTTCAACGATGCAGTTGAAAGCAGCCGCAGCGCCCGACACCAACCAGATACCAAAGCAAGCGACGGCAGCCAATTGCACCTCGGGCCAAGACGGCGCACCAGGGACGGCCAACACCATGCCAATCAAGGCACAAAACACAATCAGCTGGATGACCCGGGGTTTGGTCAACGCATTGAATTGCTGCCACCTCAGTGGCATGAACTGGGCTAAAGACTTCATAACTGTGGCCTGGAAAAAGGAGCGGCGATGTGCTGGGGGTGCTGAGCTTTGGAAACAGCCAAAGTCCAAACCAGCAACATCAACAAGGCGGCGGCAGCACCCGTGTGCAGCAGGGCTGCCAAGAGGGGCCACCCGAGTACCGCATTGGACACACCGGTGACGAATTGCAACACAATCAAGGCCAAAAGCCCTTTGGCTTGGCCCTGCAAGCCATGACGATGCAAACCCCATGCTGACATCACCAGCAAGGCCACCACCAGCACAGCATGCCAGCGGTGCACAAAATGAATCGCGGTCAAGGCTTGAAATGGCAAATTGGCACCCTGCGCATCCACACCCAAATGCCGCCAAAGCTCAAATGCCTTGGTGAAATCCATGACTGGCCACCAACTGCCTTGACACTTCGGGTAAGTGTCACAAGCCATGACCGCATAGTTGCTGCTTACCCATGCACCCAGCACGATTTGAAGCAACAAGAAAAGACAGGTGATCACCAGCAAGCCATAGACCTGGGTCGGCAAGGACCGACGCGTTTGCACATGCGCTGAATGCCGCTGACGCACCGATTGGATGACCAGGAAAGCCAACAACAGCATGCCACCTAACAGGTGCAGGCTAACGATCGCAGGAAACAACTTCATGGTGACGGTGAAAGCACCAAACGCACCTTGCACACAGACCCACACCAGGGAGAGTGTGGGCCAACCCCAAAGGGTTCGCTCGCTGCGCCATGAAAACACCGCCAAGGTGAGGATCAGCACACCCACCACCATCGCCATGTAGCGGTGGATCATCTCAATCCAAGCCTTGCTCCATGTCACCGGACCGGTGGGCATGGCGGCTTGTGCCGCCTCGATGGAGGCGTGTGCACCCAAGGGGCTGGCGTGGCCGTAACAGCCTGGCCAATCGGGACAGCCCAAGCCCGAGTCGGTCAAACGGGTGAATGATCCGAACAAGACCAAATCAAAGGTCAGAAACAAGGTGAACAAGGTGAGATACCTGACACGCTGAGGAATGTCTGCGTTTCGGTGGCGCAACCATACCCAGGTGAATGGCCCCAGGGCCAATACCAAGGCCAGCAAAGCCAATTGCAACAAGGGCGCGGCATTGATCAAGGCAACGTCATTCATGGTGTGCTTGACCGTCCCGCTTTGTCCCAAGACACCGAGGCACGCAACAAACGCTCCCAGTCTTTGCGCAACTTGGGTGCTTGCTCTGCGGTCAAGTTGGCGGGAAATCGCATCATCCAGTTGCCATGCGGGTCAACCAGATAGAGATGTTCTTGCAAGCCATGGCCTGGCGCAGGCGCCAGCCACTGCTCGATTTGGGCCTGGGGCATGCGCAGCACCTGCGCGTCGGTCAAACCAGCACGCAATGTGTTGTCCACCTGACCTGCATCACTGACCAACCATACCCAGTCGGTGCGTTCACGCTCTCTGCCCAATGTGGCGCGAATTTGACGCTGTAAATACAAATTTTGCTGACACGCGGCATCGCACGAAGCGGGCGCCACGCTGACCAACAACCACTGACCCTTGAGTGCAGGCAAGGACACGGTGGCGCCTTGCAAGTCGGTGACTGGCAGGCTTGGCAATGCTTTGACAGGTTGAATGAGCGTGCCAAAGCTGCTGAGGCTGCCCGGCCTGATCACGTAATAGGTCAGGTAAGAGGCCAACACGGGTGCAGCGCAAATCAGCAGCACAAACATCATGCGCCAGCGCCCAGCAACTGTTCGCCGTGTATCTTCATCTGCTGCGGCCACGGGGTCTGGCAAGTCGTAAACAGTCAATCCCAATGCTTGGGGTTTATCGTTGGTCGGTTGTTGATTGGGCATGTCGTCGAAAAGGTTGAATCCATTGAAACCAGATGTATAGACCAGCGATCAAAGCACACAAGGCGAACCATTGGAAGGCGTAACCCTTGTTTTTGTCTGCGCTGCCGGCCACCACTGGCCAATCGCGGCGCAGTCCCTCTGAGGCTTCGCCTGTTTGAATCACCACTGCACTGACATTGTCGGTGACCAAGGCACGCATGCTTGCCATGTCCAAATTGGCCTGTATCCGTGGCTGGGTATGCGCAGAGGCGGTTTGAGTTTGGGCTGAACCGAGTTCAACCATTTGAGACAAGGGGGCCGCAATACGACCCTCGACAACCACATCTGTATCAGGTGTCTGAACAAGCGGGGCTTTGGTGGCATCTGCCAAGTCACGTTGTATCCAGCCACGCTGTACCCACACCACCTGTCCTGGGGACCAACGCAAAGGCGTCATCACCCAAAAGCCAGCTTTGCCATGGTGGTTCCTGTTGTCGAGATAAATGGTTTGGTCGGTCAGCCATTGGCCCTTCAACACCACCCGACGGTGAACCTGCTGCCACAACAGCGGACTGCTGAGCATCTCCGCTGACTGCAAGGCGGGCAAGGCTGTTTGCGCTGCCAACCTGGCCTGCAAACCGAGCTTTTCTTGGGCACGCGAACTTTGCCATTGGCCCAATTGGAAGGTGACCACAACCCCGACCAGCGCAGCCACAGCGACCACCACCTTGCGCCAGGACATTGAAGATGGCTCAGTGGATTGCATCGAACTCACGGGATAATCTCCTCATGAAAATACTGATTGCCATTGCTTTTTTGGGTGTGCTGGCCGCTTTGGGCTCAGCACTGGTGTTCATGATGCGAGGCGACGCAGAAGGTGCGCCCAAAACAAGCCGCATGATGCGAGCCTTGGCCTTTCGGGTAGGCATCTCCATCGTTTTGTTTTTATGCATCTTGGTGAGTTGGAAAATGGGATGGGTTCAACCGACGGGGATTCCATTGACACCTGCCGCATGAAATACGCATAAAAAGGGCCGCGATTGCGGCCCTTTTTGTTGTGCAACTCCATCAGAGCCAGTAAACCAAAATGTACAGGCCCAACCAAACCACATCCACAAAATGCCAGTACCAAGCAGCACCTTCAAACCCGAAGTGATTGCTGGCGCTGAAATGTCCCTTTTGCAAGCGCAGGGTGATGAACAACAGCATCAACATGCCAATGAACACATGGAAGCCATGAAAGCCAGTGAGCATGAAGAAAGTAGAGCCATAGACACCTGAAGTCAGCTTGAGGTTGAGGTCGGCGTAGGCATGGTAGTACTCATAGCCTTGAACAAACAAGAACACAACGCCTAACAAGACGGTGAGCCACATGAATTGAATGGTCTTGCTGCGGTTGTTCTCGAGCAAGGCGTGGTGAGCGATGGTGAGGGTCACGCCTGAGCTCAGCAACAAAGCGGTATTGATGGTGGGCAACCAAAACGGTGTCATGGTTTGGAAAGGCTCGATGATGCCGCCAGGCGAAGCAGTCGCGCCGGCCACGATGCTGGGCCAAGCAGCCTTGAAATCGGGCCACAGCAAAGCGTTTTCTGCATTGCCCAGTTCGGGCACAGAGTGAACACGTGCCCACCACAAAGCAGAGAAGAAAGCACCGAAGAACATGACCTCAGAGAAGATGAACCAGCTCATGCTCCAGCGGTAAGACAGGTCGATTTTTCGACCAAACTTGCCAGATTCGCTTTCATGAACCGCATCGCTGAACCATTGGAACAACACGAACAACCAAATGGCCAAGCCAGCGAACAGGCAATACATGCCCCAACTGACATCGTTCATCCACTGGCTCGCACCCAGAATGACGAAAAACAAGCCGAAGGCCGCAAACGCTGGATGGCGCGAAGGCTCTGGGACATAGTAATAAGGCTTTGCGCCGTGTGCTGTGCTGCTCATCTCTCTAGACTCCTTTTATTTCGCAACCACCAGGCTGACAACAACCATCAACCCGATCACAAACAACAATCCTGCCACCAGGCCCACACTCAGAATGTGCAAGGGCGTGATGTGTGACAAATCTTCTTGAGACTCACTGTTTTTTCGAATACCAATGAACGACCAGGCGACTGCGACCATGGATCGCCAAAACGGGCGCTTGGGTGCCAGTACCGCGGGCTTGACCAAAGGTTCGCTCAAGTGCCTTCTCCGACCAAGGTCAAACCAGACACTTTGCTGACAGGCGCGGCGGGTGTTTTGCTTCCCACTTCAAAAAAGGTGTAGGACAAGGTGATCGTGGTGACGTTTTTCGACAATTTGGGGTCGATCACAAACACCACGGGCCACTGCTTTTTCTCACCAGGCGCCAAGGTGTACTGGTTGAAGCAGAAACATTCCATTTTGTTGAAATGGGATGCGGCTTCATTGGGGGCATAGCTTGGAATGGCTTGGGCCGACATGGCGCGGTCTTGCACGTTTTGAAATTCGTACATGACCGTGGCCATCTCGCCAGGGTGTACTTGCACCGAGCTTTGCATGGGTTTGAATTGCCATGGACCACGTGAATTGGCATCAAACTCCACCGTGATGGTACGACTGGTGTCCACCTGGGTGTTGTCCGACTTGGCCAAACGTGCATTGCCGGAACCAGGCAACTCCTTCTCACCCAAAGCCAAAATGTTGATGCCAGTCATCTCACAAATGTGTTTGTAAATGGGGACCAGGGCATAGCCAAACAGAAACATGCCCGAGGCCACCACCGCCAGCTTTCGCAGCATCAACAAATTGTTTTGGCGCAATCCCATGGGTGGTGGCTTGTCTTCAAACAAGATCAGGCAACGATGCGGTTGGCATCGGCATTGAGCTTGGGTGGGTTTTCAAACGTGTGGAAAGGTGCAGGCGATGGCACTTCCCACTCCAAACCTTCAGCACCTTCCCAGGGGCGCTGGGGAGCGGGTGCACCTTGGCCGCGCATGGTGGGCAAGACGATGAAGAAGAAGAAATACACCTGCGCAATGCCGAAAGCAAACGCACCAACCGAGGCCAGGGCATTGAAGTCAGCGAACTGCATCGGGTAGTCGGCATAACGACGTGGCATACCGGCCAAGCCCAAGAAGTGCATGGGGAAGAAAGTGACGTTGAAAGAGATCAGCGTCCACCAAAAGTGAATCTTGCCGCGTGCTTCGTCGTACATCACGCCAGTCCACTTGGGCGACCAGTAGTAGTAGCCAGCGAACATGGTGAACAAGGAACCCGCCACCAACACATAGTGGAAGTGGGCAACCACGTAGTAGCCGTCTTGCAGTTGCAAGTCGATCGGTGCCATGGACAGGATCAAACCGGTGAAACCACCCATGGTGAACACGAAGATGAAACCCACTGCGAACAACATGGGGGTTTCAAAGGTCATGGAACCCTTCCACATGGTTGCAATCCAGTTGAACACCTTCACGCCCGTGGGCACAGAGATGAGCATGGTGGCGTACATGAAGAACAGTTGACCTGTCACAGGCATGCCTGTGGTGTACATGTGGTGCGCCCACACGATGAAGGACAAAATAGCGATCGAGGATGTCGCATACACCATAGAGGCGTAACCGAAGAGTCGCTTGCGAGAGAACGCAGGGACGATCTGGCTGATGATGCCGAAAGCGGGCAAGATCATGATGTAGACCTCGGGGTGACCGAAGAACCAGAAGATGTGCTGGAACATGACAGGGTCACCGCCGCCAGCGGGGTTGAAGAAGGTGGTGCCAAAGTGACGGTCTGTCAAAACCATGGTGATCGCGCCAGCCAACACAGGCATCACAGCGATCAGCAAGTAAGCAGTGATCAACCAAGTCCAAACGAACATCGGCATCTTCATCAAGGTCATGCCTGGGGCGCGCATGTTGAGGATGGTCACGATGATGTTGATGGAGCCCATGATCGAGCTTGCGCCCAACAAGTGCAGGGCCAAAATGCTGGCGTCCATGGACGGGCCCATTTGCAAGGTCAAGGGCGCGTAAATCGTCCAGCCTGTGGCGGGTGCGCCACCAGGCATGAAGAATGAGCCAGCCAACATCAGCGCGGCAGGAATCATCAGCCAAAAGCTGAAGTTGTTCATGCGGGCAAAAGCCATGTCCGAGGCGCCGATTTGCAGCGGAACCATCCAGTTAGCAAAGCCGACAAAGGCCGGCATGATGGCGCCAAACACCATGATCAAGCCGTGCATGGTCGTGAATTGGTTAAACAACTCAGGGTTGACCAACTGCAGACCGGGCTGGAACAACTCAGCGCGGATGAACAGCGCCAAGATGCCGCCAATGATCAGCATGGTGAAAGCGAACAGCAGGTACAAGGTACCGATGTCTTTGTGGTTGGTCGCATAGACCCAACGGCGCCAGCCGTGAGGGGCACCGTGGTGGTCGTCATGCCCGTGGTCTGCTCCGTGGCCGTGTGAATCGAGAACTGCGCTCATGGTTGTTCCTTAGATTTCAAATGGGTTTATTGACGGGCCGCGAGAACATCAGCGGGCTGAACAATTTGTCCTGTTTTGTTGGACCAGTTGTTTTTGGTGAAACTGATCACAGCGGCAATATCGGTGTCACTGAGTTGACGCCATGCTGGCATGGTCAGGTTGTTTTGGCCATTGAGCAGCACATTGATTTGTTTGGAGCTGTCAGCATCCAACACCACTGGCGCGCCGTCCAAGCCTTTGATCGGGCCCATGCCCTTGCCAGTGGCTTGGTGACAGGCTTGGCAATTGGCTTCGTAAACCTTGCTGCCTCTGGCGGTCAGCTCAGCCAAAGTCCAGACTTTGCTGGGATCGTCTTGCTTGGCGGCCAGCTTTTTGTTTTGTTCAGCAACCCAAGCGGTGTAGTCTTCAGCGCTCACCACTTTCACGTGGATGGGCATGTAGGCGTGTTCCTTGCCGCACAATTCTTGGCATTGCCCGCGGAAATCACCAACGTACTCAGCACGGAACCAGGTGTCACGCACGAAACCGGGAATCGCGTCTTGCTTGATACCAAAGGAGTTGATGGCAAAGGAGTGAATCACGTCGTTGGAAGTGGTGATGATGCGAACTTTTTTGCCCACTGGCACGACCATGGGGTTGTCCACCTTGAGCAAGTAGTCATCCGTGGGTTCAGGCTTGCCACTGTCGGACATGGCACGCTGTTTTTCGTCCAGACTGGAGATAAAACCAATGCCTTCGCCCTCGCCGTTGATGTAGTCATAGCCCCATTTCCACTGGTAGCCGGTGGCTTTGATGGTCAAGTCAGCGTTCGAGGTGTCCTTGCTGGCCACCACGGCTTTGGTCGCAGGCAGGGCCATCAAAATCACAATGATGAACGGGACCACGGTCCAAGCGATTTCGACTTTGACGGACTCGTGGAAAGTGGCGGGCTTGTGGCCCAGAGATTTGCGGTGTTTCCAGATGGAATAGAACATCACGCCAAAAACGGCCACAAAAATAACCGTGCAAATGATCAACATGAACCAATGCAACCAGACTTGCTGTTCGGCAATCAAGGTAGCTGGCGGATGCAAGTTGAGCTGATTGACTGCAGGGCCACCAGGCAAATCATTGACAGCCCATGCTGCATTGGCACCCATGACCATCAGGCCAAGGGTTGCTGTTTTCAAGTTGTTGTAGAAGTTCATCATGTTTGTAAAGAATCAACAAAAAAAGTCTTGCCGCTTAATCGAAGAATTGTAGCAACCTGCATTGGCGGCAAGTCTGACAAGAAACTTGCAAAGTCTTTCACCGTTGTTCATGCACCCGGGGCTTTCTTGAGCATGGCCTTCATGTCCGCCAGACTCAGCTGTGTTTCTGATTGGACAGCCAATGACCGCTTGGCCTTGAAGGCATGACCGTATATCACCTCCAAACGCAGGGTCAATCGCTCGCCGTGGTTGGTCAACGCGTGTTGAGATTGCAGACGGTGGTGCAGTTCTTTCAACCATGCACGCCCCCTGCAGGCTTGAAATCGTTGGGGGTGCAGGTTGCGCCCCCAACTGCGCAATTCTTGGAGCAGGGCCTGGGGGCTGTCGTAGGTCAAGTTCAGGTGTTCCATGTCCATGATGGGCGAGGCAAAGCCCGACTCCAGCAGCATGTCGCCCCAATCATGCATGTCGGTGAAGTCATGCGCAGGCGCAGGCCAGCCGGCTTGTTGGTAGACATCCCGTATCTGTCGCAAGCTGTCAGGGCCCAAACAGGAAAACATCACAAAGCCTTGGTCATTCAAGCTTTGCGCCCACTGCCGCATCCAGTGGGCAGGCCGAGCTTGCAAATGCAGACCCATGTTGGACCAGACCATGTCGGCTGGCTCGCTCACTTGGGTGGCAAATCGACGCTGGGGTCCCCACAACCGCCACCAAGGCGCTTGTAAGTGGCTTTGCGCCCAAGGCAAATCACTGGCCAACGGCTCCAGCACCGTGACCTTGGCTTGGGGGTATGCCTGCTCCAGCAGAGACTGCGAAGCCAAGCCACCCAGACGGGGTGCCCAGTGCACCCAGTCAGTGGGTTGGTGTTTGATCAATGGCAGTCGCTCAGCCATGCGCTTGGCGACTTCGTTGTGCAGCCAAGGTTCGCCAGAACGGCTCATCTTTGCCCCCAGCCGCCAGGCAGCAGCAGGGTCTATGGGGGGCAGTCGTTCACTGTCAGCAGGTGAGGGCTTCACACGTATTCACTTGAACAATTGTCTACATTGACAGCATGCAATTCATCCGCAAAGCATACCGAAGATGGCAACTGCACACACAGCATGCGTTGGCAGGCCTGAGTTTGTGCAGGGTCTGCGACCAATGGGCTTGTCAACCGGTCTGTGCCAATTGCTGGGATACCCATGCGCCAGCCCTGCCCCGCTGCGCAAGCTGCGCGCTGCCTGTCACCAGCGGTTTCTGCCGCGCATGCCAAGACCTTGCACCTGACTGGCAACGGTGTGCGGTTGCCTTGCCCTACAGCGGGCCTTGGCCAGCACTGATTGCAGCCTTCAAATACCAAGGCGAGGTCGGGCTGGCAGGCCTGTTTGGGCAGCAAATGCGCCAGCAGGCCTTGGTTCAGCAGGTATTGGAAAATGTCGACGGTTTGGTGCCCGTGCCCCTGTCGCGGGAGAAGTTACGCCAGCGTGGCTACAACCAATCGCAATGGCTGGCCCACCACATCTGCGCCAAGCGAACCCTGCCGCAGGCCTTGTTGCGTGGGCGAGATACCCCCGCGCAAGCCGGCTTGACATGGGCTCAACGACAACACAACCTGGACCACGCCATCACCTGGAACCCCAGCCAAGCCAAAGACCTCCAGGGCAAGCGCCTGGCATTGGTGGACGATGTCATGACAACGGGCAGCACACTCGCCGCCTGTGCGCAAGCGCTGTGGCAAGCCGGCGCGGTGCAGGTCGATTGCCTGGTATTGGCCAGAGCAGCCTTGGGGCACACGCCACAATCGGGCACCACACCCTGAGCCTGCCATGTTCAACATCGTCCTTGTTCACCCTGAAATACCGCCCAACACAGGCAATGTGATTCGCCTGGCCGCCAACACCGGTTGCCGGCTGCACCTGATCGAGCCACTGGGTTTTTCGATGGAAGACAAGCAAATGCGGCGCGCCGGTTTGGACTATTTGGAATACGCCAGCGTCAAACGCCATGCCGACTGGGCCGCATTTTTGGCCCATGCATTGCCAGACCCTGCGCGCTGCTTTGCCTTGACCACCCATGGCCAACACCCGGTGCATGGCCGTCAGTTTCAAGTGGGCGATTGGCTGGTGTTTGGCTCAGAAACCAGCGGTCTGCCAGCGGACATCCGCGCCAGCTTTGCGGATACCCAAAAAATGCGCCTGCCCATGTTGCCCGGTCAACGCAGCTTGAATCTGTCCAATGCCGTGGCCATCACGGTTTACGAGGCTTGGCGACAGCAGGGTTTTGCCATGCCCAGCGGCACCACCGTCACTTGAAAACCTGCCCAGGCCCGCAGCTGCCGCGGCTTCAAGCGCCGCTGGCGTTCAAGCGTATTGGCGCACCATGGATTCGGCCACACAGACTGGCTTGTCGCTGCCTTCTCGCTCGACCGTGACCCGCCAGGTCATCTGCACGCCTGCGGGCTCAATGGCATCGCAAGCCAGCAAGTGCATGTGCCCACGTAAACGGCTGCCCACCGGCACAGGCGCGGTGAAACGCACTTTGTTCAGGCCATAGTTGACGCCCATGCGGACTGGCTGGATTTCAAAGGCTGACTCAAACATGCAGGGCAGCAAAGACAGGGTCAAAAACCCGTGCGCTATCGGCGCACCAAACGGGCCTTGCTTGGCGCGCTCGGGGTCGGTGTGAATCCATTGGTGGTCATGCGTGGCCTGGGCAAACTGGTTGACCTGGTCTTGGGTGATCGTGAGCCATTCGCTGATGGCCACGTCTTGCCCGACATGCGCGGCCACATCGGCCAGGGAGTTGAAAATTTTCTTCATGGTCGGACTGTCGGCCAAAGCCGTGAACAGGTCAATCCTGTTTGAGACAGGTCAAGGGTTTGACCGCATGCGCTGCGCCCTAAAATGCCAGCTTTCACCCAAACCCATCCTTGCCATGAGCGCATTTCACGAAGAAACGGTGTTGACCGTTCACCACTGGACCGACCGTCTGTTCAGTTTCACCACCACCCGTGACCAGGCACTGCGCTTTTCCAACGGCCACTTCACCATGATTGGCCTCAAAGTCAACGACAAACCCCTGTTGCGGGCCTACAGCGTTGTGAGCGCCAACTACGAGGAACACCTCGAATTCTTAAGCATCAAGGTGCCAGACGGCCCGCTCACCTCGCGGCTGCAACACATCCAAGTGGGCGACAAAATCATCGTCGGCCGCAAGCCCACCGGGACCTTGCTGATCGACTATCTGCTGCCCGGCAAGAACCTGTATTTGCTCGGCACTGGCACGGGCATGGCGCCTTACATGAGCATCGTGCGAGACCCCGAGACCTACGAGCGCTTTGAAAAAGTCATCTTGGTGCATGGCGTGCGCGAGGTCAAAGAACTGGCCTACCACGACTACCTCACGCAAGAACTGCCGCAACACGAACTGTTGGGCGAGATGGTCAGCGGGCAAATGCTGTACTACCCCACGGTCACCCGTGAGCCGTTTCGCAACCAGGGCCGCATCAACGATTTGAT
>CAMDCZ010000046.1 GCA_945890735.1 Bordetella parapertussis | reverse complement strand
AAAAAGAAGAATTTACGTTTCAACATCGGGGCCGCCTAGGGAAAATTTCCCTGGTCCGACCCGAATCAGGGAAAGCCACGAGTCCATAGCCCTTCAATGAATCGGGTTAATGCAACACAAGTGACACAGACTGTTTCAAAACGAGAATTTGATGTATCAGACAAGGGCTTTCCCTGATATGTGGCGGTCAGGATTTCTCTAATATGACCCATGTTCCGCATCCCTCAATCAAGGAAGTATCTATGAGCCTTCAATTCAAAGTTAACGGCAAAGCCGTTCAGTCCAACTCCGAGGCCGACACGCCTTTGCTTTGGGTCATTCGTGACGAACTCGGCATGACCGGCACCAAATTTGGTTGCGGTGCTGCCCTGTGCGGCGCTTGTACCGTGCACGTCAACGGCGAAGCCGTGCGTTCATGCCAAACCCAAGTGGGCAACGTGGCTGGCTCCAGTGTCAACACAGTCGAAAGCCTTGGCGCTGGTACACACCCCCTGCAAAAAGCCTGGATCAAACACCAAGTTCCACAGTGCGGCTATTGCCAATCTGGTCAATTGATGAGCGCTGCAGCTTTGTTGAGCACCAACAAAAACCCAAGCGACGCAGACATTGACGCCGCCATGGCTGGCAATCTGTGCCGCTGCGGTACCTACACACGAATCCGTGCTGCTGTCAAAGATGCCGCATCCATGATGCGTGCCGCTTAATTTCAAAGGAAATACATCATGATGAGCACAGAAACAAATCGCCGCGATTTTCTTAAGACCACCACCATCACCACCTCTGGCCTGATCATGGGCGTGGTGTTGCCTGGTACCGTTCGCGATGCTGCGGCCGCTGGCACACTGCACACACCCAATGCATGGGTGCACATCGCTGACGACAACAGCATCACACTGATTTCTGCCCGTTCAGAAATGGGTCAAGGTGTTTACACCTCCATGCCTATGTTGATCGCAGAAGAACTCAACGTTGACGTGACCAAAATCACCGTCGCTGCTGCACCTCCCGGTGCCCAGTACGCCAACGCATTCTTGGGCGCCATGATCACTGGTGGCTCCACTTCCGTGCGTGAAGGCTGGGAAAAGTTGCGTGTAGCTGGCGCCCAAGTGCGCGAAATGTTGGTTGCTGCTGCAGCCGCTGAGTGGGGCGTCGCCGCTTCTTCAGTCAAAGCCGACAACGGCATGCTGACTGGCCCTGGCGGCAAGAAGGCCACTTACGGCCAAATGGCTGAAGCTGCATCCAAGCAGCCCGTGCCTGAAAAGCCATTCATCAAAGCACCCAAAGACTTCCGCGTTGTGGGCAAGCGTATTCCACGTACCGATGTGCCAGCCAAAGTCAACGGCACCGCACAGTTCGGTATTGACGTCAAATTGCCCGGCATGGTTTACGCCAGCCTCGAGCAATGCCCCGTGATCGGTGGCAAGGTCAAGAGCGTTGACAGCGCAGCCGCCAAAGCCATGCCTGGCGTGGTGGATGTGGTTCAAATTCCAGATGGCGTGGCTGTTGTGGCCAACTCCTACTGGGGTGCAGTCAAAGCCCGCCGTGCATTGAAAATCGAATGGGATTACGGTCCAGGCGCATCACTCACCACTGCTGGCATGATCAACAGCCACATGGAAGCTGCTAAAAACGGCAAAGTGATTCCTGTGCAACCCGCCAAAGGCGATGCCAAAGCCGCCATTGGCAGCGCGGCCAAAGTGGTCAACGCCACTTACATTTCCCCATTGCAGTCACACTCACCTCTGGAGCCAATGAACTTCACGGCCCATGTCACCGCTGGTAAAGCGTTGCTCATCGGACCAACCCAGTTCCAACAAGGCGCTCAAGGTGCTGCTGCTGCTGCTCTGGGCATCAAGCCTGAAGACGTGGATGTGCAAACCACATTCTTGGGTGGTGGCTTCGGTCGCCGTATCGAACTCGACTTCGTGGTGCAAGCTGCACAAATTTCCAAAGCAGTCAAACTGCCTGTGAAATTGTTGTGGTCACGTGAAGACGACATGACCCATGACTTCTACCGTCCAATGGGTGTCAACCAAATGTCTGCTGGCTTGGATGCCAATGGCAAAGTCACTGGCCTGCACTTCAAGGTCACGTCACAGTCCATCACACAGCGCGCTTTTGGTCTGCCAAAAGACACACTCGATCCTTTCATGGTCGAGTACGCTGCTGCGCCTTACAACATTGCCAATACCCAGCACGACTTGGTCATCCATGACGCTGGCTTGCGTGTTGGTTACTGGCGCGCAGTGAGCCACAACATGAATGCTTTCGCCAACGAAAGCTTTGTGGATGAATTGGCTCTGGCCGCTG
Organism: Bordetella parapertussis; assembly: GCA_945890735.1. Taxonomy (GTDB): domain Bacteria; phylum Pseudomonadota; class Gammaproteobacteria; order Burkholderiales; family Burkholderiaceae_C; genus Limnohabitans. Next base: position 11,289 of record CAMDCZ010000046.1, on the reverse strand, counting down.
GCAAAGACCCCGTCGACTTCCGCATGAGCATGCTCGAAGGTAAAACACGTTACCTGAACGTTTTGAAAGACGTTGTGCAAAAGTCCAACTACAGAAAAGGCGCCGCCAAAGGTCGCGCTTTGGGTGTGGCGATGATGGAAGGTTACGACACCATTTTGGCTATCGTGACCGAAGTCAGTTTGGGCGCCGATGGTGAAGTTCGTGTCCACAAGGTCACTGCTTCTGTGGACTTGGGTATGGTTGTCAATCCAGAAATCGTTGACCAACAAATCCAGTCAAGCATCATCATGGGCATGGGCACAACCTTGAAGCATGCGCACACCATCGAAGGTGGCCGTATTCAACAAGCCAACTTCAACACATACCCGCTGGTTCGTACCAACGAAACACCAGAAATCATCATTTCTCAAATCAAGAGTTCTGAGAAGCCTGGTGGTATCGGTGAGCCGTTCTGTGCGGCCATTGTTCCTGCCTTGGCAAACGGTGTTGCAAAGCTCACAGGCAAGCGCCTGCGTCAGTTGCCCATCACTGGCAAAGCCATCCAAGAAGCCTGATCCTTCTCACACTGCCTTGTGCAGTGTGGGTTGTTCAGTCAAAAGAGCGGGTTTATCCCGCTCTTTTTTTTGCTTACACGCAAGCGAAGAAAAGGATCAGTGGCGGGTTTTTCGAATGGTCAGTCAGCCTTGGTGCCCGCTTGGCGAATCACCTCTGTCAAACGGATGGCATCTTTTTTCATGCGCGTTTCAAAGGCAGCGCTGCTGCCACCAACCAATTCAGCACCCGCTGCCTGAATTTTTTCAATCATCTCCGGGTCCTTGAGAATCTTGTCGATTTCACGGTTGAGAAGTTGAACCACCGATGCAGGGGTTTTGGCAGGCGCCAAGATGCCAAACCAGGCGGTGATCTCATAGTCGGGCAGCGAGAGTGCTTCAGCGACAGTTGGCAGGTTGGGCAACAGACGCGATCTTTTCTGTCCAGTCACCGCCAAGGCCTTGAGTTTGTTGGCCTTGATTTGCGGCAAAGCCAAGGGCAGGTTGACAAAGCCAATTTGCAACTCACCGCGCAACAAGTCCACCATGGCCTGTGAATTGCCACGGTAGGGAAAGTGCACCATTTGGATGCCGGTTTTGAAGCCCAGTAACTCACCGGCTAGGTGACCGGAACTGCCTGCGCCCGGAGAGCCGTAATTCAGCTGACCCGGCTTGCTCTTGGCCAACTGCACCAGCTCTTTGAGGTTTTGCAATCCCAAATCAGGGTGAACCACCACCACATTGGTCACCTCAGCCAGTTCGATGATGGGGACCAAGTCGGTCATTGGGTTGTAGGGAAGTTGGGTATACAAGGCCAAATTGGTGACCAGTGGCAAGCCATTGATCAGCAAGGTGTAACCATCAGGCGCAGCCTTGGCGACATGGTTGTTGCCAATGTTGGTGCCTGCTCCGGGCATCTGCTCGATCACAACGCTTTGCCCCAGTGCCGCTGACAGTCTCGGTGCCAACGCACGCGCAATCACGTCTGAACTGCCGGAGGTGGCGGGGATGACCAGCTTGATCAGTTTGCGCGGATAGTCCTGTGCCCAAGCGGAAGGCAATGTGGCTGTGCAAGCCACGGCAGTCAAACCCAAGCCGAGCGTACGTCTGTTCAACATATCAACCTTTCATGCTCAATGGTGCTCTAACAAGCTGCCAAAACCAGATTGGCGGTCCGTGATGCCGCAGCTTCGCAAGGCATGCCAGTAGGTGGCGGTGTTGATCGCGATCACTGGCTTACCCAGGAAAAGCTCTGCAGCCGCAGCCAGTCGAATCATGGACAAGTTGGTGCCAACTTGCACAATCGCGTCCACATCATCACCGTCCAATTGCCGAATCGCATCTCTGCACATGGCGTCAGTGGCGTGTGCGATTTGCACTGGGCTTGGGCGCTCAAAGCACAGGTCACGCACCACTGTGAAACCGCAGTCTTGGTAGAAACGACGGACTTGGTCATTGGCCACTTGAAAATAAGGTGACAGGAAAGCAATGCGTTTGACCTTGAGCGCGTGGAGTGCAGCTTCGGTGGCAAAGGAGCCACAGGACACACCCACACCTGCGCGGTCGGTCATCATTTGCAAATACGCTTGTGCACCAGCGCGCCCGTTCCAAAAAGTCGCAGCCGACATGCCCATGACCAGGTAGTCCATCTCACAGGATTTCAAAACATCCACCGCATCCAAGGTGGCCTTGTTGATGTTGTCGACCAGGGCCAAAAAACTCGCATCGTCATTGACAGGATTATTGGGAATGGCAATCCGGCTGTAATGGTTGGTCACCCCGACAGGGCGCAAGTCGTCAAAGTCGGGTTGCACCACCGTGTTGGTGGACGGCCCCAGCGTGCCGAATTTTTTGCGATAGCCCAAGTGGTCTGTCATGAAGAAGCTCCTTGCTGAATGTGCAGTCGGCCGAGCAAGTCATCGCGGTTCAAGATGTCTGCATACTTTTGGCCCATGTCGAACAAATTGGCTTCATGTGGGGCGTGAGCTCGGTCGCCCACGCAGTCGGCAACCACCACGGTGCGAAGGTTGTGTTGCAAGGCGTCAACGACGGTTGCCCGCACGCAACCGCTGGTGGTGCACCCGGTGACCACCAAAGTGTCCACGGCATGAAAACGCAGCCAATCGGCCAAGGGCGTGTTGAAAAAGGCAGAAGCCCCTTGCTTACGAATCACGTATTCACTGCCTTGAGGCTGAAGCGCAGGCACGATTTGGCTCGAGGCTGAATCTTCGGTCAGGCCTTGCAAGGCCTTGACGCGCGTGGCGAACAAATTGCGGTCAGAGCCGTTGGCTTCAAACACCACCCGCGTGTGGGCAATGGGCAGGCCCCAGGCTCTGAAGGCAGCCAACAAGGGAATGGTGGCATTCGCTGCAGCTTGAATGGCAGGGCCACCCAGTTGCGATGGATCGACAAAGCTGTTGACAAAGTCGACCATCAGCAGACAAGCACGCTGGCCGATGCCTGATGTTTGGCCAAAACCTTGCCGCTTGTAAATGTCCTCGGTGTCCATGCGATCAAGCTTTGGGTTCAGGTTTGGCGTGCGCTTGGTCAAATGCGTTCACCCAGTCAAAGCCCATGAGTTTGGAGAAAGCAGGAAAGTCATAAAGTGCGGTGTTCACACTGTTGCTCGAGCGGGTTTCTTTCAAAGCGGTGTAGACATGCTCGAAAGCTTTGGCAGCGGCCAAGAAAGCGGTTGCAGGGAAGATGGCCAAGCCATAGCCAATGGCTTGGAGTTCTTCAAAACTCAGCACAGGGGTGCGCCCACCCTCAACCATGTTGGCAACCAAGGGCAGGTCAAAGCTGCGGCCAATGCGCTGCATTTCTTCAAGCGATTCGGGGCTTTCGACAAACAAAACATCCGCGCCTGCCCTGGCATAGCTTTCTGCCCGGCGCAGGGCTTCATCGAGTCCCAGCGTGGTTCGGGCATCGGTTCGGGCAATGATGAGGAAGTTGGGGTCTGAGCGGGTTTCCACCGCCACCCGAATTTTGTCGACCATGTCTTGGACCGGCACGACTCTTCTTCCCAGCACATGGCCGCACTTTTTCGGGAATTCTTGGTCTTCCAATTGAATGGCACAGGCACCGGCTGCTTCATAGCCGCGCACGGTGTGCATGACGTTCAGCAAGCCACCGTAACCGGTGTCCCCATCGCAAATCATGGGGGTTTGGGTGATGCTGGTGAATTGCGTCACCCGGTTCACCATGTCGGTGTAGGTTGCCAGACCTGCGTCGGGCATGCCCAAATAAGAAGCGACAGTCCCGTAGCCGGTCATGTAGAGCGCGTCAAAGCCCATTTGATCAGCCATTTTGGCCGACACCATTTCGAACACACCTGGCGCCACAAGCAACCGGCCTTGGCTGAGCCTTTGTTTGAGCAAAGCACGGCGTTGCGCATGGGGAAGGGTAGAGATGCCTTGTTGAATCATGTGATGGCCTTTGCGCGCTCAAGCGCGTCGAGCATGGAGGATTGGCGAATGTAAGCGCGAGCGCGAACCGGGTCCAAACTGAGTTCACGCAAAGCGCGTTGGTTTTGTTGTCTTTTGACAGGATCGCGTTCTTCAATGTCGCGTTTGTTGCGCGCCGTACTGGCATTGATGTAGTCAATCGCAATCGTGCGACGCTGGCGTTCATACCTGTCAAGCAAGTCGTCAGAAGCGCTGTGTTGCAAAACTGCCAGCAGCTTGTCCGTTAAATTGACCGCATCGTGAATACCGCCATTCATGCCCATGCCGCCCAGCGGATTGTTGATGTGTGCCGCATCACCGGCCAATAAAACCCGCCCATGGCGAAAGCGCTGGGCCACCCGTTGGTGTACCTTGTAAAGGGTTCGATGCTGGGTCACATAGGCTTGTGATTGGGGTAAAAGGTTTTGTAACCGGGCTTGGACTGCTTCATCGGTGAGCACCGCTTCATCTGTTTCTTCGACTTTGGTGGGAAACAAGACCCGCCACAGGCCGGGCACGCGCAGCAAGACACACCATTCAAAGGGGTCTGAACAGTAATTCACATACGAGAGGCGAGGGAAGTGATCGGCAAATTCAAATGCCGTGGACACCACCAAAAAACGTTCGGGATAGGTGAAGCCTTCAAACTCGATATGCAAACTGCGGCGAACAGCACTCCACGCCCCATCTGCACCAATCAGGTAATCGGCATTCAGCCGGCTGGGTTGCCCCGACTGGGAGAAATCCACCTGTACATCCTCGCCTGTTTGACTGACTTGCGTGACTTTGGCGTCAAACAGAATCTGTACATGCGGCATTGCATGCAATTTGGCTTGAATCATCTGCGTCAATTTCCATTGTTCGCATTGAAGCCTGAATGGATGATCGGTGTCGGGCGCGATCAACTGCATGTCAAACTCGGCAATCACACCCTCTTGACGGTCTCTTTGTTGGGTGTATCTGGCCACCAAGCCTTGCGAAATCAAGTCGTCTGTCAGTCCCAAGGGTGCCAACATGTCCAGGGTTGGCGGGTGAAAAGTGGAAGCACGCAAGTCACGGTTGAGGACAGGGGCAGACTCCAGCACGGTGACTTTCACACCTTGATTGGCCAACAGCAAAGCACTGACCAGGCCAACCGGTCCAGCGCCTGCGACCACGACATGGGCTTGCGGTGTTTGCATGTGATTTGCTCAGGTAAATAGGCTCAAAGGGATGTTACCCGGGTGTGGACTTGTTCTTTGGGAGCACCCAAGACATATCCTGACAAAAAAGCCACCCGAGGGTGGCTTCAGTACCAGAAAAGCAGGCCCGGTTATTTCCTGACAACCTGCTCGTCCAAGAAGCGAATGATGTCTTGGATTTCATTTTCGGGCAGGATGCCGCCCCACTTGGGCATGCCGTACTCGATCCGGCCATTGACAATCGTGTCATAGGTCATTTTTTTCCAGTTGTCGTTGTAGCGAATCACCAGCTTGCGCAAGTCACGCTCTTGCACCGGACTGGCACCGTTGGGTGCATGGCAATGCGAGCATTTGTTGTTGAAGTTAGAGCGAACTTCCGCCAAATCGAAAGGGGCGGAGGCATCAGCCAACAACCATTCACGCTGTTCAGCCTTGGCGCCTACTTTGACAAAGCCAGAAGGCTTTTGGGCCAAAACGGGGGCCTTGCTGATGTGTTTGTTCGCGCTGTTAAGCAACAAAGGGGCTTGGTTGGGGAAGCCATATTTTTGGCTGAGCAATTTGATTTCAGGCTTGAGCTCTTCCAAGGCTTTGTTGATTTGTGCTTTCAACTCAGGCTTGGCTTTGGAGACAGCGATAGCGACTTGACCGCCAAGACCTTCACCGCTGATGGGCAAAACTTGCCATTTGCTTTGGTATAGGTGTTTGTTTTCAAAACCAGCGCTGGGGCCCCAGAGCAAAGCCAGGTCGATTTCACCCTTTTCCAGAGCTTCGAAAACCTGCGACTGCTGTTTAAAGGTGGTGGACTGATAGCCTTCACCCGAACTGGCGATCAGGATTTGGGGAGGCGAGCCGAACATGACACCCACCCGTTTACCTTTGAGGTCTGCCAGGCCATTGAAGCTTTGTCCTTTGGGGGAAACCAGCGCGTAACTCAGGTTCAAAAATGCGGCACTTTTCTCAATACCCTTGACACGGTACTCAGCATCCGCAGGCAGCGCAAAGTAAGCATCGCAGCCATCCATGGTGTTGCGCAGCGCACGGCGCTGATTGAAGGACAGCCACCAAACGTATTCCACAGGAGAGCCTAAGCGTTGGCCAACCTTTTCTGCCAGTTCAATGTACAAACCTTTTTCAGGGCCTTCAGATTTACTGAAAGGGAGGTTGTCAGGGTCAGAACAGACACGCAGCGTGTCTGCAAAAGCGGAAGGAACGGCGAGAAATGTGAGGGCCAAAGCAGCACCGCTGAGCTTGGACTTGAAGGTGCTGTTGAACAACTTGGACATGAAAAAATCTCCTTGGGTTTTTTAAGAATACGCTGGAAATACGCTTGGTTGTACGTGAATGATAGGTACAAAAAATATTTTCAGCGAATACCCTTAATGCAGGTTTACAAACTTTGTGTGCCGGTGAAAAAAAAGACACCGCCCAAAAGGACGGTGTCTTTGTTCAGAACAAATCTGTTGTCAGATTAATCCAATGTGAAGACGAACAAAGTACCGCCTTCTGGGCTGGCAGCAACCATTTTCTCGCCGATCTTGCCGAAGAAAGCAGGCATGGATTGTGTGCGACCAGAGGTCACAGCAACGTACTGCTTGCCATCCAAGGTGTAGCTGATGGGTGCAGCGCTGATGCCTGAACCTGTGTTGAACTTCCACAGTTCTTTACCAGTCTTGGCGTCCATCGCGCGGAACATGCCTTTGATGTCACCAGCGAAAACCAGACCAGTTTTGGTGGTCATGGTGCCGCCGTTGAATGGCAGGTCGTCTTTGTTGAACCAAACTTCTTTTTGAGCCACGGGGTCCCAAGCTTTCAAACCGCCGAGGTAGCCGCCAGGACCAGGTTTGTCCAAGTCGAAGTTCACGCCCAAATAGAACTGGCCGCGTTTGTATTCTTCTTGCACACCTTCGAGGTCCATACACAGGTTGTTGGTGGGGATGTACACCAAGCCAGTGTTGGGGTTGTAGGACATAGGCATCCAGTTTTTACCGCCAACCAAGTTGGGGCAAATGTCTTTGGCCCATTTTTTCAGGCGAGGACGCTTTTCGTTGTTGGCTGTTTCAATAGGCATGCCTGTTTTCAGATCAATGCCAGTGGCCCAGTTGGTGGGCACAAAGTTCTTGGCTGAAATCAGTTTGCCATTGGCGCGGTCGATCACGTAGAAGAAACCGTTGCGGTTGGCTTGCATGATGACAGGCACTTTTTTGCCGTCAACAGGCAGGTCCGCGAACACGAGTTCGTTCACACCGTCGTAGTCCCATGCGTCATGGGGTGTGAACTGGTAGTGCCACACGATGTTGCCAGTGTCTGGGTTCATGGCGATGACAGAAGCGGTGTACAAGTTGGTGAACTTGCCGATGTCGCTGGAGTCGTTACCGCGAACGATGGCTGTCCAAGGACCAGGGTTGCTGGTGCCGTAGTAAACCAAGTTCAATTTGGGATCGTAAGAACCCACGTTCCAAGCAGCGCCGCCGCCTGTTTTGCCGGTGTCACCCTTCCATGTGTCGGCATTTTTTTCATTGCCGACAGGAACGGTGTAGGTGCGCCACACTTCTTTGCCAGTGGCTTGGTCTAAAGCGACCAAAGCACCGCGAACGCCGTACTCACCGCCACCGAAGCCGGTGATGATGACGTTTTTAGCGACGACGGGGGGGGAAGTGATGACGGAACCTTGTGTGTAGTCCACAACGGTTTGAGTCCACAGCTCTTTGCCAGACTTGGCATCCAGGGCAGTGACTTTGGCATCCAAACGGCCAACGAAGATCTTGCCGTCGTTGTAAGCAACACCGCGGCTGTTGACGTCACAGCAAGCATATTGCTCAACGCCTTTTGGCATTTCGGGAGACCATTTCCAGCGAACATCACCGGTTTTGGCATTCACCGCAAACACGTTTTTAGGACCGAATGAAGAGGTCACATACAAAGTGTCGCCAACCAAAATGGGGCTGGATTCTTGTGAACGGTTGGATCCCAATTGCAGAGCCCATTTCACATTGAGTTTGCTCACGTTGGCAGGCGTGATCTGGTTACCTTGGCTGTAACGCTGATTACCGTTGTCGCCACCGTAAACAGGCCAGCTTTGAGCGCTGGCCAGCGATGCGGCGCCCAGGGCGGCAGCAAACGCTACTGACTTCATTAAAAGTTTCATAAAAATTCCTTCAGGGTTTAACAAAGGGAACACAACTAACGAGAGAGATTTTCCCGGACTTGTATAAGAGCACGCCTAGAACAAACCCTAGTTGGCTTATAGGTATTACCGAATTTCTCAAAAAGAGACAACCAGACAAGATGTGTCTAGGTCAAAAAACACAGCGCAAGCAAGCGTTGGTCAGCTGCTGTTCAGATGCCGTCAAGCAGGTGTCAGTTTCAGTAAGTTTCGAGCAAACGCATGCGCATCTTGCCGCCTTGCAAAAGCTTGGAGGTGGTGGGCTCCACACGCTCAATTTGCGCCAGTCCCACGCCGGGGCAATACCATTCTTGCTGGATCAAATGGTTGGGCTTGAAAGCAAAGGCATCGTCATTCCAAAGCAGGATGTCCAACTTGCCCTCCACCCTCACACATTGCTCAAAACGACCAGCAGGTGTGTCGAGCTTGGCTTGTGTGTCAACCACGGTAAAGACAATCGGCAGGTTTTGGTATTTGGGCAAATAGCGAAAGTCAGCGGGTTGCTCGTTGCGGCGACGCAAGATGTACGGCACTGTGGTGTTGGTCCAAGTCGCACCGAGCGTCGGCGGGTTGGCGGGCAACACCGTGGTTTCTTCTGCATCCATGACAGCGCGCTCTTTGAGCGGGCTTTTCATGGCCACACGGGTCACCCCTTTTTCGTCACTGCGCAGCCAATACTCATGACCCATGTTGCTGCGTCGCACCCAAGCGGTGCTGCCATCACTCAACTCTGCGCTGCCGAGGTTGCGCATTTCCAAGGTGTAACTCACGGTTTGGCTGTCCGGATCGTCATAGACCGTTTCAACTTGGTAGCGCCATGTCTTGCCTTTGGCCAAAGGGAAGAATTCGTTTTCTTGCGCAGGCTTATCGCATGCGCTCAAGCTCAGCAGAGCCAGCAGGGAGAGGGCTGTCAGGCGCATGGTCATTTTTCCGGGACATTGGGTGTGGGCAAGTCCATGATCTTGACCTCTTGCTCGTCATTGCCGGGTTTGAGCCAACCGGAGCCCTTGCCATCGCCCGGTTTGGCTTCTGCCGTGCCCATTTGGTTGACACCATCGCGGCCTTTGCGCATGCCTTCGACAATCATTTCATGCACCGGACGGCTGTAGGGAAGCTTGTACGCGCGGGGTTGCAAAACACCCTTGCCTTCTTCGATCGGCGTGATCCACAGGTATAAAGCGCCCTCGAACTTGGGACGGGGTTCGTCCACGATGGCAGCGATCATGACAAAGCGCTCAGGCAGGGCATCTGTGCTGGGAATACCCAGCAGGGAGTGAACCATGCCGTAGCCCCAAAAGTAAAAACCCGTGACGCCAGCCGCCAGCAAGCCTTTGAGCCAGCGAGGCCATGATGAAAACACCAAAGCCAGTGCAAGCAGCATGGCAAACAAAACAAAAACAATGATGAAGGTAAGGGTCATGTCAATTCGCGCTCATGAGTGATTTGGGAATGGTATTGATGTTGTCAACACCACCCGAGGGGGTGACGGTAAAGCGGGTCATGGTCAATTCTTTGCCACGCGATTCCAGAGTGGCTTGCCCATAGTAAACAACTTCAGCCTTGGGGTTGACCTTGATGATCGACAGGGTTGCTTCCACCGGCTTGCCAGACCGGGGGTCTTCCGTGTCAATGTCTTTGGTGTCGTAGTAATTGGCATTGACCACGTACTCACCGGGCACGATGCTGCGAATCGTGACCACCTCTTGACGCAAGGGGTTGACCACTTTTTTGCCATTGATCAAGATGGTGTTGTTGGAGGTGCCGCGGTCATCGCGGTCCAGATGCATCAAATCGGCTTCGCGGTTGCGAAACCAAACGCTCTCACCCGAGGGGCCTTGCACCCACAAGTCAATGTCATTGGGGTCCATGTCGGGCCATGACAAAGTGATGATGTACTCCGCCTTGGCAGGGATGTCACCTGACTTGGTGGCCTTGGGGTTCATCGCCAACAGCGCAATGATGAAACAAAACACGAAGGCGATCAGCATGTTGAACAACATGTCATAGAAGGGGTCAACCTCGGGTTCGCGGGCGAAGCGGTTTTTACGCATGGTGCAGGTGTCGCTTCAGCGACCGATGCGCATTCCGTGGCGTTGGGCTTGGGCGACCAATTCATCAGCGAAACGGTCCATGCGCGTCAGCTGAAGGCCCAGCAAAATGTTGCCAACCAGACCCACCATGGTGGTGAGCAAGGCCACACCCAGACCAGAGGTCAGGTTGCGCAGCAGGTCTTGTGCTTGGCTGGGGTCAAAGCTTTGAATTTGGCCGATTTGCATGGCCAACACGGAAAAGCCAATGACTTTGCCCAGCAAACCCAACTTGAGTTGCACACCGTTGACCCACCAGGCGGTGGAGTGCGGGCCATGGGTTTTGTCCATCAACAGGTCCAAGGGCGCGCCACTGTCTTGTGGATTGGCAGCCAGTGCATTCCAGTATTCGCCAGCCCAGCCTTGGGCTTCGAGCATGCCCGCGTAGCCTTTGGCAACGGCATGTTGCAAAGCTTCACGCTGCTTGGCCAACTCTTTGGAGCGAACGCCGCACCACATGGTCGACACCGCAAACACAATGATGATGATCAACGTGATACCCGTGGGGTCCGAGGTGAGCAGCAGTTGCCAGACACCTTTGATACCCAATAGCCAGGTAGAAAAGACAAACAGACCGACCAAGATCAGCCACTCAAACCACAGTGGTTCAATTTCCCAATGGGGGTTGCTTTTTTTGAGCCGTGCGAAAAAAGACTTCAAATCAGACCACCTGTGAAAGAAAAATAAAGCGAGCGCGACGGCCCGAAGTGTCAGGGGTTCGTTGCAAGGGTGGGGCGCACTATAACTGACATGACCTCAAGATTTTTGCTAGGTCGCTTCTGCAGGTCTTTGCTTTTGGGCATTAGGAAAAATTCGCAATCCTTCATAGACTCGTCGGTTTGTTCGTTTGACCCTGGCTGAACGCCGATATTGATGAGAGAGACA
>CAMDCZ010000045.1 GCA_945890735.1 Bordetella parapertussis | reverse complement strand
TGATTCCTTTGGTGATTTTGGCCACGGCAGCCACGGTCATCGCTTCACAAGCGCTGATCACTGGTGCCTTCAGCGTGACCAAGCAGGTCATTCAACTGGGGTTTTTGCCCCGCTTGCAAATCCACCACACCAGCGAGCGTGACACCGGTCAAATCTACATGCCGTTTGTCAATTGGGGCCTGTTCGTGTTCATTGTGCTGGCGGTGGTGATGTTCAAAACCTCCAGTAACCTGGCAGCGGCCTACGGCATTGCGGTGTGTACCGACATGTTGATCACCACCGTCTTGACATTCTTTGTCATTCGCTACGCGTGGAAATACCCCCTGTGGTTGTGCATCAGTTCCACCGCCGTCTTCTTTATGGTGGACTTGGCATTTTGGAGCTCCAACATGCTCAAGCTGGCCGACGGTGGTTGGTTCCCCTTGTTCCTCGGTGGGATGATCCTGATTTTGATGCTGACTTGGCGGGACGGCCGGGCTTTGTTGCACCACAAAACACGCGATGAAGCGCTGGATTTGCGCTCTTTCCTGGGGTCGTTGTTCATGGCGCCACCCACGCGCGTGGAGGGCACTGCCGTGTTCCTCACCGCAGAAGATGACATCGTGCCCAATGCGATGCTGCACAACTTAAAGCACAACAAGGTGCTGCATGCGCAAAACCTGTTCGTCACCGTGCGCAGCCACGAGGTGCCTTGGATCGCCAATGACAAGCGCACCGAGGTGACAGCGTTGGGCCATGCGTGCTGGCAGGTGAAGATCCACTATGGTTTCAAGGACACGCCGGATGTGCCATTTGCCTTGAGCTTGCTGCGCGCTCAGGTGGGCAATATCCATGGCATGAACACCAGCTATTTCTTGTCACGCGACAGCATCGTGCCCACCGTCGGTGGTGGCATGGCGCCATGGCGCGAAAAACTGTTCGCCCAGATGTACCTCAACGCCAGTGCCGCGGCAGACTTCTTGAACCTGCCCAGCAATGCCGTGGTGGAGATGGGCAGCAAAATCGAAATATGACGGTCGCTGCCTTGCAGGCGCGGGGCTGTTAACCTAGGCGCCATGAAATTACTCTTTGTGGCAGACCCTCTGCCTGCTTTCAACACCCACAAAGACAGCACATTCACCATGATGCGCGAGGCGCAGGCGCGGGGTGATGAGGTGTGGGCCTGTGACACCCCCGACCTGCAGTGGCAAAGTGGACAGCCCGTGCTAGCGGCCATGCAGCAAATCCACCTGACAGCGCAGTCACCCCAGTGGTATCGGGTTGAACGCACCCAAGTGTTGCCCTTGCACGCCATGGACGCGGTGGTCATGCGCAAGGACCCCCCTTTTGACAATGAGTTTTTTTACGCCACCCATTTGCTCAGCCAGGCTGTGAAAGAAGGCGCTCGCGTCTTCAACAACCCTGCAGCCCTGCGCGAGCATCCGGAAAAACTCGCCTTGATGGAATTTGCACGTTTTGCCAGCCCAACCTTGGTGACCCGACAAGCAGACGCGGTGCGCGCCTTTCACGCCGAACACCAGGACATCATCTTGAAGCCCCTGGATGGCATGGGCGGCATGGGTATTTTCCGGGTCAAGGCCGATGGCCTGAACCTGGGCTCGGTCATTGAAACCCTCAACCGACACGGCGAGCAAACCCTGATGGTGCAAAAGTTTTTGCCCGCCATCGCCCAAGGCGACAAACGGGTCTTGCTGATCAACGGACAGGCGGTGCCTTTTGCCTTGGCACGCATTCCCCAAGGCAACGAGGTGCGCGGCAACTTGGCGGCAGGTGGTAAGGGCGTGGCGCAAGCCCTGAGTGAGCAAGACAAAGCCATTGCCCAGGCCATGGGCCCGGTGCTGGCCGCGCGTGGCTTGTTCTTGGTCGGCCTGGACATCATTGGCGAGTGCTTAACCGAGGTGAACGTGACCAGCCCCACCGGGTTTCGCGAGATCATGGACCAAACCGGTTTGGATGTCGCCGCCATGTTCATGGACGCACTGTCGCAACAAGTTCAAGCTGCCTGACCAGGTGGATGGCCCATGGCGTGATGAAACTCTTCATTGAACAAGCTCTTTTTGAGCCATCGGCATCGGCAGCACAAGTCCGCTTGACCGCGATTCGGCCCTTTGAATACTCACAAAGCCGCAACCACTTGGAGGGGGCGGTCAGCATGCTCTCACCCTACCTGACCCATGGGTTTTTGACCGTGCCCGAGGTCGCCGCGCATGTCTACAAAGTGCACCGCATGAGCGTGCAACACAAGTTTGTGTTTGAGTTGGCTTGGCGGGAGTATTTCCAGCATGTCCACGACGCCATTGGCGATGAGGTCTGCCAAGACATCCATGAAGGTGTGTTGCCAGCCGGCGCTTACAGCCACACCCTGCCAGAGGATGTGCGTCAAGGGGCCACCGGTGTGCCGGTGGTTGACCAAGCGGTGCGACAGTTGTATTTCAATGGCTATTTACACAACCATGCGCGGCTGTGGCTGGCCAGCTACCTGGTGCATATCCGCAAGGTGCACTGGCGCGTGGGCGCGGATTGGATGTACAGCCATTTGCTCGATGGCGACATCGCCAGCAACCACCTGAGTTGGCAGTGGGTGGCTGGCACGGGCAGCAGCAAGCCGTATTTGTTCAATGCGGCCAATGTCGCGATGCATGCCCCGGAGGTGTGGCACAGCCCGAACACCGTGATCGACAAAGACATGGAGATCATCGAGATGATCTCGCAAAGCCAAGCGACCTTCACCCAAAAAACCACGCACCATGTCAAGGTTGATGAGCCAGACCTCTTGGTCTCACCCCCGCGTGAAGCCGACTTGGTGGCCAGTGGCCTGGCTGCCGACAAATTGATCGACCGTGATGTGTGGTGGATACACCCTTGGTCCTTGTCCGAGCAAGCGCCACCTCAGATGCCAGCTGATGCCATGCGTGTCGCGGCGTGCTGGCAAGAATGGACCCAGGCCCACCCCTGGAGCACCGCCCGTTGGTTGTTTGTGGCGCGCGGCATGCACCAGGTGGCTTCGCATTGCTGGTTCGAGGACGCGGCACGCTTGACTGACATCTTCAGCAAAGCCCGCACAGTGCATGTCTGGGACCACCGTGCCTTGCCCGACTGGCCTGGCGTCCATTGGGTGCGCCACCCTGCGCCCCGGTTGTGGCCGAGACAAGAGGAGCGCAGCCCCTCTTTCTCTCACTGGTGGAGCAAGGTCACGCGCTACAAGCAGTCCATACCGCAGTTGCTGCGCAACCTGCAAGGGCCTTAGGCTGCCTTCACTTTCAAGCGCCAGGCATGCAACAAAGGCTCGGTGTAGCCACTCGGTTGCGCTTTGCCTTTGAACACCAAGTCGGTGGCCGCCAAGTAGGCTTTGGAGGTGTTGAAGTGCCCAGCCATCGGTTGGTACAGGGCGTCACCGGCGTTTTGCTTGTCAACCACGGCAGCCATGCGTTCAAAAGTCGCCCGCACTTGTGCCTCGCTCACCACGCCGTGGTGCAGCCAGTTGGCGATGTGTTGGCTGGAGATGCGCAGCGTGGCGCGGTCTTCCATCAGTCCCACGTTGTGGATGTCGGGGACTTTGGAGCAGCCCACGCCCTGGTCGACCCAGCGCACCACATAGCCCAAGATGCCTTGCACGTTGTTGTCCAGCTCTTGCTGCTTCTCAGCATCGCTCCAGTTGGCTTTGGCGACCACCGGCACGGTGAGCAGGTCTTTCAACAATGACGCACGTTCTTTGTCGGCATCGACTTTTTCGAGCTCTTTTTGCACATCGCTCACCAGCACTTGGTGGTAGTGCATGGCGTGGAGCGTGGCGCCCGTGGGGCTGGGCACCCACGCAGTGTTGGCACCTGCTTTGGGATGCGCGATTTTTTGTTTCAGCATCTCGGCCATCAGGTCAGGCATGGCCCACATGCCTTTGCCGATCTGCGCTTTGCCCCGCAAACCGCAAGCCAAGCCCACCAAGACGTTGTTGCGCTCGTAGGCCTGTATCCAGGCACTGCTCTTCATGTCGCCCTTGCGCAGCATGGGGCCAGCGAGCATGGCGGTGTGCATTTCGTCGCCGGTGCGGTCCAAGAAGCCGGTGTTGATGAAAGCCACGCGGCTGGCTGCAGCGGCGATACAGGCTTTGAGGTTGACGCTGGTGCGGCGCTCTTCGTCCATGATGCCCAGCTTGACCGTGCTGTCAGCCAAGCCCAAGACCTGCTCGACACGGCTAAACAGCTCAGAGGCAAAGGCCACTTCGGCTGGGCCGTGCATCTTGGGTTTCACGATGTAGACCGAGCCGGTGCGGGAGTTTCGGATGCCGTTGGCACCATGACCTTGCAGGTCATGCAAGGCAATCGTGGTGGTCACCATGGCGTCCATGATGCCCTCGGGGATTTCATGCATCTGACCATCCGCGCCTTGGTAAAGGATGGCGGGGTTGGTCATCAAATGGCCGACATTGCGCAAGAACAGCAGCGAGCGGCCGTGCAACTTGACCTCGGCACCACCTTTGGGCGAGTGGTAGACCCGGTCAGGGTTCAAGCCGCGCTTGAAACGGGTGCCGCCTTTGCTGACCTCTTCGGTCAATGTGCCTTTCAAAATGCCCAACCAGTTGCTGTAAGCAAGGAGTTTGTCGTCCGCATCCACCGCGGCCACCGAGTCTTCCAGGTCGAGGATGGTGGACAGTGCGGCTTCCACCACCAAGTCGCTCACATGGGCGGGGTCGGTCGCGCCAACCGGGTGGTGGGCGTTGATTTGGATGTCCAGGTGCAAGCCGTTGTGCACCAGCAAAACCGAGGAAGGGTGTGCCGCCTCGCCTTGGTAGCCCACCAATTGCTGGGGCGAGGCCAAGCCAGAAGATTTGCCGCCTTTGAGCGACACCACCAATTGGCCTTTGACGATGCTGTAGCCGGTCGAGTCGATGTGCGAGCCTGTTTTCAAGGGTGCTGTGCGGTCCAGCACATAGCGGGCGTATTCGATGACTTTGGCGCCACGCTTGTCGTTGTAGCCCGGGCCTTTGGCGCAACCATCGGCCTCGGAGATCGCGTCAGTGCCGTACAAGGCGTCGTACAGCGAACCCCAACGGGCATTGGCTGCGTTCAGGGCATAGCGGGCATTGAGGATCGGCACCACCAATTGGGGGCCTGCCTGGGTGGCCAGTTCCGCGTCCACGTTGGCCGTGGTGGCTTTGACTTTGGCTGGCACGGGGACCAAATAACCGATTTGCGTCAAGAAAGCCTGGTAGGCCTTCATGTCGCTGACCGGGCCTGGGTGGGTGCTGTGCCAATGGTCGAGCTCGGTTTGCAAACGGTCACGTTCGGCGAGCAGGGCTTGGTTTTTCGGGGCCAGGTCTTGCACCAGGGCATCGAAGCCTTTCCAAAAAGTCACGCTGGACACGCCAGTGCCAGGCAACACCTGTTGGTCAATGAATTGGTACAAAGGGGTGGCCACTTGAAGCTTGTAAAGGGAGGTGCGGTCAGACATGCAGGGCTTTCTTGATATTTGTCACAGAGGGTCAGGGGTTTTCACCGATAATTTTCCATTTTAAGGAGTCGCGAGATGGCGCTGATCAAAGCAATGGTGTTGACACTTGGGCTGCTGAGTTCTGGGGTGGTCATGGCCGAGAGGGAACTGACGGTCTATGGCGGCGGACAAACCACGCCTCACTCAACGGTAACAGGCGCTGATGGCAATTCTTTTTTCACCAGCTGGCAAGGCAAATCTTGGCAAATGCCGCCCTATTACGGTTTGCGCTACACCGCTTGGCTCAATGAAGACTGGGGTTACGCGATCAACTTCACCCATGCCAAGGCCAAGGCCAACCCGGTCGAGCGTGACATCGGTGGCTACAGTGTGTTGGAGTTCACCGATGGCGCCAACCCGCTCACCTTGGTTTCCATGCGCCGGTTTGAGACCATCGCGGGATTCAGACCCCATGCCGGTTTGGGCTTGGGTGTGTCATTCCCCCATGTGGAAGTGGAGAAAACATCCGGCGGTGTCAAAACCTTTGGTTACCAGTACGGCGGTCCGGTGGTCACTGCCTTGGGCGGTTTCAGCTACGACCTGAACGAACGCTGGCGCTTGCTCACGGAATTCCAGTTTCACTACCTCAAGCTCAATGTCCGGGTTGACGGTGGCCGCTTGAAAACCAACCTGATCACCAACGCCATCAACATCGGGGCCAGCTACCGCTTCTGACCATGCAACTTGTTCACCAGGAGATGCAGGCTGCGCTGGCGCTGGCACTCGAAACCGTGTCCCCGGGCAGTGCCAGCAAAGCCCAGTTTGAATCTCCCAAGGTGGCGGCCCATGGCGATTGGGCGGTCACGGCCGCCATGCAATTGGCCAAGCCGTTGCAACGCAATCCCAGAGAGGTCGCGCAAGACTTGCAACAACTCTTGCTGGCTTCGCCTGCAGGCCAGCGTTGGTTGGCGGGCGTGGACATTGCCGGGCCAGGCTTTTTGAACCTGCGCTTGAAGCCCCAAGCCAAGCAACAGGTGGTGCGTGAGGTGCTGCAAGCCGGTGCGCAGTTCGGTCGACAAGCCGCCAACGGGCAGCGTTTGTTGGTGGAGTTTGTGTCGGCCAATCCCACCGGCCCCCTGCACGTGGGTCACGGGCGGCAAGCTGCCTTGGGTGACGCGATTTGCCATCTGTTTGATACCCAAGGCTGGTCGGTGCACCGCGAGTTCTATTACAACGACGCGGGCGTGCAAATCCAAACCCTGGCGACTTCCACACAGGCCCGCGCGCAAGGCATCCAGCCAGGCGACCCGAACTGGCCGGAAAACGCCTATAACGGCGACTACATCCAAGACATTGCCGATGATTTCAAGGCGCAGCAAACCGTGCGGGCCGATGACCGCCAGTTCACAGCCAACGGGCAGATCGATGACATCGCCAACATCCGCGACTTCGCGGTGGCTTATTTGCGACATGAACAAGACCTGGATTTGCAAGCCTTCGCGGTCAGCTTCGACCATTACTATTTAGAGTCCAGCCTCTACACCGATGGCCGCGTCGAGCGCACGGTGGCCTGCTTGCAAGCCTCGGGGCACACCTATGAAAGCGACGGCGCGTTGTGGTTGCGCTCGACCGATTTCGGCGACGACAAGGACCGTGTGATGCGCAAGTCCGATGGCACTTACACCTATTTCGTGCCGGACGTGGCCTACCACTTGGCCAAGTGGGAGCGAGGCTTCACCAAGGTGATCAACATCCAAGGCAGCGACCACCACGGCACGATCGCCCGTGTCCGCGCGGGCCTGCAAGCGGCGTCACAACAACAAGGCCTGGAGATTCCGCCAGGCTACCCCGACTATGTGTTGCACACCATGGTGCGGGTGATGCGCGGCGGTGAGGAGGTGAAAATCTCCAAACGCGCGGGCAGCTATGTGACCTTGCGTGACCTGATCGAGTGGACCAGCAAAGACGCGGTACGTTTCTTTCTCCTCAGCCGCAAGCCCGACACCGAATATGTGTTCGACGTGGACTTGGCGCTGGCCAAGAACAATGAAAACCCGGTGTATTACGTGCAGTATGCCCATGCCCGGATTTGCTCTATCTTGAAAACCTGGCAGGACCAAAGTGGGCAGACCTTGGACGCCCTGAACGCGACCGATCTCTCGCCCTTGGACAGCCCTGCCGCGCAAAGTCTGATGCTGCAACTGGCCAAATTTCCTCAAATGCTGACCCAGGCTTGCCTCGACTTGGCCCCACATGACGTGACTTTTTACCTGCGTGACCTGGCGGCCACCTACCACAGCTACTACGATGCGGAACGCATCTTGGTGGACGAACATGCGGTGAAAGAGGCCCGGGTGGCCTTGATCTCAGCCACCGCCCAGGTGTTGCGTAACGGTTTGGCGGTCTTGGGTGTGTCGGCTCCGCTGAGTATGTAAAGGAACAAGCATGACAGGCTTTGGCGCACAGCGCGGCAACACTTTTGTGGGTTTTATCTTGGGTCTGGTGGTCGGACTGAGCTTGGCTTTGGTGGTGGCGGTATACGTCACCAAGGTGCCGATCCCGTTCTTGGACAAAGGCTTGAGCCGCAATGCGCAGCAAGATGCCGCCGAGGAAAAGAAAAACAAAGACTGGGACCCCAACGCACCGCTGTATGGCAAAAACCCCTCGGCCAATGCGCCAATCAACAAAGACGAGTCAGCCCCTGGCCCATCGGTGGTGCCCCCGCCTGCGCCTGCACCTGCCACCACGGGCGAGGACCCCTTGGGTGAATTGGCCGCCAGCCAAGCCCGCGGCGATGAGTTCCAGTATTTCATCCAAGTGGGTGCATTTCACCTGACTGAAGATGCCGAGGGACAACGCGCCAAACTCGCTTTGAGCGGCTATGACCCCAAAATTTCAGAGCGCGATCAAGCGGGCAAAATGGTCTACCGGGTGCGCTTGGGACCTTTTGACAGCAAATCCGAAGCCGAGCAAATCCAGAGCAAGCTCAAAAGCTCCAAATTTGAATCAGCTTTGATTCGCGTCCAACGTTAATTGAGAAAGACCAAACCATGAAACGACGTGCATTTTCCGCCCTCAGTTTGAGTGCATTCAGCCCCTTGGCCCTCCTGCCTGCTCAGGCACAGACCCCAGGCTTCAAGGAAGGCACCGACTACCTGGCTTTGAAAAGCCGCGTTCCCACCGAGGTGGACAAGGGCAAAATCGAGGTGCTGGAGTTCTTTTGGTACAACTGCCCGCACTGCAATATGTTTGAGCCTTCGCTGAGCGCGTGGAGCAAAAAACTGCCCAAGGATGTGGCGCTCAAGCGGGTGCCTGTGCGGTTCCGGGAAGACTTTGAGCCCCAGCAACGCGCCTACTATGTCTTGGAGGCCTTGGGCAGGGTTGACGACTTGCATGTCAAGATGTTCACCGCCATCCACGCGGAGCGTCAAAACCTGACCAAACTCGATGCCTTGCTGGTGTGGGCTGAAAAAAACGGCATCCCCGCCAAACAATTCACCGACTTATACAACTCTTTTTCGGTCATCGGCAAAGCCCGCCAAGCCGCGAAATTGCAAGAACAGTTCAAGGTCGAAGGCGTGCCAGCCTTGGGCATCGGTGGCCGTTACTACGTCGATGGCAGTTTGGCTGGCAGCATGGAGCGTGCATTGCAAATCACCGATTTCCTGACCGCAGAAATTCGCAAAGGCCGTTGATACCTGCATTGGTTATGCCCCTACAATGCGGGCATTCCTTGTTGCAGCAATTTCCGTGCCTTGAAAAATTCGATTGTTCTCAGCAGTATGGCCATCTTGATGGCCTTGCCCGTGCCGGCCCTGGCAGAACAAGCCGACCGCAACAAACCGATGAACATCGAAGCGGACAACCTCGACCATGACGAGCTCAAGCAAATCAGCGTGTTCACCGGTCGGGTGGTAGCCACCAAGGGGACGATCACTTTGCGCGGCAGCCGACTCGAAGTTCGGCAAGACCCCGAGGGTTACCAATATGGCGTGCTCACGGCCGAAAAGGGCAAGCGCGCTTTTTTCCGCCAAAAACGCGAAGCCGTTGACGAGTGGATGGAGGGCGAGAGCGAGCAAATCGACTACGACAGCAAGGCTGACCGCGTGGTGTTGCTCAAGCGAGCTGACTTTCGCCGCTACCGAGGCACGGTCTTGAGTGACCAAATGTCGGGTCAGCGCATTGTTTATGAAAACCTCACCGATCAATTCACGGTCGATGGCCAACTCACTGGCACGTCATCCGCCGCAGGCAGCCCCACCGGTCGGGTGCGGGCGGTGCTGACACCGCGCAACAACGACGGGGCCGCCAAGTGAACATGCCCCGCGCTGTGTCAGACCGCTTGGTGGCGCAGCACTTGCAGAAGTCCTATACCGGCCGCCAGGTGGTGCAAGACGTCAGTATCTCCGTGGGCAAGGGCGAGGTGGTCGGTTTGCTCGGCCCCAATGGTGCGGGCAAGACCACTTCTTTTTACATGATCGTTGGGCTGGTCCGCGCCGATGGCGGGACGATCACGATCGATGGCGTCGCCGCCGAACACCTGCCGATTCACCAGCGCGCCCGCATGGGCCTGAGCTATTTGCCCCAAGAGGCATCGATTTTTCGCAAGCTCAATGTGGCAGACAACATTCGCGCGGTGTTGGAGCTGCAACACGACCAAGCGGGCAAGCCACTGAGCAAGCAGGCGATGGAAACCCGCCTGACCGAGTTGTTGCAGGAGTTACGGATCGAGCATTTGCGTGACGCCAGCGCACTGTCTTTGTCGGGTGGCGAGCGGCGAAGGGTGGAAATCGCCCGTGCCTTGGCCACCCAACCCCGTTACATCTTGCTCGATGAGCCCTTTGCCGGCATTGACCCGATTGCGGTCCTGGAGATTCAGCGGATCATCGGCTTTTTGAAAGCCAAAGGCATTGGCGTTTTGATCACCGACCACAATGTGCGCGAAACATTGGGCATTTGTGACCACGCCAGCATCATCAGTGAAGGGCGGGTGCTGGCCGAAGGCACGCCCCAGGCCATCGTGGCCAACCCCGAGGTGCGTCGGGTGTACCTCGGCGAAAACTTCCGAATGTGAAGGCAGGGTTGCCATGAAGCAAGGCCTCTCCCTGCGCGTCTCGCAACACCTGGCACTGACGCCTCAGTTGCAGCAATCCATCCGATTGCTGCAGCTCTCCACCTTGGAGCTGAGCCAAGAAATCGACCAGATGTTGGACGACAACCCGTTTCTGGAAAAGGAAATGGAAGACCTCGCGCCGCGTGAAGACTTTGGCTTGGAGCAGGAAAACGCCCAGGCCAGTGGCTCCGAGGCTGAGCCCGAGAGTTGGGACGGACCGATGGACCGCATCAGCGAAGTGCGGGTCGAGACCGCCAGTGAAGCCGCCGCACCCTTGGATGCCGAGGGTGTGGCTGAGAGTTGGGATGGCGACGGCAGCGTTGATTTTTCACCGGATGACAGCGAGTGGGGTGGCGACGCCCCGGCGCGCAACCAGAACGCAGATGATGAAAAAGCGCAAGCCACAGAACTGGCGCGCAACCAAGAATCATTGACTGCTTTTTTGCACCGCCAAGCCTTGTCGCTGCGCCTGGACGACACTGACCGCGCTGCATTGCGGTTTCTGATCGAGTCTCTCAATGACGACGGGTACCTCGAAGACAGCTTTCAAACCTTGGCAGAGAGTTTGGCCGGCGAGGATCTCGAGCAATGCGAAGAACTGGTGCACCGCTTCCAAGTTGCACTCGGTTTGCTGCAAAGCCTCGAGCCCACGGGCGTCGGCGCGCGTGACTTGGGCGAGTGTTTGCGCCTGCAATTGCAAGCCATCCCTGCCGACACCGAAGAACGCGCCGCGCTGCGTGCCTGCGCCTTGGCGATTTGCAAGCAACCCTTGGAGATGCTGGCCAAGCGTGATGTCAAACGTTTGGCGCTGGCCGTGAGCGAAAGCGAGGCCATGGTGAAGCTGGCGATGGCCCTGATTGCCCGGCTGGAGCCCAAGCCTGGCAGGCGCTTCATCGATGTCGAGCGCAACGTGGTGGTGCCTGATGTGTTGGTTTTGCCGCACGGCGTGGACAAACAAGGCCTGCCGCAGTTTCGCGCCATGCTCAATCCCGAGGTGATGCCGCGTTTGCGGGTCAACGACATCTACGCCAACGCTTTGAAGGGAAGCAAGGGCGACAGCCACGCTGGTCTGCAGCAGCGCTTACAGGAAGCGCGCTGGATGATCAAAAACATCCAACAACGCTTTGACACCATCTTGCGGGTCAGCAATGCCATCACCCAGCGGCAAAAGAGTTTTTTCATCCATGGCGAATTGGCCATGAAGCCGATGGTGTTGCGCGAAATCGCCGAAGAACTGGGCTTGCACGAGTCCACCATCAGCCGCGTGACCACCGCCAAATACATGCACACGCCATACGGCACCTTCGAGCTGAAGTATTTCTTTGGGTCGGGGCTGGGCACCGACAGTGGCAACAACGCATCGAGCACGGCGGTGCGTGCCCTGATCAAACAACTCATCGCCAGCGAAAACCCCAAAAAACCGCTGTCTGACAACCAACTCTCGGACATGCTCAAAGAGCAGGGCATCGACTGCGCTCGCCGCACCGTCGCCAAGTACCGCGAAGCCTTGCGCATTGCGCCCACCAACCTGCGTAAAGCCCTGTGAACGCCCTGACCTTGTTTGTTCCCTGCGCTGCAGGGGTTGAAAGTTATTTGGCACATGAAGTTGCCCAGATCACCGGGTTGCCGGCGCGAGACATGCAAACCTTGCGCGGCGGCGTGCAACTGCAGGGTTCTTGGCGAGCCGCCATGCAACTGAATTTGCACAGCCGCTTGGGCATGCGGGTACTGATCCAGTTGGGCCACCAAACCTACGCCAGCGAGCAAGACATTTACAACGTGGCCAGCGCCGTGGCCTGGGAAATGTGGTTCACGCCCAAGCAAACTTTCCGTGTTGATTTCACCGCGCAGCACAGCCCCTTGAAAAGCCTGAACTTCGCGGCCTTGCGGGTCAAGGACGCCATCGCCGATCGGTTTCGCGAGAAAGCTGGCGTGCGCCCCGATGTCGATACCCAACACCCCCATGTGCGGGTGCACCTGCACCTGAGCGAGACATTCGCCAGCATCTACCTCGACACCAGCGGCGACCCCTTGTTCAAGCGCGGTTGGCGCACCGACAAGGGCGACGCGCCATTGAAAGAAACCTTGGCAGCCGCCATGTTGGCCGCCAGCGGTTGGAGCATGCCGCACCTGACGGCACCTGGCGAAACGCCTCCCGCGACGCCTTCGGTGGCAGGGGTTGAGCAAGGCGTGGCTTTGTACGACCCGTGTTGCGGCAGCGGCACCATCGCCATCGAGGCAGCACAAATCGCTTGCCGCATCGCGCCTGGTTTGCAGCGCCGTTTTGGGTTCGAGCATTTGCGCATGTACGACGCCCATGTCTGGCGACAACTGCAAGACGAAGCGCGTGCCCAGCAATGCCCGCCGCGTGCCGCGGTGCACGGCAGCGATGTGGCGTTTCGCATGGTCGACTTTGCTCAGCGCAACGCCGAACGCGCGGGCGTTGCCAAGGCGCTGAACCTGCGTGGTGGTGACGCTTTGCAGCGCATGCCGCCCACGGATGAGCCAGGCATCATGTTGGTCAACCCGCCCTATGGCGAGCGCATCGAAGCCGCCGGTGTGGCCGGTGCGGCCAGCATCGCCCGCAGTGGGCGCGAGGTCGGGCAGGTGGAAGACGGCGGCGAGTTTTTCAGCCAACTGGCCAGCCATTGGAAGAAAAACTACGCTGGCTGGCGCGCCTGGGTGCTGACCCCTGACTTGAAATTGCCCAGCCGTATGCGCTTGAAAGAGTCGCGCCGGGTACCGATGTGGAACGGACCGATCGAGTGCCGGATGTTTCGTTTTGACTTGATGGCAGGCTCTGCGCGCAAACCATGACGGTTCAAGCCGGGCCTGTGGTGATCGACACCAACATCGTGCTGGATCTGTGGGTTTACCAAGACCCGGCCACGCCCCCTTTGTTGCAAGCCTTGCAAGCAGGGCAGCTGCGCTGGCTGGCCACGCCACCCATGCGTGAAGAGTTGCTGCGTGTGCTGGACTACCCACATATTGTTCAGCGGCGTGAGCGCGACGGTTTGAGCGCCCAAGCGGTGTTGAACCAGTTCGACGCGCTGGCGCATCTGCAAGCCGTCGCACCCAAAGCGCCTTATGCCTGCAAGGACGAGGACGACCAGAAATTCATCGACCTGGCCGTGGTGCATCAAGCGCTGCTCTTGAGCAAGGACAAGCAGGTGCTGCGCCTGCGCAACCGCTTGGCGCGCTTGGGGGTGGTGGTGGCGACAAACCACACCTCAGCCAGCGGTCAGACCCATCACCCATGAATGAACCCTGTGGGAGCTGACCCAGGCGGTGAGGGTGTCAGCGGCGGTGTTGGTTCAGCAGCACCAGCAACTCGCTCAAGGCGTGTTGTTGGGTGGCCAGGCGAACCGCCGCACGGTCACCTTCAAAGTGGCAGGTTTGCACTTTCACCCAAGCGGTTTCAGCGCCCACGGTCGGGCCGCCGTCGGTGGGCAAGGCCCAAGCAAAGCAGACCGTGCCCACCGGTTTGGTTTGGCTGCCGCCCGTTGGCCCAGCGATGCCCGTGACCGCCACCGCCACTTGCGCCTGGCTGTGGTTCAAGGCCCCCAAGACCATGGCCTGCGCCACGGGTTCGCTGACCGCACCGTGTTGCGCCAACACGGCGGCAGGCACGCCCAGCATGTCTTGTTTGGCTTCGTTGCTGTAACTGACGAAGCCACGCTCGAACCATTGGCT
>CAMDCZ010000044.1 GCA_945890735.1 Bordetella parapertussis | reverse complement strand
GCGGCCGAGGTCTTTGCCAGCAGTTTGTCTGCGCAAAAACCTGATTTCAAGTTCAAAGACGAGAAGTTTTCTGGCACCGCTCTTTGGTTGTCAATAACCATCAGCAAAGAAAATGAAATCAAAGAGCTGAGAAACCAAATCGCCGACTTAGATGTGGCATTGAGCGCACCCAACACCCAACCAATCTCCTTGGCTGCTCCTATGTATTCCCCGGCAAACCCTGTGGGCCGATCTCCAGTCTTGATTGTTCTCCTTGCCGTCATGGCTGGGTTTTTCCTTGGTGTCTTGTTTGTGTTTGCTCGCAAGGCTTGGGTGTCAGTCAGATCATCCATGGCTGAACCCCACTGATGCTGCCAAGCGGTGGTTGCATTCACTTGTGACTCAAGGCATTGCTCACCAACTTGGCGGTGATGTCCACGATCTGGATCATGCGGTCATAGGGCATGCGGGTGGGGCCAATGACGCCTAATGTGCCAACCACCTGGCCGTCCACTTCGTAATTGGCGCTCACCACCGAGAGTTCTTCAAAGGGCACGGTTTGGCTCTCGCCACCGATGTAGATGCGAACCCCATCAGCCTGCGAGGACATGTCCAACAAGCGCATCAGCTGCGCTTTTTGCTCGAACAAATCGAAAGCTCGGCGCAGCTGCCCCATGTCACTGGAAAAGTCCGACACCGACAACAGGTTGCGCTCGCCGCTGATCACCACCTCGTCTTGCGACTGACTCATGGCCTCCGAGCTCACCTGCACCGCCGCTTGCATCAGGGCTGCGATCTCGCTGCGCAAACTCTCCACCTCGGCTTGCAATCGCTCGCGCACCTGCTCGATGCCCATGCCCACGAAATGCGCATTCAGGTAATTGGAGGCTTCGAGCAATTGCGATTGGTTGATGTCGGTGTCGGTGAAGATGACCCGGTTTTGAACATCGCCATCGGGTGAGACGATGATGACCAAGACCCGCTTTTCGGACAAACGCAAAAACTCGATGTGTCGAAACACCGAGCCGCGCCGGGGTGCCATGACCACGCCGACAAAATGGGAGAGGTTGGACAACAGGTTAGCCGCGTTGGCAATGACTTTTTGCGGTTGCTCGGGCACCAAACTGACGGTGTGAAAGTTCTCCCGGTTGACCGTGAGCATGGTGTCAACAAACAACCGGTAACCCTTGGCCGTTGGGATGCGGCCTGCCGAGGTGTGGGGACTGACAATCAGGCCCATCTCTTCCAGGTCGGCCATGACATTGCGCACCGTGGCTGGCGACAATTCGATGCCGTTGGCCCGCGACAAGGTGCGCGAGCCCACTGGCTGACCGTCGGCGATGTAGCGCTCGACCAGGGTCTTCATCATCAACTTGGCACGGTCATCCAGCATGGTCATCCTTTTGTCCGATTTTAATGATGTAATTTGTCCATGAACCCGACGTTTCGCCATATTGCCCTGATGGGCAAACACCACCCCAGCGCCCTCCCCAGTGCAACGGCAACGGCCAAGCCGATCTTGCTTGCCCTGGCGCACTCGCTTGTGCAGCAAGGCCTGGCGGTATCGATCGAGCAGGAAACCGCCGCCCATATCGGCTTGACCGATCTGCCCACCTTGGATGTGGCGGGTGTGGCCCAAACCTGCGATTTGGCCATCGTGCTCGGCGGCGACGGCACCATGCTCGGCTTTGGTCGCCAATTGGCCCCGCACGGCATACCGCTGATTGGCATCAACCAAGGCCGTTTGGGCTTCATCACCGACATCGCGGTGGACCAGATCGAGGCCACTTTGCAGCCCATGTTGCATGGTGACTATGAGGAAGACCGCCGCATGTTGATGCATGGCCAGGTTTGGCGCGAAGACGCTTGCGTGTTTGACGCCTTTGCCCTGAACGACGTGGTGGTCAACCGCGGAGCCACCTCGGGCATGGTTGAGTTGCGTGTCACGGTGGACGGGCATTTCGTGGCCAACCAACGTGCCGATGGCCTGATCATCGCCACACCCACGGGTTCCACCGCCTACGCTTTGTCTGCAGGCGGCCCCATGCTGCAACCGTCTTTGGCCGGTTTGGTGATGGTGCCGATCGCGCCGCACACCCTCTCTAACCGCCCTTTGGTGCTGGCTGACCCGGCCGAAATCGTCATCGAACTGGTGGCTGGGCGCGACGCCAGTGCCAATTTCGACATGCAATCCTTGTCCACACTGCACATCGGTGACCAGGTCAAGGTGCGTAAATCACCCCACAACGCGGTCTTTCTTCACCCCCGGGGTTGGAGTTACTTTGACACACTGCGTCAAAAACTGCATTGGAACGAGGGTGGCTCATGAGTTTGTTACGCATTGCCTTGCGCGACTTTGTGATCGTGCGCGAGCTCGCCCTCGATCTGTCGGGCGGCTTCTCGGTGCTGAGTGGCGAAACCGGTGCGGGCAAGTCCATCTTGGTGGATGCCCTGCAATTGGTCTTGGGTGCCCGCGCGGACGCCAGCGTGGTGCGCGAAGGCGCCAGCCGCACCGAGATCAGCGCTGAATTTGCCTTGACCCCCAGCCTGGTGGCTTGGCTGGAAGACAACGGCTTTGAGGCACAAGAGGTGCTGCTGCTCAAGCGCAGCATCGACGCGCAAGGCAAAAGCCGCGCTTGGGTGAATGGCAGTGCGGCCACGGCCACACAACTGCGCGACATCGGCGATCAGCTGGTCGACATCCACGGGCAACACGCCTGGCAAAGCCTGACCCGCCCCGTGGCGGTGCGTGGCTTGCTCGACGCTTATGCAGGCATTCATACCCTGCCCTTGCAAACACTTTGGACCGATTGGCGGCAAGCGCAGCAAACCTTGGCGCACGCCAAACAAGCGCAAGACCATTTGCAGCAAGAGCGGGAGCGTTTGAGCTGGCAAATCGCCGAGGTCGACAAGTTGTCGCCACAAGCCAACGAATGGGACGAACTCAATACCCAACACAGCCGCTTGTCGCATGCACAGTCCCTGATGGAGGCAGCGCAGTCCGCACTGCACCACCTGCAAGACGACAGCTCGGGCGCCACGCTGTCTTTGGTCCATGCGCAAAATGCCTTGCAAGACCAAGCCAACATCGAGCCCGAGTTCCAGGCACTGGCCGATCAACTCGGCTCTGCACTGGCCCAAGCCGAAGACGTGGCCCACAGCGTGCAAGCTTGGCTGCGTCGCGCCGATTTGGACCCCCAAGGCTTGGCCGAGCTCGATGCACGCCTGAGCCTGTGGGTGTCCTTGTCCCGTCGTTACAAACGCTCTCCCGAGGAACTGCCCGAGCTCTACCAAGCTTGGCAAACCGAGTTGCAACGCCTGGACGCCGCAGCCGATTTGGCCGCCCTGGAGAGTGCCGAGCAATCCGCGCAAAAGGCATTTCTGACTGAGGCCCGCAAGCTCAGCAAGACCAGGTCAGTGGCGGCACCCAAGTTGGCGGCCAGCATCTCCCAAGCCATGCAAGCGCTTGGCATGCAAGGCGGCCGCTTCGAGGTCAGCCTTGAGGCCTTGCCTGAGCCCGCCAGCCATGGCTTGGAAGACGTGCAGTTTTTGGTGGCGGGGCATGCAGGCAGCACACCCCGCCCGGTGGGCAAAGTGGCGTCTGGTGGCGAGTTGTCTCGCATTGCCTTGGCCATCGCGGTCACGACCAGTCAATTGGGCCAAGCGCCAACCCTGATCTTTGACGAGGTTGATTCGGGGGTGGGCGGTGCTGTGGCCGAAACCGTGGGCCGCCTCATGAAGCAACTGGGCCGCGACCGTCAAGTTTTGGCGGTCACGCACCTGCCGCAAGTGGCTGCGTGTGCAGACCACCACTGGGTGGTGTCCAAGCAAAGCGACAAACAAGGCAGCTTCAGCGCAGTTGAAGGCGTGCAAGGCGAGGAACGTGTGCGAGAGATCGCCCGCATGCTGGGCGGCGAGCGCTTGTCCGACACCACGCATGCCCATGCCCGCGAAATGCTGGCCAGCATGGCGACCGGCAAACCCAAAACCAAGGCAAGCAAAGCATGAAACGTGAACTGGTGCTGATCACCGGCATGGCCGGCTCGGGCAAGTCGATCGCGATCCACGCCCTGGAAGACGCCGGCTACTACTGCGTGGACAACCTGCCCCCCGAGTTGCTGATGCCCTTTGTGCAACTCGAAGACCAGAAAGAACAAGCCAAAGTGGCGATTGCCATGGACGTGCGAAGCGCCAATGCCTTGCACCTGGTGCCCGCTCAACTGGCCCAGCTGCGCGCCCAAGAAGTGAATGTCCGCCTGCTGTTTTTGGATGCCAGCACCGACACCTTGGTGCACCGCTTTTCCGAAACGCGGCGCAATCACCCCTTGTCACACGGGTCTGCAGGCGCACACTCAGCCCGCGATTTGGTGGCCGCGATTGAGCTCGAGCGCCAGCTTCTGGCCGACTTGCGCGAAGAGTCTCACATCATCGACACCAGTTTGCTGCGTGCATCCAAATTGCAAAGCTATGTGCATGCCTTGGTGTCCGCACCCAGCGCACCATTGACGCTGATGTTCGAGTCATTTGCCTTCAAGCGCGGCATCCCGGTGCATGCCGACTTTGTGTTCGATGTACGCATGCTGCCCAACCCGCATTACGAACCCGAGTTGCGGGCCCTGACTGGTCGAGACAAACCTGTGGCTGACTGGCTGCACACCCATGAACTGGTGCATGCCATGCAACAACAGATCGAAGGATTTTTGCAAGCTTGGCTGCCTTCCTTGAACCATGACCACCGCAGTTATGTGACCGTGGCCATCGGTTGCACCGGTGGTCAGCACCGCTCGGTGTTTTTGGTGGAAAGCTTGCACCAACGCTTCAGCCCCGATTGGGTGACCTTGAAACGACACCGAGAGCTTGACCTGTAAGCAGCTTGCGCACTGGCGCGGGCAGGCCCAAGGATGGCCAATCGGCTGCACTGAACCAAGCACCCTCACCCAAGTTCACTGGTTTTTTGAGTGTCAAATGCATCGGGTGCAGGTGCATGTCTTTGTGCGTCAGCACATGCACAAAAGCGGGTTCGGCTTGCAATTGCCCATGCCACTTGGCATGCAGTGCGGCTCGCAAAGCCTCCTCGCTGTCAAACAAGGGCTGGGTGTACAAACTGGCCCACACGCCCTTGGCGGGCCGTTGTTGCAACCAAACCTCACCTTGCGTGGTCACCGCGCAAAGCAGCCACAGCGACTGCGCACTGCGCTTGAGCTTGCGGGTTTTGACCGGGTAATGCGTGGGCCGCTCCTGCTTGAATGCCACACAGTCGGCTCGCATCGGACAGTGGTGGCATGCGGGTTGGCTGCGGGTGCATAAAGTCGCGCCCAGGTCCATCAAACCCTGGGTATAAGCAGGCATGTCCTTGGCATTCACGGGTAAGTTGGCCTTGGCGATTTGCCACAGCGCTTGTTCATGGGCGGAGACCGACAAGTCATGGTCAAACCCATGGAAGCGGGTCAAGACACGTTTGACATTGCCATCCAAAATCGCTTCGCGCTGCTCGAAACACAAGGAAGCGATGGCCGCCGCGGTGGAGGGTCCGATGCCAGGCAAGCGCTTCAAAGCGGCGACCTCTGCCGGAAACGCGCCGCCCGATGCAGCCACCACTTGGGCGCAACGGTGCAGGTGTTTGGCCCGGCTGTAGTAACCCAGCCCACTCCACAGGCCCAAGACCTGGTCCAAGCTGGCTTGCGCCAAATGGCCAACCGTTGGGAAGGCCTGCAAAAACCGGTCGTAATACCCCAAGACCGTGCTGACCTGGGTTTGCTGCAACATGACTTCAGACAGCCACACCCGGTAGGGATCGCGGTTGCGTTGCCAGGGCAGGTCATGCCGGCCGTGCGCACATTGCCAATCCACCAAGCGCTTGGCAAAGCTGTCGGGTTTCAAGGTTTTTGGCATGTCGGGCAGAAGAAAGTGGAACGCTGCCCTTGCACGATGCGCTTGATCGGGGTGGTGCAAACACGGCAAGGCTCGGCTGCGCGGTCGTACACCATGGCCTCGAGTTGGAAATACCCGGTTTGCCCTTGCGCATTGGAAAAGTCGCGCAAGCTGCTGCCGCCTTGTTGAACAGCCCTGGCCAACACGGTTTGAATCGACTGGTGCAATCCAGCGATGCGGGGTTTGCTGAGCTTGGCGGCGCGGGTGGTGGGCCGAATGCCCGCCATGAACAAGGCTTCACTGGCGTAGATGTTGCCCACCCCGACCACCAAGTCACCGGCCAACAAGACTTGTTTGACCGGGGCTTGGCGTTTTTTCAGGCCCAGGGCGAAGGCTTGGAGGTCAAAACCCTCCCCCAAGGGCTCGACGCCCAAATGCCCCAAGAGTTTTTGCGCCACGGGGTCGGCTTCGCTGTCGGCATGCACCACCGCGCCAAAGCGCCTTGGGTCGTGCAAGCGCAGCAAACCATGGGTGGTGTGAAGATCAAAATGGTCGTGTTTGCCGGGCAATGCCCCCGCTGTACCAAAGGACAAAGCGCCTGACATGCCCAAATGCACCAGCAACAAGCCTTGGTCAAGGTCGATCAGCAGGTATTTACCCCGGCGACGCACCGCCACCACTTGGCGGCCCACCAAGGCTTGAACCGGGCAACCCAGGGGCCAGCGCAAGGGTTTACCCAAACTGGCGTGAAGCACACGTGCCCCTGCAATCGCTGATGCAAAACTCAGGCGGGTCACTTCCACTTCGGGTAATTCGGGCATGGCACAGGCTCAAAGAAGACGCTGGCATTATCATTCTGCGATGACATACCGCCCACGCACCTTGCTTACGCCCGTTTCCCGCCTGGGAATCGCTTCTTGTTTGTCCTTGGCCTTTTGGGGCGGACATGCGTTCGCACAAGACAAGCTGGGTGACCCCGCGCCAGCTGCACAAGCCATCAACAATTCCAAACTCAACGCCGAGTGGATGTTGATGATCTTGTTGGCTGAGATGAAAGCCGTTCAAGGTGACTCGGGTGGCGGCTATTCACTGATGCTGGAGGCTGCGCGCAAAAGCGGGGACGAGCAAATCTACAAACGCGCGGTTGAAATCGCCTTGGCTGCTCGGTCAGGCCCGCCCGCACTCAACGCTGCCAAAGCCTGGAAGCAGGCGCACCCCACATCGCGCGAAGCCAACAAATATGTGCTGCAAATTTTCGTCGCGCTCAACCAGTTGCCCGACAGCATGCTGCCTTTGCGCACCGACATTGTTTTGACCCCTGAGGCAGAGCAATCCAAGGCAATCATCGAGATTGCTCAGCTCTACACACAGGTTCAAGACAAGGAACTGGCCGTGGCTGTGGTTGAGCAAGCCTTGGTGCCCTTTGTAGACAAGCCTGCGACGGCTGCCGCCAGCTGGACATCGATTGGTCGCATGCGTTTGGCCGCCAAGAAACTCCCTGAAGCCGTGGACGCGGTCAAAAAGGCCTCGGCGGTAGACCCCAAAGCCCCCGAGCCCGGCATGTTGGCACTGGAATTGTTCTCGCTGGGCGTCAATGAAGCAGAAGACATTTTGTTGCAGCTGATACAGACCTCAGAGGTTGCAGCCCCCATACGCATGTCCTATGCACGCATCTTGATTGACAACCAGCGCAGCAACGATGCCAACGTGCAACTGGAGTGGGTGATCCAAAATGCCCCCGCTTTCAGTGAAGCATGGTTGCTGCAAGCCGCCATGCTGATTGACAACAACAAAGACGATGAGGCCCAAAAAGGCTTGTTGCGCTTCATTGACTTGGAAAAAAACAAGGAAGCTGCGCGTGGTCTGTCGCAGGCTTATTTGATGCTTTCGCAAATCGCCCTGCGGCAAAAGAAAACAGCTGAATCTGAAGCTTGGCTCAACCAAATCGATGACCCCGATGCCCTGGTGCAAGTGCAGGTTCAGCGTGCCAATGTCTTGGCCAGCAAAGGCAACCTGGCCAAGGCCCGTGAGTTGATTCGTCAATTACCCAACAACAGCCCGCAAGCAGGTCGTGTGCGCTTGCAAGCCGAGGTCAAGTTGCTGCGCGACAACAAACAACATGAGCAGGCTTACCAGGTGCTGGTGGCTGCGGCCAAAGAATCACCAGCTGATTTGAATTTGCGCTATGAAGTGGCCATGATGGCCGAGAAGCTCAATCGAATGGACGAGATGGAAAGGTTGTTGCGCAGCATCATTGAAGCCAAACCCGATTTCCAACATGCCTACAACGCGCTGGGCTTTGCCCTGGCGGACCGCAATATCCGTCTCAAAGAAGCCCGTGAATTGATCGTCACCGCTCTGGAGTTTGCACCTGACGATCCCATGATCACCGACAGCTTGGGCTGGGTCGAATTCCGCATGGGCAACAAAGTCGCTGCCTTGGCGATTTTGGAGCGTGCCTACCAAACCAAAAACGATCCCGAGATTGGCGCGCATTTGGGCGAAGTCCTTTGGAGCCTGGGTCAGCGTGACAAAGCCCTGCAAATGTGGCGCGAGTCCAAACGGATGGCGCCTGACAACGAAATCCTGCTGGAAACCCTCAAACGACTGAAGGTCAAGCTTTGAACCTGCGGGCTTGCATCAGCCATGCCAAGGTGGGGATTTTCAGCCTGGCCTTGACCGCTGTTTTGCCCTCTTGTGCCCTGTTTTCTTCACCGCCCCAACAAGCCAGTTTGAAAGCCACTGGCCATTGGGAAGGCCGCTTGAGTCTGAAGGTATTGCAACAGCCGCCCGAGCAGTTCAGCGCCAACTTTGAACTCAATGGCTTGTCAGAAGCCGGCGAACTCTACCTTTACTCGGCCATCGGGACCACCCTGGCGGTTGCCCGTTGGAATCCGCAAAACGCCCAGATGCAGCAAGGCCAAGCGGTGCAGACCTTTGAATCCATGGACGCTTTGACCAAGACCATCACCGGTTCGGCCCTGCCCGTGCCAGCGCTCATGGCTTGGCTTGACCAAGACGGACCTGAGCTGCCTGGCTGGACCCTGAAGTCCGAGTCAACACCCAGCGGGCGGCGCATCTATGCCCAGCGCCAGACCCCGCTGCCCGCCTTGCAACTGACTTTGTTGGTTGACCCACGCCGCTGAGCCGCGCCATGCAGTCACTCCACCATGTGCCAGCACCCGCCAAGCTGAATTTGTTCCTGCATGTGACGGGCAAGCGCGCTGACGGCTATCACTTGTTGCAGTCCGTGTTCATGCTGGTGGATTGGTGGGATGTTTTGCATTTCGAGCGGCGCGACGACGGGCAATTGCTGCGAGTAGACCTGAGCCTGCCTTTGCCTGCCGATGACCTGTGTTTGCGTGCGGCCCGCGCTTTGAAAGTGGCCTCAGGCACCTCGTTAGGCGCTGTGATCCACATCGACAAGCGTCTGCCTGCCCAAGCGGGCTTGGGCGGCGGCTCATCAGACGCAGCGACCTGCTTGCTGGCCCTGAACCGACTGTGGGGGCTGGATTGGCCACTGTCGCGGCTGTTGCCCATCGCACTGACTTTGGGTGCGGATGTGCCTTTTTTCGTGCGTGGTCACAACGCTTGGGTGCAGGGCATTGGCGAAGATTTGCAACCCCTGGCGCTGCCACAAGCCCACTTTGCCATCCTCAAGCCCCTGCAAGGTTTGGAGACCGCGCACATCTTCCGCGACCCAGCCCTGAAAAGGGACACTTCTCCTGCTACAATTTCCAGCTTTGCTGCACAGCCTTTCGCCTTCGGGCGCAATGACTTGCAAGCAGTTGCCCAACGGCTTTGTCCCGAGGTGGCTCAAGCGCTGAAATGGTTTGAGTACCAAGGTTTTAAAGCCCGGATGACTGGTTCAGGAAGCGCGGTGTTTGCCCTTGTCAGTCCTCAAACGGTTTTACCCAAACCGCCCCCAGGCTGGCAGTTGCAAATGTGCAGCAATTTAGAGGTTCATCCCCTGGCCGGATGGGCTTCTTGCGACGATTAGCAGGAAGTTTGTTGAAAGACAAGTTTCCCGTGTAGGGGAGTCGCCAAGTTGGTTAAGGCACTGGATTTTGATTCCAGCATGCGAAGGTTCGAATCCTTCTTCCCCTGCCACCCTTTTGCTTTGAACGGAAGCGGCAAGGGTTTGCGGCACACACTGCAAACCGTTGCCCTTTGTTTTTTTAACCTCAGGTCGTCATCATGTCGAACCCCCAACCGGATTTCATGGTTTTCACCGGCAACGCCAACCCTGGCTTGGCTGCAGAAATTGCGGAACATTTGGGCATTGGTTTGGGTGCAGCTGAGGTGGGTCGCTTCTCTGACGGGGAAGTCACGGTCGAGATCAAACAAAATGTGCGCGCCAGAGACGTCTTTGTGGTGCAGTCGACCTGCAACCCAACCAGCGAAAACCTGATGGAACTGCTCATCATGGTCGACGCCCTCAAAAGAGCGTCCGCCGAGCGGATCAGCGCGGTCATCCCCTATTTTGGCTATGCCCGCCAAGACCGCCGCCCGCGGTCTTCCAGGGTGCCCATTTCAGCCAAACTGGTGGCCGATTTGCTGCAAACCGTGGGCGTGGCCCGGGTACTGACCATGGACTTGCATGCCGACCAGATTCAGGGCTTTTTCAACATCCCTGTCGACAATATCTATGCGTCGCCCGTCTTGCTGGGCGATTTGCGCCTCAAAAACTATGACGACCTGATCGTGGTGTCGCCTGATGTGGGTGGCGTGGTGCGGGCCCGCGCTCTGGCCAAGCAGCTCGATTGCGATCTGGCCATCATCGACAAACGCCGCCCCAAAGCCAATGTCAGCGAAGTCATGCACGTGATCGGTGAGATCGATGGTCGCAACTGCGTGATCATGGACGACATGATCGACACCGCCGGCACTTTGGTCAAAGCCGCCGAGGTGCTCAAAGAGCGCGGCGCCAAAAAGGTCTACGCTTACTGCACACACCCGATTTTCTCTGGCCCGGCGCTCGAGCGAATCACCCAAGGCGATGCCTTGGACGAGGTCGTGGTCACCAACACCATTCCATTGAGCGCTGACGCGGCCCAATGCCAAAAAATCCGCCAACTCTCCGTGGCACCGCTGATCGCTGAGACCATCCAGCGCATCTCCAAAGGAGAGTCGGTCATGAGTTTGTTCTCCGACCAAGACCAGCTTTTTTAAGCTGGGCGAAGTGGGAGCGCAATGTGTTGGGGCAGCTTGCTGCCTCTTGTTGAAACCGAAGTCACACTGGTCGCGGTGGACTTCTCTTGGAGATCGTTATGAAATTCGTCGCATTTGAGCGCACAAAGCAGGGAACGGGTGCGAGCCGCCGTCTGCGTATCACCGGTCGCACGCCCGGTATCGTTTACGGTGGCAAAGCCCACGAACCCCAGTCCATCGAGTTGGACCACAACGCCTTGTGGCACGCCCTGAAAAAAGAGGCCTTCCACGCTTCCATCCTCGAGATGGAATTCAACGGCAAATCTTCCAAAGTGTTGTTGCGCGATGTGCAATACCACCCTTTCAAACAACTCGTGTTGCACATCGACTTCCAACGCGTCGAAGCCGACACCCTGTTACACATGAAAGTGCCACTCCACTACAGCGGCCAGGAAAATTCGCCTGCGGTCAAAGCCGATGCTTGCTTGGTCAACCCCGTGATCACCGAACTCGAAATCGCTTGCTTGCCTGCCGATTTGCCTGAATTCATCGCAGTCGACTTGAGCGGCCTGAAAAAAGGCACCTCGCTGCACGTGAACGACATCACCCTGCCCAAGGGTGTCAAAGCGGTCACCCACGGCAAAAACAACCCCGTGTTGGTGAGCGTGGTGTCGGTGGCCGAAGAAGCCGCACCTGAAGCTGCTGCCCCTGCAGCCGCACCTGCCAAAGGCAAAGGCAAGAAGTAATTCTTCGCCTGCGTCCTGAAGAAGCCCGCCCAGTGCGGGCTTTTTCATGCCGGTCTTTTTGCCCCGGATAATCCCCCACCATGATCAAACTGTTTGTCGGCCTGGGCAACCCAGGCGCTGATTACGAAGACACCCGCCACAACGCTGGTTTTTGGTGGATCGATCAGTTGGCGCAGCAGCTCAAGGTGCAGTTGCAACCCGAAAAAAACTTCCACGGCTGGGTCGCCCGCACTTCTTTCCAAGGCGAGACCATTTGGCTC
This sequence comes from Bordetella parapertussis, assembly GCA_945890735.1. GTDB lineage: Bacteria > Pseudomonadota > Gammaproteobacteria > Burkholderiales > Burkholderiaceae_C > Limnohabitans. The sequence goes on along the minus strand of CAMDCZ010000044.1, from coordinate 2,380 downwards.
TTGAAACCCGCCACCTTCATGAACCTGTCGGGCAAGTCGGTGGCCGCCTTGGCGCGGTTCTACAAAATCAATCCAGACCAGGTGTTGGTTGCGCATGACGAGTTGGACGTGGTGCCTGGTGAAGCCAAGCTCAAGCTGGGCGGCAGCCACGCCGGCCACAACGGTTTGCGTGACATCCATGCCCAACTGGGCACCGACGCCTATTGGCGGCTGCGCCTAGGCATTGGTCACCCCGGTGTCAAGTCGGAAGTGATTCACTGGGTTTTGAAGAAGCCTGCACCAGACCAGCGAAAAGTAATTGACACTTGCATGGATCGAACCCTGCCAGCCGTAGCCTTCATGGTGAGCGGCGACATGGTGAAAGCCACCCAACAGGTGCACACCAGCAAGCCGCCCAGGCCCAAACCGCCAAGACCGGCGGCGGCCCCTACCAAGGAAGGCGCATTGCATGAAACACCACCCACTCCCGCAGGCCCTGCGCCTGGCACTGCTTAGTCTGTGTTTGGCCGCACCCATGGGTGCCAAAGCCAAAACCCCTGCCCCACCCCCTTTGCAGTGCGAAAAAGACGGTCGCCTGCAAGCCTGTGGCGATCAACCTGATGTGGCCAAACCCTCCAAAGGAGATACCTTCAAAGCGCAGGCCACGGACATGAATGGGGACACCGCCAAGCCGGCCAAGAAGAAGAAAAAGGGAAAGAAAACCGCCAAGAAAAAAACCAAACCCAGCGTGGCTGAATAGGGTGTTCTGAAAACCAAGGCCTAGACCGTGCGGCCGGCCTGCGCTTGCAAGTCCCGGAATTTGGCCCACAAGCTGTCTTGGCTTTCGATGTGCTCGGGGTTCACCGGGATGCAGGCCACCGGGCACACCTGCACGCATTGCGGCTCGTCATGGTGGCCGACGCATTCGGTGCATTTGGCGGGGTTGATCTCATAAATCGAAACGCCCATGTAGATCGCGTCATTTGGGCATTCGGGTTCGCAGACATCGCAGTTGATGCACTCGTCGGTGATCATCAAAGCCATGGCTGAACCTCAGTTGACCGGCTTGACATGGGCCTTCATGAACTGAAAGACGCTGGGCGAGACAAACTGCGCCACGTCGCCGCCCAAGCTGGCGACCTCTCGCACCAAGGTGCTGGAGATGCATTGATGCACATCCAAGGTGTTCAAAAACACCGAGTCGATGTCGGGTGCCAAGCGCCGGTTCATGCCAGCGAGTTGAAACTCGTAGTCAAAGTCGGTCATGGAGCGGATGCCGCGCACCATGGTGTGAGCACCCATGGTTTTGGCGAAATCGATCACCAAGCCTTCAAAGGTGTGCACCTGCACATTGGCGCAATCGGCCAAGGCTTGGCGGGTCATCTCGACACGCTGGTCCAAGGTGAACATGGTTTTTTTGTGGTGGGCGCGGGCCACGGCGATCACCACCTGGTCAAACATGCGAGATGCGCGGCGCACGATGTCTTCGTGCCCCAAGGTGATCGGGTCAAAGGTGCCGGGGTAGATCGCAATCACGGGTTGGGACATGGCGGCTCAGTGTTGGAGAGGAGTGCGGCCGATTATGCCGCTCTCTGCAGCAAATGCGCATGGACCGCGCCCGCCTTGAGGTGTCGCGTCAGCAGCCAGCCCATCGCCAACAACTCGTCTGCCAACCATGCTTTGCCCGACTCGAGGTACACCTGGCCGCTGGCTTTGATGCAGGCATGCGCGGCTGACAGCGCTTTGTCGTAGAGCGGAAAGTCATACGGCGGATCGAGCAGCACCAGGTCCAAGCTGTTGGGGGCTTGTTGGCGTAACAGGGCCAGACCATCGCCACGCTGGATGCGCATTTGCGTGGCCTGCAATTTGGCTTGGCTTTTTTGCATGGCTTCCACACACAAGGCATTGGACTCACAGCAGACCACCAGCGCCGCACCCCTGGAAGCTGATTCAAAGCCCAAGGCCCCGGTGCCCGCGAACGCATCCAGGCAGTGCCAGCCGCGCAGGTCTTGGCCCAACCAGTTGAACAAGGTTTCCCGCACCCGGTCCGGGGTGGGACGCAAGTTCTCCACCTTGGCCAAGGGCAGCTTGCTGCGTTTCCACAGACCGCCGATGATGCGCACCTCGCCCTTGGTCACGGCTGGCCACCCACAATCACGGTGACCATGCGCTCGGGCTGCAGGTGGCGGGCAAAGGCTTGTTGGATGTCTTTGGCAGTCAGCTTGTCGACCTGTGCGGTCCAGGTGTCCAAGTAGTCAAGTGGCAGGCCATACCAAGCGATGTTGCTCAGGTTGTCCATCAGCTTTTTGTTGCTGTCCAAGCGCAGCGCAAAACCGCCAATCAAAAAGTCTTTGGCTGCTTTGACTTCGCTGTCCGTGGGGCCGTTGTTCACAAACTCGGT
>CAMDCZ010000043.1 GCA_945890735.1 Bordetella parapertussis | reverse complement strand
AGGTGATGACCTCGTTTGCCAGCAACGCTCCCAGCGACACCCTCTTGGTTTTCAAGCAACACCCGATGTCGCGTGGTTCGGACGGCCACTGGCCTTTCATCCAAGCGGTGGCGACTGAGCTTCATATCTTGCACCGAATACGGTTTTACGCCGAAGGTGACAACAGCCGTTTGGTGAACAAGGCCATGGGCGTGGTCACCATCAACAGCACCATGGGCCTGTTGGCACTGCGTTTGTCCACGCCCCTGTGCGTCATGGGCAGTGCGGTTTACGCCAACTTTCCCGGGGTGTTTCAAGATGGGCTGGACCGTTTTTGGCGAGCTGCCCCTGTGGAGCGCGGATTTAACGCGCAAGCGGCCTTGCGGTCCTTGAAACAGCTGACCCAGTTGCCTGGCAGCTTGTATGCGCCGCGCACTGAGGCTTTGGCATGGACTTTAGGCAAGGACGACGCATGAACCGTCGTCATCGCACTGCTTGGCAAATCAGCTGCGATGTATGGCGGGCTTTGCTGCTGCGTGAAAGTGTGAGCCGCTTGTTTGACAGTCGCACGGCTTGGCTTTGGCTGTTCCTAGAACCCTTGTTTCACATGGCCTATTTGGTGTTCATCTTTACCGCTATTCGGGTCAATACGGTGGGCGGAACACACACTGCTGTTTGGATATTGATGGGTTTGCTTGCCTATTTTTACTTCAACCGAACCAGCAACCAACTCGCCTCAGGCATCAATGCCCACCGTGCCTTGTTCGCCTACCGACAAATCAAACCTATCGACCCCTTGCTGGTGCGTGCCGTTCTGGAAGCCGTGCTCTTGCTGGTGGTCTCGGTGGTCATGTTTGCAGGCTTGAGTGTGTTCATTGAGATGAGCTGGCCCTCAGACCCCTTGGGGGTGTTGATAGCTTGGTGTGCGGCGTGGGTGTTGGGAGTGGCCTGGGGTTTGTTGTTGTCAGTCGCCACCGAGTTGCTGCCCGACTTGGGACGGGTGCTCATGCTGTTCCAAATGCCCCTGTATTTTTTGTCCGGCGTCATGTTTCCCATTGCCTCTGCCCCGGCTTGGATACAGGAAGTGCTGTTGCTCAACCCCTTGGTTCATTGCATCGAACAAGCCCGATTGGGCTTGAACGACAACTACCACGCAGTGGCTGGACTGGACCCCGCTTACCCTTGGGCTGTGGCTATTTGCTTGGGCTTGCTGGGATTGGCATTGCAGCGTGTGTATGCGCACAAATTGGTGGCCGTGTGATTGAGTTGAAAAACGTGCACAAGCGCTACCTCACCGAGCACGGTGCAGGGCCTTGGGTGCTGCAGGGCATCAACCTCAACATACCCAGCAAAACCAATGTCGGCCTGATCGGTTGCAACGGAGCAGGCAAGTCCACCTTGCTTCGGCTCATAGGCGGTATTGATCAGCCCAACCAAGGACTTATACGCCGTCACTGCTTGGTTTCATGGCCGATGGGATCAGGTGGTGGTTTAAAGGGGTCGATGACAGGGCGTCAAAACGCCAAATTTGTCTGCCGTATCTATGCACAAGACGGCGACTTGCCGGACCGCTTGCGATTCATTAAAGACTTTGCCGACATCGGAGATGCCTTTGAGGCACCCGTGAATACCTATTCCTCCGGTATGAAATCCCGGTTGCTGTTTGCCATGTCTTTGGCCTTTGAGTTTGATGTTTACATCTCAGACGAAGTGACCTCGGCAGGGGATGCCACTTTCGGCTCGAAGGCCAGCAAGGCATTTGCTGAATTGGCTGGAAAGGCGGGATTGATCATGGTTTCACACAATGACAGCTCTTTGAAAAATTATTGCCAAGCGGGTATTTGGCTACACCAAGGCAAAGGCCACTGGTTTGATCTGATTGACGATGCCCTGTACGCCTACAAAGCGTCAATCAAAACATGACAAGCAAACACGTCAACACATTCACAGTGTCGCTAGTGCTTTCTGTGCTCATGGCTGCATATTGGCTTTTTTGGGCATCAGACCGGTTCGTTTCATCTGCGCAATTGCAAGTCAACCGAACAGATTTGCAAATGCAAAGCACCGATATCACCAGCTTATTCAGTGGCGCAAACGGTGTGAATCGATCTGATCAACTCACCCTTCGGGCATACCTGTTGTCTACTCAAATGCTGCAAAAGATAGATGCCAGCTTGGACCTTCGCGCCCACTACAGCGACCCCAAGCAGGATTGGGTGTCACGCATGTGGGACAGGAATACGCCGCTGGAGTGGTTTCACCGGCACTTCATGAACCGCTTCTCAGTGGAGTTAGACGAGTACTCAGGCTTGCTCACTGTCACTGCCGAGGCATACAAGCCCGAGGTTGCACAGCGTATTGTGCAAATGGTGGTGAGCGATGGTGAGGTATTCATGAATGCCAACGCCCACAGCTTGGCTCAAACTCAGGTCGATTTTTTGCAGCAGCAAGTGGGCTTGATGTCTGATCGACACATGCAAGCCAGGCAAGCTTTGTTGGCCTATCAAAACAGCAAGCGCATGGCGTCGCCGCAAGCAACAGCAGAAAACATTTTGGCCATCATTGCCAAACTTGAAAGTCAACTGAGCGAGTTGAATGTTCAACGTCATGCCTTGTTGGCCTATTTGGTCCCCTCACACCCCAGTGTCAGTTTGATCGAGCAGCAAATTGCGGCCACTCAAGGTCAACTACAAATGCAAAAAAATCGGATGGCCGCCCCAAATGCAGCCACCTTGAATTTAGCTTTAGAGGAATACCAGCGTTTGCAAACAGAAGCTGCATTTGCTGAGGAAATTTACAAAGCCGCCTTGGCCACACTTGAAAAGGGAAAGCTAGAAGCCCTTCGAACCATCAAAAAACTCAGTTTGGTGCAAGAGGCGCTTTTGCCGCAGTCTCCGATGCTGCCAAGAAGGATCTACAACACCGTGCTGTCAGTCGTGCTGATTTGGATGTTGGCAGGCGTGACTTATTTGATGATGGCCATTGTGAAGGACCACCAAGAATGAAGCCTTACATGGTTGGTGTCTTGTGTGTGCTGTTGTTGTGCGGTCAGGCTGTCGCAGTCAGCCCCACACCCAGCCCCGCTCAATCGCCTGGGCAGGTACCGCCCACCCCCACCATCAGCCCGCAAAACCCGCTTGCCACGGATGTGCAGAAAAACGCCAACAGCGATGTGTTCGGTGCCAACTTGTTCAGTGGAGCCTTTGCCCGCCAAGGTGCCAGCCCGTTCAATGCCGACCATGTGTTGATGGTGGGTGACAAAGTACAGGTGCGTTTGTGGGGCAGTTTCAACTATGACGCGGTCCTGACCGTGGACGCACAAGGCAATGTCTTCTTGCCGCATGTGGGGCCGGTGCAAGTGCAAGGGGTTCGAAATCAAGGATTGCAAGCTGTGGTGGAAAGCGCCATGGCAAAGGTGTTTCGCAACAGTGTTTCCAGCTATGCGCAATTGGCCGAGGCCCAGCCTGTTCGGGTGTTTGTGAGTGGCTTTGTCAACCGACCTGGTTTGTTTGTGGGCACCAGTACCGACAGCTTGTTGCATTACCTGGATCAAGCCGGGGGCATTGACGCCGAACGTGGCAGCTATTTATCCGTGGTGGTTAAGCGCGGAACGCAGGTGCGGGCAGAGGTGAACTTGTATGAGTTTTTGCTGAAAGGGCAGATGCCCGCGGTGCAATTGGCCGATGGCGATGTGATTTTGGTGCCAGCTCGGCAAAGCAGTGTGCGGGTGAGTGGGTTGGCTGCCAACACCAAGCGCTTTGAATTCAGTCAATCCCAGAGCCTTGTGAGCGACATGGTGGCCTTGGCCAAACCTTTTGCATCAGCCACACATTTTCGGGTGGTTCGCCATTCGGGGGTGGTGAAAAACACCGAGTACCACGCCATGACTGAAGCGAACCAAGTGAGCTTGGACAACGGTGATGAACTGGAGTTCACTGCAGACAAAAAGCCCGGCACCATCACGGTGCGGGTAGAAGGGGAGCACCTGAGCCCACAGGAGTATGTCCTGCCCTATGGTGCCCGCATGAAAGACCTGCTGTCGCAAGTGCGTTTTTCTGATCGCTCTGAAAGTGACAGCTTGCAGTTGTTTCGCCAGAGTGTGAAAGAGCGACAACGCCAGATGTTGCAAACCTCATTAAAAAGCTTGGAAACCGCTGCTTTGACGGCACGCAGTGGCACCAGCGATGAAGCCAAGTTGCGCAAAGATGAGGCAGAGCTGTTGTTGCAGTGGATTGACCGCGCCAAAAACATCGAACCCCGAGGGCAGGTCGTCATGGCCCAAAGCGCTGGTCTGCCAGAGCTGTTGCTGGAAAACGGTGATGTGGTGAAAGTGCCAGTGAAAGACGGCTTGGTCTTGGTCAGTGGTGAAGTGCTTTTCCCCAATGCCATCGCTTTCAATCGTCAATTTCTGCTTGATGACTATGTACAAAAAGCCGGTGGCTATACCCAAAACGCGGACACAGCCCGGATTGTGGTGGCGCACCGTGATGGCAGTTTCACGCAACAAGATACCGAAGGTGGGTTTTTTGGTGGTCAGAAATCGAGGTTGAAAGTGTCAGCGGGTGACGAGGTATTGGTGCTGCCCAAGATTGACGTGAAGTCAAGGCAGATTTTCAAAGACATGACGCAAATTCTTTACCAGATTGCGGTCAGTGCAAAGGTGGTGTTGGGATTATGAGTAACTTGAAATCCATTCACAGTGCGGTGCGTATGCCGCCAGTCAACAAAATCATGGTGGTCGGCCACCCATTGTCAGGCTACCAAGCCGTGGAGCAGCGGCTTTACCAATGTGGGCTGCAGCCAGCAGCGGTCTCGAAAAGCCAAGGGCTCTCGCCGTCACAGGTTTCAGAGATGCTGATGCGTGCCTACCGTGTGGCGCCGCTGGATGCAGGACAGGCGGTTGAGCAGTTCAGTCCGATTGAACCGAGTCCTGTCTGGCAAACCTTGGCGCTGGATTTGCTGCTGGGTAACCTGGACCAAATGCATTGGGGTTGGTCTGATCCCCAAGCCATCTACCTGCTGGATTACTGGAAGCAGCTTGACCATCAAATGGGATTTGTGCTGGTGTATGACAGCCCCCATGACACGCTGGCTCGGATATTTGACTTGGCAGATGCCGACTGCAATCCAACCACGATGGACATCGTCATTCAAAACTGGATGGCCTACAACGAAGCCTTGCTGAATTTCTACTTGGGCAACACAGAGCGCTGCGTGCTGGTGCATACCCAACAAGCCCACGCAAGTGATTGTGCGCTTCTCATGCAGCATCACTTGGGTTTGGGCTTGGTCGCACCTGACGCCCAGACTTGCGAACAAGCTGCTGGCGACCCCATGCACGATTTGCGTCGATTTTTGTGTTCCAGGGTGCTGGCCAAGCACATCAAGCTCATCCAGTTGTATGAAGACATGCAGTCTGTGGCGCATCTTCCATACAAGAGTGAACCCACAGCCGATGAACAGCTGGCAGCTTTGGCTTCATTGAAAGCGCTGTTGGTTTTGCACAAGTCGAACCAGCAAATCCAGGCCAGCATTGAAGCCTTGAAAGCTTTGAAACAAGCACAGGCTGAGGCTTTCCACCAACGGATCAGCTTGGCAGGACAAGCTGCCGATCAGGCACAAGCCGAAATCGAGAAGCTCAGGATCAAGGAAGCGTCATTGCAAAAGCAGTTGACCGCGTTGGTAGAAACCCACCAGCAGGCCATTGAAAAGGGAGTCAAACAAGCTTCTGAATTGAATGCCAAGCATCAAAAGGAAGCAGAACTGTTGTCCAAGTTGCAAGAACTGACTGCATCTCTGCAAAAGGCCCAACAAGCCGAAAAAGATGCCAAATCAGCCCAAGCACGTGCCACAGCTCATGCGACAGTGACAAGTCCTGAGAAAGTCAAGGAACTCGAAGCGGAGAACCAGTTGCTGCTAGAGCAACTGCATGTGGTTCAAGAAGAGCTTGAGCGTTATTACCTGGAAAACCAGGATCTCAAAAGAAATCAGATCAAGCCGTCAGTCAAGTTGTACGGCGCGGCCCAACGGATTCAGCAGCAGTTGAATTACAGACTGGGTGCGACCATGATTGCCAACTGCCGCAGTGTTCGAGGTTGGCTGCGCATGCCCAAGGCACTGATGAGCGAAGTGCGGTTGTATCGGAAAGAACAAAGCACCCAAGCCGCACAAAAGCTTCCCCCCTTAGAAACCTATGCAGATGCGCACGAAGCCGAGCGCTACCGAAAGCATCTTTCCTACCAACTTGGCCAAACCATGCTCAAACACGCCAAAACGCCTTGGGGTTGGTTGTGGATGCCATTTGCTTTGAACAGCCGCGTCAGCGCATTTAAAAAGGCGAGGGCATGACACCTTTAGACGTTATCAACAAACACGAAGGCTTCCCTATGAAAAAAATTCTTATGGTGTTTGGCACCCGTCCTGAAGCCATCAAAATGGCGCCCGTTTACCGCGCCCTCAAAAATACCCCCAGCATTGACGTGCGCGTATGCGTGACTGGCCAGCACCGCCAAATGCTGGACCAAGTGCTTGAACTCTTTGGCATCAAACCTGAGTTCGACCTCAATCTCATGAAGCCAGGGCAAGACCTTTCAGACATCACCAGCAATGTCCTGTTGGGTTTGCGCGGTGTTTTCAAGCAATGGTTGCCCGACATGGTGCTGGTGCATGGGGACACTTCCACCACCCTGGGCGCCAGCTTGGGGGCTTATTTCGCCAAAGTGCAAGTGGGCCATGTCGAGGCTGGTTTGCGCACCGGCAACAAATACGCACCTTGGCCAGAAGAGATGAACCGCCGCCTGACAGGTGCATTGGCCGACCTGCACTTTGCCCCCACAGAGCAATCACGCCACAACCTGCTGAGTGAAGGCGTGACAAGCGAGAACATCATCGTCACTGGAAATACGGTGATCGACGCCTTGCTAGAGGTTGTGAAGAGCGTACAAACCGACCCGATTTTGCAAGCCGAAATGGCTGAACGGTTTCATTTTTTGGACAGCACGAAACGCATGGTGCTGGTGACAGGGCATCGACGTGAAAACTTTGGACAAGGTTTTGAAAACATTTGCCAAGCCCTGGCTCAGTTGGCACAGCGGGGCGACGTGCAAGTGGTGTATCCCGTTCACCTCAATCCCCAAGTACAAGAACCTGTGAACAGAATTTTGGGTCAATGCTCCAACGTGCACTTATTGGGCCCACAAGACTACTTGCCATTCGTGTACCTGATGCACCGCAGCAACCTGATCGTGACGGATTCAGGTGGAGTGCAAGAAGAAGCACCTTCATTGGGTAAGCCTGTGCTGGTCATGCGTGACACCACGGAGCGCCCCGAGGCAGTCGCTGCTGGTACTGTGCGCTTGGTGGGAACCAGAACCCAGCGCATCGTTGATACGGCCCATTTACTGCTGGACGATCCCTTGGCATATCAAAGCATGGCTCGCGCCCACAACCCTTATGGCGATGGTCAAGCGGCCCAGCGCATTGCTCAAATACTTTCTGCCCAGCCGCAAACGCTGTTGGAAGCAGCGTAAGGGTTTCTGCAAATGCATATCTTTAAAACCATTTCCATGATTGGGCTGGGCTACATTGGCCTACCCACCGCCACACTGTTTGCATCGCGCAAGCTTAATGTCATTGGCGTAGATGTGAACCAACACGTGGTAGACACCATCAACCAAGGCAAGATTCACATCGTGGAGCCAGAGCTTGACTCCTTGGTGCACACAGCCGTGTCCGAGGGCTATTTGCGGGCCACCACTTTGCCTGAACCGGCAGACGCTTTTTTAATTGCGGTACCCACACCTTTTAAAGAAGAACACAAGCCCGACCTGAGCTACATCGAGTCTGCTGCCAAAGCCATTGCACCGGTGCTGGCCATAGGCAATTTGGTGATTTTGGAGTCCACCTCACCTGTTGGCACCACCGAAAAGCTGGCTGAATGGCTGGCTGCTGCCCGACCAGACCTGAGTTTTCCGCAACAAGCGGGAGAGCAAGCGGATGTGCAGGTGGCTTACTGCCCAGAGCGAGTGCTGCCTGGCCATGTAGTTCGAGAGCTGGTCAGTAATGACCGCGTCATTGGTGGCATGACGGGCAAGGCCAGTGAGATGGCCATTGATCTTTACAAAACCTTTGTGGAAGGCGAGTGCATCGTCACCAACGCCCGCACGGCCGAAATGTGCAAGCTGACTGAAAACAGCTTTCGTGATGTGAATATTGCCTTTGCCAACGAACTGTCCATGATTTGTGATGGGTTAGACATCAATGTGTGGCAGTTGATTGCACTGGCAAACCGCCACCCACGCGTGAATATCCTTCAGCCAGGTGCTGGGGTAGGGGGGCACTGCATTGCTGTGGACCCTTGGTTTATTGTGGATACGTCGCCTGATGAAGCAAAGCTTATTCGCACGGCCAGAGAGGTTAATGACCATAAACCCGAATGGGTGGTGCAGAAAATCAAAGCTGCTATTACACAAGTATTGGCTGCCAACCCACAGAAAAGCATCGCAGACATAAAGGTTGCGTGCTTGGGATTGGCATTTAAGCCCGATATTGGCGATCTGCGAGAGAGTCCTGCAGTGCAAATTACTGAGCAGATTAGTCAATTGGGCTGTCAAGTATTCATTGTGGAGCCCAACATTGACATGCTGCCAGACGAACTCAGCCTTCAATACAAGAGCCTCAGAAACTTGCACACAGCCATCGATGCGGCAGACGTCATCTGTGTACTCGTAAAACACAAAAATTTCATCTCGGCACGAAATGAAATCTCATCTTTCTCGCATGTGATTGATACCGTTGGCTTACTGGCATAAGCAGCGTCATGCCGCTCACGCTTGAAGCAATTCTTCGTGTCAATCTAGCACGGGACTGAAATACTCACGCTGACAACAACCAATCAATGAGCAATTTAATACTTCGCAAAGCTAGCGAGTCTTTCAAGGCTAAAGACTATGCGCAAGCTATTCAGCTTTACCGCGAAGCAGGTGTATTGCTGGGGTCTAATCTGTTCGCAGCTAACATTCGGCTGTGCCAAAGCCGCTACAGCAAGATACAGGCCGAAAGTGCTGCACTTGATTTGCGTCGTAGCGAATATTCTGACCCTGTCAAACGCATGAAGTACGCCGACCGGATGCGTGTCGCATTGATAGCTGATGAATTTACGACCAACAGTTTCGCCGACGAGTTCACAGCCATTCCAATAGAGCCAACGAACTGGCGTGAGCGTTTTGAACAGCACCAGCCTGACATCTTCTTTTGTGAGTCAGCTTGGAGTGGTCCTGATACCAAACTTCGCCCTTGGAAAGGACGCGTATACGCCAGCAAGAACTTTTCCAAGGAAAATCGCACCGTCCTGCTGGAAATCCTAGCGCACTGTCGGAAAAAGGGCATACCGACAGTGTTCTGGAACAAAGAAGATCCAACTCACTTCACCGACCGCGTCCACGACTTTGTCAAGACGGCCAAAGAGTTCGACTATGTTTTTACCACCGCAGTTGAATGCGTGGATGGCTATAAGCGCGAATACGGTGTCAGCAACGCTTTTGCATTGCCATTTGCTACAAATCCGCGCCTCTTCAACCCTATTGAGGGAGACCAGCGATCATCGCGTGTGGTTTTTGCAGGTGGTTGGTACGCGAACCACGTAAAGCGCAGTAAAGACATGGAGTTCATCCTTGACGGCATACGAGCCGGCGGTCACGAGCTTGAAATTTATGACCGTTATTACGGAGATTCCGACCCACTCCATATCTGGCCTGAACGTTACCGGCCTTTCCTGTTGCCTTCTCAGCCCCACGAGCGCATGCCTGAGGTTTACAAGTCCAGCCGCTTAGGTCTTAACTTCAACACTGTCACCGAGTCGGCAACCATGTTTGCACGGCGTGTTTTCGAGTTGATGTCAAGCAACACCCTGGTCCTATCGAACTACTCGCGTGGGATACATGAAATGTTCGGCGATCTGATCATCTATCCAGACAAGCATCCGGATCGACTGCGCTCACTCTCCGAAACTGACATCGATCAACTGCGTGAACACGCACTCAACAAGGTACTGGGCGAACATACCTACCGACACCGCTGGTTGCAAATGCTTCAGAACATGGGCTTAGCCCATGCTGCACGGAAATATGTCGTCACCGCAACTTGCCTTGTCAATAATAAGGAAGATGCGCTACAAGCCATTTCATGGTTCCAGCAGCATGGCCAGGGCCTGCATGGCTCAGCCCTTTTGCTCGTTGCTGGTGCTCAGATGCCAGACTTGGAAGTGACCGAGCTTTACCGCCAGTTCAACAGGTTTGGCGTGAGCGTCACAGCTAGTAGCCACGCCACACGCTACGCCATGCTTGATCGCTACCAACCGGTTGAAACCAGCCATTTCATGGCCTTCAATCCAAGCAATCCACCACCGGGCGATTGGTTAACACGTGCAGCCCTTCACCTTCCATACGCCACCGGCCAGGCAATCACTCCTGCGCTGCATGCTGGTCAGCGCTACCGCATCGCACCAATCGGGCCCGATACATCCATTCTTGACCTGCGGGGCCGATTTGCCGAATGGCTGCAGCAACCAGACCGGCCACGGCAAGCCTACTTTGTTTAAGCCCGATCCATGAAGATTTCCGTCATCGTTCCCAGCTTCAATGCGGCAGACAAGATCGGGCGTTGCTTGGCATCCTTGCGGGCTGCTAAGTTCAATTCTGCTGAATTTGAAGTGCTGTTCGTGGATGACTGCTCCACCGACGGCACACATGAACTGACCCAGCAAGCCTGCGCAGATCAGGCCAACTGGCATGCACTGCGCCTGCCCAGTAACAGCGGTTCGCCTTCACGTCCTCGCAATCACGGCATTGACGCAGCTCGCGGGGAGTACCTGTATTTTCTCGACTGTGATGACGAGCTGTTGCCCAACGCATTGCACCAGTTATGGGGTCACGCTGAGCGAACCAATGCCTGTATTGTTCGTTCAGAGCTGTGGGCAGATAACGGGCACGAGCGTAAACGAATGAACATGGTGCCAAACTGGCATGAGGCCATTTCGCCAGCAGAGCGTCGTGAAATGATCCTCATGCGCACTAGCACCGTGCCCACCAGCTTTGTCAAGCGCAACTTGCTCACTAAGCATCAAATCCGCTGGCCGGAGCAACTTCGGATGGGGGAAGACACTGTTTTTTTGGCAAAACTCTTGACTCAAAGTGAACGAATTGAATTCCTCCCAGAACCGACCTATGTGTATTTCAAGCTTCCATCCCTCACTCCATCTACTACCCAGCGGTATGGGAAACGTGAATTGCAAGACCACTTGCAGGTATGGAACATTGTGCATGCCCTTCTTCTGCCTCAAGGGATAGATTACTTTAAAGGGCGCCTACCTGTTGGACTGAGGGTGGCGCTTGAAAGCCTCATTTTCCGTAACCGTGGCGATATTGATGAGGATTGCTTTCGTAGTTTCCATGAGTTTGTTTTGACCAACTGGGGAACCATTGTGGGTTTTACTTACACGCGTCGCCTGTCGGAGGTTCTTCAGGCTGTCAAGTTGGGGGACTATGACCTTTTTCGTGCACTATGCAGACCGAGATTGGTTGTGGCCGGGCACGACCTAAAATTTATTCGCGATGCCGCAACGTCACTTCAAGAGCACTTCGATATTCGTTTTGATGAGTGGAAAGGCCATGAAATCCACGACGAAAAGCAGAGCAAGGAACTACTTGACTGGGCCGAATACATCTGGTGTGAATGGCTACTAAAAAACGCCGAGTGGTACGCTGCACATAAACGGCCGGACCAACGGATGGTCGTCCGTATGCATCGCATGGAACTTGGTCGAGGACACGGCGAACGGCTGGACATGAGCAAGGTAGATGCAGTTATTGCTGTCTCACCCCTGTTTTTGGAGCGTCTGCTGGAGCGCTACCCCAACATTCCACGGCATAAGGCTCGACTGATACCTAACTACGTGCGTGTTGACGAGTACCGCACCGATTGGCATCCAGACCGACTTCACACATTGGGCATCATTGGTATTTTGCCGTCACGCAAGGGCTATCACCGCGCACTCGAAATACTCAAGGAACTTCGTGAAAAGGACAAACGTTTTCGCTTAGAGGTTTTTGGAGCCCTACCTAAAGATCTGGCTTGGATAGCCCGTGACTCCAAGGAAATGAGCTATTTTCATGATTGTGAAAAGTACATTCAGCAGCACGCTCTTCAAGATGCGATACATGTCAATGGACATGTTGATATCAAAACTGCCTTAGCTGATCGTCGAGTTGGCTATGTTTTGTCAGTCAGCGACTCAGACTTTGGATTTCCTGGGTTTGAAAGTTTTCATTTAGCTATCGCGGACGCATTTTGTTCAGGCGGGTTTGCGACCATAAGTAATTGGCCGGGAGCTGAGTATATTTGGCCTCAAGAAAACATCAAAAATTCTTTCGAGGAGCATATTGATGAGATATTTAGACGGTCTACGAGTCGCGAATGTTTTAACGCGGCATCAAAGAGCGGCGCAGATTTGGTGCGCAGGTGTTACTCGATAAATAACTTTTCTGCCGAATTAAATAAAATTTTTGATGAACTTAGGTGAGTGAAAAAACGGTTGCTGATTATTGATATTAAAAAAAGGGTATTCGTATGATTTCTGTAATTACTACATGCAAAAATAGACTTTATTATTTAAAAGATACGATCGAATCGTACGTTGCTTGTCCTCGCGTGCGAGAAGTTGTGGTCGTCGATTTCGATTCAACTCCACCGCTGGTCGATGAAATGATGCCAGATGAGTCGGAGAAGTTGAATTTAATACGTGTTAATAATCAACCCATATGGAAGATCGGCTTGGCGCAAAACATAGGTGCGTCATTTGTTAAGAGTGATATATTTCTTAAAATAGATTGCGATGTCGCAATAAAGTACATCGATTTTTATGTGGATGATCTAATTAAGAGTAATGGTGTATTCTATCGAGGTAAGCACGGTGACGGGGTTTCATCTGGCTTGTTATTAATAAAAAAACGAGATTTTGATCGAGTGGGTGGTTATAATGAATGGATATCGGGCTGGGGTGGTGATGATACAGATTTATATGAGCGCCTTATTGAATCTGGGTTGACTGCTAAGTATTTTAATGCTGCGGATTTCCAAGAGATGGTGCAGCCAATGGTTGACAAAAATTCCAATGCGAAGATCTTGGATGGTTATCTCTTTGATCGCTGCAGTGATTTGGCATCACAGCCTGGGTTTTCGTTGATTCGAAATTATGTCTTGTGCTTAATGCGGCCGCAGAATAGCTTGAATAGGTTGAATTTTTTTTATGATGACAGCTCGCCAATACGAGTGAGTATTGATGATTTTGATCGTCGGCGCGATCTTGAATCAAGATATGTGGATTTGGCCAATGGATTGGCTATGTATCTTTTTGAAGATGGTGTTGAGATTGTCGACTTACTGCCCGGCGGAAAGGCGCGAAAGAAAGTAATAGAAATAGGTCGACGACTGAGAAGCAGTAGTAACGAAGAAAAATTCTCTCTTGAGTCAAGAGTCAAGA
Source organism: Bordetella parapertussis (assembly GCA_945890735.1). Classification (GTDB taxonomy): domain Bacteria; phylum Pseudomonadota; class Gammaproteobacteria; order Burkholderiales; family Burkholderiaceae_C; genus Limnohabitans. Next base: position 1,348 of record CAMDCZ010000043.1, on the reverse strand, counting down.
TCGATCGACATGCTTTTGTTATTCCGTTTGTTTTTAACGCTGGGTGTGTTTACCGGGTTGTTTACGAATTTGAAGCAGAAGCTTTTGGTAATTTAGATAAGGTCGCTGTTTTCTCATTATCAGATGGGATTGAGCAATATTTCACCCCGCCGAGAGGCTTTGCGATCTCATGTCATAAGGGTATCGGGTTATACAGGTATATGGCTTATGTTTACGATGGAGGTCGACAGTCTTTTACTTTTTGTCTTCCTGATGGTTTTTCAGAGGCTGTTGCCAAGGTATTGCCTTGGGGTATTGTTCCATCAGGACTTGAATTAAGATACATGGAAATTAAGCGTATTTGATAATTATTATTTGTATGATTGTTTCCGTGTTGGCCTGGCGATGGTAATCGTCCCCAAGAACCAAAGGCCTGAGAAGTAGAATTTTTTCAATGGAAGAGGTTCTATTTGAAGAGATCATAATTCAGCGACAGCCAAATCATTGATTCATTAAAAATGGTTGAAGCTGGCATAGATCTCCAAGATATTTGCCGCGAGTTAGTCATCAGTTCGGCGACGTTCTACAAATGGCGGGACAAGTAGGGTTGCATGGATTTATCCATGATGTCGCGCATGAAAGAGCTGGAAGAATAAAACCGTCGTTTGAAGAAGATGTACCTTGAGGAAAAGCTCAAGGCTGAAATTGTCTCGGAGGCTCTCGAAAAAAAGTGGTGAGGCCATCTCGCAGACGGGAATGGCCAAGAAGGCGGTAACAGATCGAGGTGTTTATATCAGGGCAGCCTGCGATGTATTTCGAATCAGCGATTCCTGCTATCGCTGCGAGCGTAAGCGCGACGCTGAGAACGATGAGGTGGCAAATTGATTGATCAAACTGACTGATAACTATCGAAACTTGGGCTTTGGCCTCTGCTATCTGTATCTTCGTAACGTCAAGGGCTTCAAATGGAACCACAAGCGTGTGTATCGGATTTACAAGGAGCTGGAGCTGAATTTGTGGATCAAGCCTCTCAAGCGGCTGGCCATGGCTGCGTAACGTTTCTACTTCTGCGTCCCTTGCAAAAGGGGAGGATTACCCTCCAACCTATGGCTGCCCGGGTGAAGACGCTGACCTTTGACAATGGCAAAGAGTTTGCAGGGCATGCCTATATTGATCAACAACTTCAAAGCACGGCCTACTTTGCCAGACCATTTGCAAGTTGGGAACGGGGTAGCAATGAAAACTTGAACGGGTTGCTTCGCCAATACGTTCCAAAGAAACGAGCCATGTCCACAGTCAGCGATGAGGAAATTAGAATGATTCAAAACAGATTGAATAACAGACCAAGAAAAAGATTGGGATTCAAAAC
>CAMDCZ010000042.1 GCA_945890735.1 Bordetella parapertussis | reverse complement strand
GGCGACTGTCGCCGTGACTGTCTACACGCATGATTTGGCGCGTGGCGTTCTCACTGGCGTGTTGCTGTCCGGCTTCTTTTTTGCACACAAGATTGGCCAAATTTTGTTGATACACACTCAGACCGAGGATGAAGGCGCAACACGTACCTACCAAATCTACGGGCAGGTGTTTTTCGCCTCTGCCGACCGTTTTATCGAGGCCTTCGATTTCGACGCCGCCCAGGCCAAGGTTCGAATTGACCTGACTCATGCGCACTTCTGGGACATTACGGCAGTCAGCGCATTGGATAAGGTGGTGTTGAAATTCCGCCGCAAAGGAACTGAAGTTGAGGTGCTTGGACTCAACGAAGCCAGCACAACCTTGGTGGACAAGTTCGGCGTTCATGACAAGAGCCTTGCCGAAAACATTCTGAACGGGCACTGAGTCTCTTCAAATTTTCAGGCCATGCAAGAGATAGCTTGGCCCTATTCAATAGATTGCAACAATCAAATGGCTTACTTCAATAGATGGGGTGCACAATGAACCCGTCGGTTCAAAGTCTGTCCGTTGCGTGTTGACAGAACTGGACCATCCAAGGCAACCAAAAGGAGAAAGCCATGCAATCGAATCAAACCCATACCGAGGGATGCCCAGTGATGAACGGCGCTAATTCCAGCGTCAGTCAAGCCAACATGGTCCAGGCCTGGTGGCCCGAATCGTTGAACCTGGACATCTTGCATCAGCACGACACCAAGACCAACCCACTGATGGGGTTGAACTACCGAGAGGAAGTCAAAAAGCTGGATGTGGCTGCTTTGAAAAGGGACTTGACCGCATTGATGACCACCAGCCAGCCTTGGTGGCCTGCTGATTGGGGTCACTATGGTGGCTTGATGATTCGCATGGCTTGGCACGCGGCTGGCACCTACCGTGTGGCCGATGGTCGAGGTGGCGCGGGCACCGGCAACCAGCGCTTTGCGCCGATCAACTCCTGGCCTGACAACGGCAACCTGGACAAGGCCCGTCGACTGTTGTGGCCGATCAAGAAGAAGTACGGCAACAAGCTCAGTTGGGCCGACCTGATCGTATTGGCAGGCAACATGGCATACGAATCCATGGGATTCAAAACCTTCGGCTTTGGTTTTGGCCGAGAAGACATCTGGCACCCCGAGAAGGACACTTATTGGGGCTCTGAGAAGGAATGGCTGGCACCCAGCGGCAGCCAGGGCAGCCGCTACAGTGGTCAGCGCGATCTGGAAAACCCATTGGCCGCCGTCATGATGGGACTGATTTATGTGAACCCTGAAGGTGTGGACGGCAAGCCGGACCCCTTGAAGACAGCGCATGATGTACGCGTGACCTTTGCTCGCATGGCGATGAATGACGAAGAAACAGTGGCATTGACCGCTGGTGGCCATACCGTGGGCAAAGCGCATGGCAATGGGAGCGCGGCCAACCTCGGCCCAGCCCCCGAGGGCGCTGGATTGGAAGAACAAGGCTTTGGCTGGGTGAACCACCAATCGCGAGGCATTGGCCGTGACACGGTGACCAGTGGCATTGAAGGCGCATGGACAACCAACCCGACCACCTGGGACAACGGTTACTTCAAGTTGCTGCTCAATCATGAATGGGAACTCACCAAGAGCCCAGCTGGTGCATGGCAGTGGGTTCCCATCAACATCCAACAAGAAGACATGCCACCGGATGTGGAAGACGCCTCTGTGCGCTGCATGCCGATCATGACCGACGCCGACATGGCGATGAAGATGGACCCGGAGTACCGTCAGATCTCGGAACGATTCGCTGCTGATCAGGCTTACTTTGAAGATGTGTTTGCCCGCGCTTGGTTCAAGTTGACCCACCGCGACATGGGCCCCAAGGCCCGTTACATCGGCCCCGATGTGCCGGCCGAAGACCTGATCTGGCAAGACCCCGTGCCCGCCGGTAACCAGGGCTATGACGTGAACGCTGTCAAAGCCAAAATCGCTGCCGCTGGTTTGTCGGTGAGCGACATGGTGAGCACCGCTTGGGACAGCGCCCGGACCTACCGCGGGTCTGACCACCGCGGCGGCGCCAACGGCGCCCGCATCCGGCTGGCCCCGCAGAAAGATTGGGAGGGCAACGAGCCCACCCGCTTGGCCAAGGTGTTGTCGGTCTATGAAAAGTTGGCCGCTGAAGCTGGCGTGAGTGTGGCGGATGTGATTGTGCTGGGGGGCAACTTGGGCGTTGAACAAGCCGCGAAAGCCGCTGGCGTGACCATCACGGTGCCGTTTGTCCCAGGCCGAGGCGATGCCAGCCAAGCGCAAACCGATGCCGAGTCATTTGATGTGCTTGAGCCGCTGGCCGATGGTTTTCGCAACTGGCAAAAGAAACACTATGCAGTCAAGCCTGAAGAAATGCTGCTCGACCGCGCTCAACTCATGGGACTCAGCGCCCACGAAATGACGGTGTTGATCGGAGGCATGCGGGTCATGGACTCAAACCATGCAGGTACAAAGCACGGTGTGTTGACTGACAGACCTGGCGCGCTCACCAACGACTTCTTCGTGCATCTGACCGACATGTCCTACACCTGGAAGCCAACCGGTCGCAACAGCTATGACATCGTGCACCGCGCCAGTGGGCAGGTGAAGTGGACTGCAACCCGAGTCGACCTGGTGTTTGGCTCTAACGCCATCTTGCGAGCGTACGCAGAGGTGTATGCCCAAGATGACAACTGCGAAAAGTTCGTCCACGATTTCGTGGCAGCCTGGACGAAAGTGATGAACGCGGATCGGTTCGATCTCTGAAAAACAGTGGGTGGCTTGGACTTTCCTTGATCAAAGGCGGGCCACCCCTGGAGACGCATTATTTGGTGACTGTGCTGGCATTCAAATGACTGGCTTGGTAAGAAATATCAAACACCTTGGCTTTGCCAATATAGAACCTGTCGAGACGCCAGTCTTTCATCACCTCGATGGCCAGTTCAAAGTCGGATGTTCCTAGGGCGTAAATTGTTTGCATCGGAAAAGCTTGCTCCGTTTCCAGCGACAAGATCAATTTGCTGAATGTTTGAGCAGCCGGTGATTGGGGATTGGCTTCAATCAATCGTTTGACTTTTTTAAATGAACGCATCAACGTGCTCCTTACGCAAGTGAACCCGCATTGTGTCTTGTTTTATGGCTCAAAACTTGTGACAAATCAATGTCAGTTGAATGAATCAAAGCATATCGGCTGACTGCACCGCCACCAGCATTGTTTTAGACAAGCCATCTTTGACGCGATGACGCAGCCACCACACAGATCCTTTTTTGATCACCAAGTCTTTGTCTGGGATGTCCAGCAAGGTGGAAACAATCTGGCCAATCAGGGGTTGGTGCGAAACTAACACCATCGGGTTTTTGGCGTTGGGCCATTGCGCCAATTCAAGTGCATGTTCAACAGTGGCCTGCGGTGAAATCTCATCTCTGAATTTGAATTTTCGGCCCAAGGGCGTCACGGTTTGTTCGGTGCGAATGGTGGGGCTGCAAAGGATTTTTGCACCTTCGGGGAGTTGACGTTCCAGCCATTTCGACATGCGAATCGCTTGCCTTTCGCCTCGGGCGGTGAGCATGCGGTCAGCGTCTTGCTGCCCATCTTCAATCAACACTGCCTCGGCGTGTCGCCACAATATCAAGTCCATCTCGTCCGTCTTTCTGATCAAAAGCCATGGCAAAGGATGGCCCCCCCGCCAGTTGCAAGACAATATCACTCCTTCAGTTGACTGTTTGATGACAAACCATCCGATTGAAAAGATGGCGGTCATGAAATTGACATTTTTTTGAAATATGATTTTTTCAATCAGCTAAGACACACAGAGGTTTTATGAAAATTTCGGTATTTGGGACAGGTTACGTCGGTTTGGTTCAAGGTGCGGTGCTGGCTGATGCGGGTCACATGGTCACTTGCGTCGACATTGACGAAGGCAAGCTGGCGCGATTGCGTCAAGGTGAGATACCGATCTTTGAGCCTGGTCTGGAGCCGATTGTCAAAAGCAACTTTGCCGAAGGCCGTTTGCGCTTCACCGCCGATGCAGCCGACGCCGTGGCCCAGTCCGAGCTGCAGTTCATTGCAGTGGGCACCCCACCGAACGAAGATGGCAGTGCAGACCTCAAACATGTGTTGGCCGTGGCGAAAACCATTGCCACCCACATGACGAGCTACACCGTCATCGTGGACAAATCCACTGTCCCAGTTGGTACCGCAGACAAAGTCGCTGAGATGGTGCAAGCCACGCTTCAGGCCAGGGGGGTGGACATCCCGTTCGATGTGGTGTCTAACCCCGAATTTTTGAAAGAAGGCGCTGCGGTTGCTGATTGCCAAAAACCAGACCGCATCGTGATTGGCACCAACAGCGAGCGTGCTGAAAAAATATTGCGCGAGTTGTACGAGCCCTTCAATCGGAACCACGACAAGATCATTGTCATGGGCGTGCGAAGTGCAGAGTTGACCAAGTACGCAGCCAATTGCATGTTGGCCACCAAGATCAGCTTCATGAATGAGATGGCCAATTTGGCCGAGCGCGTTGGTGCCGACATCGAGTCTGTCAGGCAAGGCATTGGCAGTGACCAGCGCATTGGCTACCACTTCATTTATCCGGGTGCTGGTTACGGCGGCAGTTGCTTTCCCAAAGATGTCAGTGCATTGGTGAAAACCGCACAAGGCCTGGGTTTTGAGCCGCTGATCCTCAATGCCGTGGAAGCCCGCAACCAAGCGCAAAAGCAGGTGATCTTCAACAAGATGAAGACCTACTTCAAAGGTCAACTCCAAGGCAAAACCATTGCCTTGTGGGGCTTGTCATTCAAACCCAACACGGACGACATGCGCGAGGCACCAAGCCGGGTGTTGATGGAGGCGCTTTGGGCTGAAGGTGCCAAGGTGCAAGCGTTTGACCCCGCCGCCATGGAAGAGGCCCAGCACATTTACGGCAACCGGTCCGATCTGATGCTCACGGGTACCAAAGAAGCCGCGTTGTCTGGCGCGGATTGTTTGGTGATCATGACCGAATGGCGACAGTTCAAGGCACCCGACTTTGATGCGATCAAGCAAGCCTTGAAGTTACCTGTGGTCTTTGATGGCCGCAATTTATACGAGCCACACCGCATGAAAGAGCGCGGCATCGATTATTTCGGTATTGGCAGGTGAATCACCCGCCTGCTGAGTCAGTAGCGCTCAGGCACGTACATTTCGCTGGGCACGGGGTGGCGAATGTAGTCTGGGTTGCGAACCCGCGCTGGTAATTCGATGTCATCGTGCTGAACTTCTTGGTAAGGCATCAGTGACAACAAGTGATCGATGCAATTGAGGCGGGCCTTCTTTTTGTCGTTGGCTTGCACCACCCACCATGGCGCCTCAGGTATGTGGGTTCGCTCGATCATGGTTTCCTTGGCGCGGGTGTAGGCTTCCCAGCGGCGTCTGCTCTCCAAGTCCATGGGGCTCAATTTCCATTGTTTCAAGGGGTCGTGTATGCGACCCAAGAAGCGCGAATATTGCTCGTCGTCTGAAATGGAAAACCAATACTTCACCAAGGTGATGCCGCTGCGCACCAGCATTTTTTCAAACTCCGGAACGGTTCTGAAAAATTCCTCGTAATCGTCATCAGAACAAAACCCCATGACCCGCTCGACACCTGCACGGTTGTACCAACTGCGGTCAAACAGGACGATTTCACCGGCGGCAGGCAAATGACCCACATAGCGCTGGAAATACCATTGGGTGCGTTCGCGGTCATTGGGTGCAGGAAGCGCAGCAACACGGCATATGCGTGGATTCAAACGCTGCGTGATGCGCTTGATCGCACCGCCTTTGCCGGCGGCATCCCGACCTTCAAAAATAATCACCACCTTGGACTTGCTGGCAACCACCCAGTCTTGCAGCTTCACCAGCTCTCCTTGCAAGCGCAGCAAATGCCGAAAGTACTGCAACCTGTCGACTTTGGAATCAAGTGGTTTGTCTGACCCGTTGTCGCTTCGGTCATCGAATTCCATCTCAAGTTCTTCATCAAGACTGTCCAAAATATCTTCGCGGATACGCAGCATTTGCTCCGAATCGATAGCGTGTTTTTTTTCAGCGTTGGTCATGGGTATGAAGTGGATGAAAGAGCCATGGGAATGTCAAAGGTTTGCACGTGGCGTTGACGCACTTGGTGGAACACATGCTCGGTTTTTTCGACAATCATGCGCCAACTCAATGCCCGCGCACTGGCGCAGCCTTGAGAGCCCAGGTATTTCATCAGTTCAACATTGTTGAGCAGCAGTTGCGTGGCCATTTCAAACGCCAGGTCGGATTCGGGGTTGGCCAACATGCCATTGACACCGCTTTGGATCAGTTCACCTGCAGCCGCGTGCTGAAAGGCCACCACCGCCAAACCAGATGCCATGGCCTCCAATGTGACATTGCCAAAGGTTTCCGTTTTGCTGGCAAAGACAAATATGTCGGCGCTGGCGTAATGCTGCGCCAGCTGTGTGCCTGTTTGAAAGCCCGCAAAAATGATGTCTGGGTGTGCGGCTTGCAGCGACTCGCGCAAAGGACCATCACCCACCAAAACCAGCTTGATGTCTTTGTGTTGGGCCTTGAGGCGCAGGTAGGTTTGGGTGACCAGCTTCAGGTTTTTTTCAGCCGCCAAACGACCTACATAAAGCAACACACGGGTATGGTCATCCGCACCCCAGCTGCTGCGCAGTGCTGGGCTGCGGTGCGCTGGGGTGAAGAAGTCTGTGTCTATGCCGCGCGGTACCACGGAGAGGTGTTTGAATCCTGCACTGTCTAGCTCGGATTGCAATTGCACCGTGGGCACCATGGTTGCCTGTGCGCTGTTGTGGAATTTTTTCAAGTAAGCCATGATCGCACCGCTTAACCACCCGATGCCATAGTGTTGGCTGTAGGCGTGAAAGTTGGTTCGAAAATCGGTGCTCACCGGCAGTTTCATTTTGCGCGCAACCTGCAGCGCTGACCAGCCCAGCGGCCCCTCGGTGGCAATGTGCACGATGTCAGGGCGTTGTTTGGACCACAAACGGGTCAGCTCTCGCTTGGCTGGCAAGCCCATGCGCAGTTGTTTGTAAAAGGGGATCGGCAACCCTTTCACCAGCAGTTCTTGGTAACCCGTTTTTTGTTGAGCCCTGTCAGAAGCTTGGTGCTTTGGCCTGATCAGCCACAACTCGTGTCCTTTGAGCTGCAAACCTTCTACGATTTTGGAGAGGGTGTGGGCAACACCGTTGATGTCGGGTGGATAGGTCTCAGTCACGACTGAGATATGCAGATGGGCGCGAGGTGCACCAATTCTCTCTACTTGGATATGTGCTTCAGTACTCATGCACATACTGTGAACTTCAATTGCAACAATTTGATGACAATGGCGTGTCAGCAGTCAAATCAAGTAAAAAACCGATACAAGGCGCTTGTGTCATGAAATTTTCATGCGAAAGCGTGACATTTCAGTGGCAATGTCCATCAATCAGGAGCTTTCATGAACCAACTGTTGCAGACCCTCAAAACCCAGCGCTGGGATGACCACCGTTTCTACCACCACTGCCGCATCAATCAATCTTTGCATTTGATCAGCGCCATTTCCTTTTTGGTGGCTTATGTGTTTTTGTTCATTGATCCCGTCGTATCGGCCTTGGTTGCTTGGTTGATTTCCATGACCACGCGTCAAATTGGACATTTCTTTTTTGAGCCCAAAGGGTTTGACGAAGTGAACCAGGTTTCACACGAGTACAAAGAAGAAATCAAAGTGGGCTACAACCTCAACCGCAAAATCGTGCTGTTGAGCATTTGTGCCGCCATCCCAGTCATGGCCTTTTGGACACCAGAGTTTTTGAGCTGGGCAGTGCCTGAAGCTTATGAAGACACCCCCGTTCGCATGACCGCGATGGTTTGGTTGTTCCTAGGTGTAGCCGGTTTGCTGTTCAGGGTTTTGCAACTGTGGAAGCAGGAAAACCTGATGGCTGGCGTGGCCTGGGGTTTGAAGATCATCACCGACCCAGTCCACGACATCATGCTGTATCACAAAGCACCTTTGTATTTGTTGCGTGGTGAGCGCATTGACCCCATGATTCACGTCAATTCCGCTCCACACTGATTCCATTCAAGTCAATCTGAACCGCAACATCTCCCGGAACACGGATCGGCGGATGTTGCGGTTTGTTTCATTGGCCGGTGTCCACCACCATGCATCGTCATTCATGCGCTGGGCTGCAGCCACAAACTGCTTGCAAAACATCTCGAACACCGCCTCATCCATATTGAAGCTGAAGATCATGCGACCTGAACCCACCCAGCTGAGGGCGATGCCTTGCTCGCGCAAATAGTATTGAAGCATCCAGTTGTAGCGGCTTGGTTTGTCATAAAGCACCGACCAGATGGTTTCCATGCCCGCGACCTTGACAGGCAAACCGGCCGCTTCCAGGGCTTGGTTGAGTTTGCGTTGACGCTCTTGCCACAGCTCAGTGGCATGGGCATAGAGGTTTTGAACCTCAGGCGTTTTCAGCCTGTTCAAAAACACGTTCATGGTTGTCATCACGTACGGGTGCGCGTTGAAGGTGCCACGGGCAAAACAAATGTCTCCCGGGTTGTTCTCATTGAACCGTTTCATCCAGCGCGATTGGCCACAAACCACGCCCACGGGCAAACCGCCTCCCAGGGTTTTGCCGTAAGTCACCATGTCTGCTTTGACTTTGAAATAGGCTTGTGCACCACCTGGCGCCAATCGGAATCCCAAGAACACCTCGTCCATGATCAAGGCGATACCTTTTTCGGTACAGACTTGGCGCAATTGCGCCAGCCACTGGGTGTAGGCTTCGCGGTCGTAATGCACTTGCCGCCCGCCGTCCACCAAAGTCGAGTCTGTCGGGGCAGCCTTGTTGACATGCATGGCTTGCAAGGGGTTGACCAGCACGCAGGCGATGTCATTTCGATTGCGCAACACCCGAAGCGTGTTGGGGTGCATTTCGTTGAGGGTCAAGCTCTCGCTCGACGGCGGCATGGGGTTGCCGGGTCCGGGCTGAACATCGTCCCACCAGCCGTGGTATGCCCCGGTGAATCGAACGAGTTTGCGCTTTTTGGTGTGGTACCTTGCCAAACGAACAGCTTGCATGACCGCTTCTGTGCCCGACATGTGAAAAGACACTTCCTCTTGGCCAGAAATGGCGCACAGTTGCTTGACGTTGTCCAGCACGCAAGGGTGGTAAGAGCCCAGCACCGGGCCCAATTTCTCCGCCATGGCCGCACCCTCTTGGATACAGCTTTTGTAGAAGTCCAGTCCAAACAAGTTCACGCCATACGAGCCAGTGACATCGATGAATCGGTTGCCATCCAAGTCGGTCAACCAAGCACCTTCGCTTTCGCGCCAGAAACTGCCCGTCTGGATGTACTGGGAAAGCAAGTCGCGAAATTGAAATGGGACGCGGTACTGGCTGGTGAGTTGCATGTCCGAGACCATGGGTTTGGTGGCTGCGGTTTGGGCCAGGGTTTCAGGGCTCCTGGACTTCAAGGCTTGGCCCAGGCTCGAGAGCGCTGTGCGGCGTTGATCCGCAATGGCTTGGGGTGCACCGTCTGCAGAAAACCACTTGTCTGGGGTGTAGCTGTACCCCGGAATCCATTTGGCAACCCGTTTGGCCATGCGCAAATGCCCACCCAACGAGGGATGCTTGGCCAAAGACAGTTGCAGTCGCTGCGTGACTTTCATCAGCAACGCAACCCCCAGAAAACCCGTCAGAACCCACAAAGCAATTGTCATGATTGATTCCACCCCTTCCATGGCTGATATCTCCTTAACCCAAAACCCCGTTGTATGACATGAGGATGAAAAATTGATGACTATTCGAACGCTGTTTCATAAAATCGGAGCCAATGAGGACCTGAACTTTTTACTGACCAACCGCATCCCACGCTTGGCGCTCACGCATTTCATGGGTTGGTTCAGTCAAATCAAAACCCCGTGGGTGAAAAACGCTTCCATCGCTGTGTGGCGATCGTTTGCCGACCTGGACTTGAGCGAGGCTAAAAAAACCGAGTTTGAGAGCCTGCACGATTGCTTTATCCGTGAACTCAAACCAGGCGCCCGAACCGTGGACGCTGACCCACAGGCATTCACCAGCCCCTGCGACGGCATCGTTGGCGCCATGGGGCAAGTCGTCGATGGTGCGCTTTACCAGGCCAAAGGATTTCCCTACACCTTGGATGATTTGCTGGGCCATGCAGACCATGCCGATTGGCGAGATGGTTTGTTCATGACCATCCGCATCACCTCATCCATGTACCACCGGTTTCACGCGCCTTGCGATGGCAAGCTCACGCAGGTGAAGTACTTCTCTGGCGATACCTGGAACGTCAATCCCATTGCCCTCAAACGGGTGGAGAAGTTGTTTTGCAAAAACGAGCGAGCCTTGTTGCGACTGGAAGCAGGTCCCTCTAAGTACCCCGTGGCTTTGGTGCCCGTGGCCGCCGTTTTGGTAGCCAGCATCCGTTTGCACGCGATCCCCGAATTGCTGCATACGCGCTACACAGGGCCAGATGAGATCGCCTGTGACACGGCCTTTCGCAAGGGTGAGGAGCTGGGTTGGTTTCAACACGGCTCCACCATCATTGTGTTTGTCCCCAATGGCTTTCAATGGGCAGCTGGCCTCTGCGAGGGAACGCCGATCAAGATGGGCCAAGCCCTGTTCAAGCTGCCTTGAGTCAAAGTGCTTGGTGGCGGGCGATGCGCTGGTACCGCCAGCGCACCCACGCCATGCCGAACGTGACCAAGCCGCCGAGCAGCCAAGACAGTGTGCTGACATCGACTTGGGCATAGAGCAAGGCGCTGTAGACACCCATCATGAACAAAATATTGGCGTTTTCATTGACGTTTTGAACTGAAATAGAACGGCCTGCACTGAGCAATTGAACGCCTCGGTGCTGCAGCATGGCATTCATGGGCACCACAAAAAAACCGCCCACCACACCAATCGCAAAGATCAAGACGATGGCAATCTGCCAAGCGGAAACCACCGACATCAGGGGGAGCATCAATCCCAACACCATGCCCATGGCGATCACCGTGGGTGCGCGATTCAATGCAATCAGTCGCGCCGCCAAGACCGCCCCGCACACCACCCCCACGGCCGTTGCGCCTTGCAGGTAGGCTGCCTGCGTCAGGTTCAGTGACAGTGTGTCTTGCGCCCACGCCAAGACCAGCAATTGCAATGTGGCACCTACACCCCAAAACAAAGTGGTGACTGACAAGCTGATCCCCCCCAGGGGGTCACGCCACAGTGTGAGGTGATCCGACTTGAACCGCAGCCAGACTGCCTTGACGTGCCAACTGCTGGCCGCATACCGCACACCACTGTCTGGGATGCGCAGATTCAAAAGTGCAGAAGCGACATAGAGAAGCAACAGCACCAACATGGAGCCCACGTACAGACTGGTCTGCGGCAAAACCGTTTGCAGGACCTGATATGGACCGCTGACCAGCCAGTGGTCGGCGACCAACAAACCGCCCAACATCACCCCAAACAATGCTGCGCAGACAGTGCTCACCTCAATCCAGCCATTGGCAGCGACCAAACGCTCAGGCGGTTCGAGTTCGGTGATCAATCCGTACTTGGCAGGCGCATAAATGGCAGCTCCAAGCCCTGCCATGGCAAAGGCCAGCAATGGACTCCAGCCCATGAGCAGGGCTGAGCAGGCCACTGCTTTGACGGCATTGGCCCACATCATCACGCGTTGTTTGGGCCAAGTGTCGGCCCAAGCGCCAACCCAGGGACCCAACACCACGTAAGAAAGTGTGAACATCAACTTCAGCAGCGGAATCCAAAACGCAGCATGTCCTTGCTCCATGAGCACAGCCATGGTCAGCAACAACAGCGCGTTGTCGGCCAGTGCAGAGACGAATTGGGCGCTGATCAGCCAATGAAAGCCCGGCGCGGCTTTGGCTTTCAAAGCGTTGGTTGAGCCACTTGAGAGGTCACCGGCATGGCCACTGGCACGGGCGCTGGTCTGGTGGTGGTTTGGCCCACAGGCTGCTCAATGGCGGGGACGAAATCCACCACCTGGTCCCAAAAAATCAACTCGAGCCGACCATCCACATGTTCAACCAAGGCAGACCGGCTCTCAACCCAATCGCCATCGTTGCAATAAATGATGCCATCGATCATGCGTATTTCGGCGCGGTGGATATGGCCACAGACCACCCCTTGGTAACCACGTTTGTCGGCCTCGTGGGCCACTGCTTTTTCGAAATCAGCCACGAAGTTCAGGGCCTTTTTCACTTTGCCCTTCAAAAAGGCTGACAAGGACCAATAGGGCAAGCCCATGCGAGCGCGGATGCGGTTGAAATGTCGGTTGATGCGCAATGTCAATTCATACAAACTGTCGCCCACATAAGCCAACCATTTGGCATATTTCACCACCGGGTCGAAATAGTCTCCGTGTATCAACCACAAGCGTCGGCCATCCAGCATGGTGTGGGTGGCTTCTTCCAGGACTTGCACGCCACCAAAGTGGTGATCGACAAAATCACGCGCAAATTCATCATGGTTGCCCGGGATGTAAACCACGTTGCAACCCTTGCGAACACGACGCAAGATTTTTTGAACCACGTCATTGTGGGCTTGAGGCCAGTGCCATTTGCGCCGCAGTTGCCAGCCGTCAACAATGTCGCCGACCAGGTAAAGGTGGTCGCTGCTGTGGGATTTGAGGAAGTCGAGCAACGCATCGGCTTGGCAGCCTGGTGTGCCAAGGTGAAGATCTGAAATGAATACAGCTCGGTAGTGCATTGGCCCCTCTTTGCGTTGATGTCAATCCAAGGATGTTCATTGACGCCTTCAGGTGGGTCGTCTGAGCAAGCTTAAAGAGCGAATATGACTTTCTGATGAAACTATGATGAAGCCCAAGACTCCCAAGGCAAAGCATGATCGTCAAACAGATTTGGACCGCCAACCCCTACCGCAATTTCAATTACTTGATTGCTTGTGCTGAAACAGGCGAGGCCTTGGCGATTGACCCTTTGGACAGTGACAAATGTTTAAAGGCTGCCAAAGACCAGGGTTGGGACATCACCCAAATCCTCAACACCCACGAACATTTTGACCACATTGGCGGCAACGAGGCAGTGGTGGCTGCCACAGGCGCGAAAGTTTTGGCGCATGCCAAAGCCAAAGACAGCATCCCTGGGATGTTCCGCGGTTTGATCGCCGGCGACATCATCAAGGTGGGCAAAACCGTTGAGCTTGAAGCCCTGGACACGCCGGGACACACCATGTGCCATGTCTGCTTGCGCGCCCACACCGACCAACCCGCTTTGTTTTCAGGGGATACGTTGTTCAATGCAGGCGCTGGCAATTGCCACAACGGGGGCAATGCCAAGTCCCTCTACAGCACCTTTGCCAATCAACTCAACACCCTGCCTGCCAACACCTTGATCTACCCGGGTCATGATTACATCGAAAACAATTTGCGCTTCACCATGGATCGTGAACCAGACAACCTGCGCGCTCAAGCTTTGCTCGACCAGGTGACGGGCCAAGACCTGAATGCACCGTTGGTGACCACCTTGGCCATGGAGAGAGAGGTCAACACGTTTTTCCGTTTGGACCAAGCCACGGTCAAAACGCAGTTGAAGGCCGCCTTTCCAGACTTGCCGGCCAACCCCGATGCAGAAACCGTGTTTGTCAAACTACGGCAGCTGCGAAACAGCTGGTGAATGCGGGAATGATTCCCGGTCAGCCAAGTCAAGCTCAGACAGCATTTGTTCTGCCTAGAATGGCCGGATGAATCTCAAACGTGCTCAAAAAGATTTGCTCTGGGTGTTGTTGGCGGTAGCGATTTTTTGGCTTTACGCCGTGAATTTCGAGTGGGCCGAATCGGTCACTTTCTACACACGTGGCCATGAGCCGTTGCAACTCGATGAAGTTCCCTGGGCATTGCTGGTGTTGAGTCTGGGGCTGACTTGGTACTCTTGGCGTCGAACCCGTGACGCGCAACGGGAAGTCCAAGAGCGCATTCGCTCCGAGCACAAAGTGCAGGAACTGCTCAGCCACAACAGCGACCTGGCCCAACGTTTGTTTTCAGCCCAAGAAGATGAACGACGCGCATTGGCGCGCGATTTGCACGATGAAATGGGCCAGACTTGCACAGCCATCCGAACCGAAGCGGCTGTGTTGTCCATGGGCAAGCTTTCATTTGACGAAGTGATGGCATCAGCGCAGCGCATTTCTGCGTCTGCGCAACAGGTGTCGCAGATGACCCGCAACATGTTGCAGCGTTTGCGACCGGCGGTGTTGGACAGCATGGGTTTGTTCGATGCGATTGAATCGCTTTGTGCCCAATGGCAAGTCAGCTCAGGGGTGCAGTGTCAATTTCAAGCGGATGCGCTGCTCACAGACACGAATGACTATCTCAACGTCACTGTCTACAGGCTGGTGCAAGAGGGTTTGACGAATGTGGCGCGCCATGCCCAGGCCAGCCAAGTCATCGTTCGGATCAGTCAGTCAGACAGCGGTGATTTGCATTTGGTCATGCATGACAACGGCATTGGCATGTTTGACGTCCATGCCAACCATGCTGGTTTTGGTTTGCTGGGTATGCGCGAGCGTGTGGCCAGTTTGGGTGGGCAGTTGCAGCTTGAAAGCACCTTGGGCCAGGGCTTGAAGGTGTCGGTTTGGTTGCCATCAGGGGGTGCGCCATGATCCGCGTCTTGCTGGTCGATGACCATCCGGTCGTTCGTTCTGGTTATTGGCGGTTGCTGTCGCAAGACCACGCCATCGAAGTCGTGGCAGAGGCCAACACGGCGGACGAGGGCTACCATGCCTTTGTGACGCATTCGCCAGATGTGACGGTCACCGATTTGTCCATGCCCGGTGTGGGTGGCTTGGCCTTGTTGCAAAAAATCCTGGCGCGTGAATCGGCAGCCCGGGTGCTGGTTTGCAGCATGTACGACTCGGCCCAGGTGGTTCAGCGAGCCATGCAGACTGGCGCGATGGGCTTTGTGTCCAAGAATGCGCAACCAGAAGAGTTGGTGAGGGCAGTGCACACGGTGTTCAGAGGCGAGGTATTTGCCACCCCTGGTCTGAACCATGAATTGGCAGCGAGTGTGCAAACCGATGAGAGCCAACGAATCGCATCACTGACTTCGCGTGAGTATGAAATTTTCAGACTTTTGTCCCAAGGC
>CAMDCZ010000041.1 GCA_945890735.1 Bordetella parapertussis | reverse complement strand
CGTAGCCGCTGTCTTTCAGGGCATCGTGCAAACGCCCCATGCGCTCTGCCGCTTTGATGTTGACCGGGTCTTCGGGCCGAATGGCCTGCACCTTGTAACCCACCAACACGCCAAACTGCTTGAGGTGCTTGTGCAATTCCGAGAGCTTGAAATGCAGCACCTCGCCCGTGGCCAAGCGGCGCAGCTGAAAGCGACCAAAGTCGCAGACCACCACCAGCTCGGGTAACTCGTGGTCTTCAATGCCCTGCAAATAGTCCATGGCCTGGTCGTGTGCCTTGGCCATGTCCTTGCCCAGCGACTTTTGCTCCACCAGCAATTTGCCCGGCCAAAACAAATCCACAAAACCAGTCGCGCCGTTCAGTTTTTTGATGTTGTGCTCGAAACTGGCCACCCGTTTGTTGGGAATGCCAAAGATGTCGAAGAAATCGATCCAAAAAGGAATGCTCTGGCTCTTTTCATTGCAGGCATCCGCCCAGACCTTGCTGAAAGCAAGTGCCCTGGTATTCATTTCAGACCAATTGAGACTCATTAAGTACTATTTATAAAAAGAGCACGCATGGTAGCAAAAGAAGCCAATGGTATTTATTTAAGTGATCTTTAATTAACTTATGAATTAAATGGTGTTGCCAAACTTCCTCATTCAGGCTGATGCCGCCAATACCGCCTGTTCTCTTGCCTTTCACACACCAACTGGTCAGGCGACTCACTGCGCCAGGTCATGGCACCACACTCAGGCGACAACCTGACCGCGATGCCTCGCGCCAGATAGCGTTGCAGCACTTGCGGCGCAGGGTGGCCATAGCGGTTGCGATAGCCGATTTGGAACAGCGCAAAGCGGGGTTGCACGGCATCCAAAAACACCTGGGTGGACGAAGTTTTGCTGCCGTGGTGCGGCACCAGCAACACGTCGGCACGCAAGGCCTCGCCCATGCGCTGCACCAAGGCCAGTTCTTGAATGGCATCAATGTCTGCGCTGAGCAAGGCCACGCGATCGTTGGCTTGGATGCGTAAAACGCAGCTGCGGGCGTTCGGTGAAAGCACCCTTTCGTAATCCGCTGCCAGGGGGTGAACGATGTCAAAGCGCACGCCATCCCACACCCAGCCTTGTCCGGCTTCACAGCGCTTGATCGACAACTGATTGGCGATCCAATGTGCTTGGTCAATCGACGACAACACCCGCGCCTGCGGTTGCGCTTTCAACACCGAGAATGCGCCGCCGGTGTGGTCGCTGTCTTGGTGGCTCAAGACCACGGTGTCCAGGTGTTCAGCCGTGCGTTGCAACAAGGGCAGCAACACCCGTTCCCCCGCATCACTGTCGCTGCCAAAGCGCGGTCCCGCGTCAAACAACAGGCTGTGCTGTGCGGTGCGGACCAAGACCGCGTTGCCTTGCCCGATGTCAGCCGCCAGCAAATCAAACGCACCTGCGGCAGGCCTGGCCACGGGCCACACCAGCACGGGCAGCAGCAAAGCCAGTGCAGTCCAACGCCATCGCCCCAACCGTCGCCAAGCCAAGACCGCGCCCGCGGCCATGCCCATCAGCCCGACCCACCACGGCGGCGCAGGCACCTGCCACACCGCCCATGGCAGTTTGGCGAGCGGCTCTGTCACCGCGCACAAGGCTTGCAGTGCTCCGCTGCACAACCACCACACAGGCGCAAACACACTCCCCAAAAACGCCAAGGGTGTGACCACCAAGGTGACCCAGGGAATCGCAAACAGATTCACCAGCAAGCCGACCAATGACAACTGCTGAAACAACACCACCGTCAGGGGCGCCAGGCACAGGCTGATGCGCCATTGCTCATGCCACAGCAACCGCAGTGACTGCAGGGCACGTTGCCACCTGCTGCTTGACGCTGCGGCAGCCGGGTCTGGTTGCGGGTTACCCAAAAACAAAATGCCCACCGCCACAAAGCTCAACCAAAACCCGCTTTGCAGCAATGCCCAAGGGTCAAGCAGCACCACCATCACTGCCGCCAACAGCCACTGGGTCAGACCGGGCCAATGCCACGCTCGCCAACGCAGTGCGCCGGCGACCGCCAACATCACCAAGGTGCGTTGGGCAGGCACGCCCCAACCGCTGAACACCGCATACACCAGCGCGCACACCATGCCGCCCCACCATGCGGCCCAGGGGGCGGGATAGGCCAAGCACCATGAGGGACCCCACAGATCACTGCGGCGCCAAAGATATCCCACCAAGCGCTGTGCCAACCAGGCCCACAGGGTGATGTGCAGGCCCGAGATGCTCATCAAATGGGCAATGCCGGTGATGCGAAACATGTCCCAGTCACTGTGCGTGATGGCTGCTTGGTCACCGATCAGCAAGGCTGAGATCAAGCCCGCCCAGCGTGGCTCGGGGATGGTTTGCAGGATGCGCGAACGCACGGCTTGGCGCCATTGCTGAACTGGGTATTGCCAAGTGTGTGCGACGCGCACCGCGGCAGGGTATCGGGCACCATCGCGCACGTGGCCGGTGGCTTGGACACCCTGCTCCCAGAGCCACAGTTCTGCGTCAAACCCACCTGGGTTGGTCAACCCGTGTGGCCTTTTCAGGCGAACCACCAGTTGCCAACGCTCGCCCGCTTTCAGCTGGGGCAAGGTCTTTCGCTCGCCTCCCCAGGCCTGCTGATACCAAGCCAGCTGCAGCAGGCTGGGTAAACCTTGCGTTTGCAGGTCATGCAAGCCCCGCGCATGATCCGGCGCAAACTGAAACCGCATGCTGTCTGCACCGGTCTGTGGCATGCTGGCCACCACGCCGGTGACCAGCAGGTCTACCCCCTCCAAAGCGGGGTTCAAGCGGGTTTGCATGAAAGCCAGGGCGCGCAGGTTGACACTCCCAAACGCCAGCATCGCCACCAGACCCATGGCCCACACCAAGTGCACCCAGCGTCTGCGCAAAGGGTGTTGGAGAGGCGGCCAACCGCGCAACAAGCCGAGACAGACCAGGGCCAAGCCAGTGGCGCCCAACAATCCGCCAGCGGTCTCGGTCAGTGACCACAACCTGGGTTGGCACAAATGCACGGCCGTGCCCAGCAACCATGCCAACAACATGGGCGTGAGCCAGGCAAAACGAGGCGTCAGAGGCAGCTCCCTTCCAGTCCATCACCCGCAGCCGGGCGGGGTGGGAAGGAACTGTAGGCAAACCGCTCAGGGCTGAGGGTCAGTGCAAATCTGTTTTTTCAGCAGTGCCAGGTACGAGCCGGGTCGAATCGCTGCATCCCGCGGACGCCAGTCAGCGGTTTCGTAAGCGGCTACTTCGCGGCCCTTGCCCTCAGGCTTGGCGTAATAGCTTTCAGACAACTTGACGAAGGAGTCGGTTTTGCATTGGATGCGCCAACGTGCCATGGAGGACTGGTATTCATCGCCATTGGGTGCTTTGGAAGGCGCGGCCAAATTGGTCATGGTCCAGGCAATCCGGTTGATGTGCACCGCTCGCACCGAGTCTTTTTCCCAGGCGTAGGTGATGTCGTCATCTTTGAGCAATTCCACCCATTCCGCTTGCGCCAAGCCACCGCCCAGCATCAGCAAGATACCGGCGAGGCACTGAACGAGGGTGGGAAATAACTTCATGTTCATTGAATCGACCTGAACCCAACAGACTTGAATCCCATCGGCAAGGCTGGGTGGCTGCTGGGGCTGGGCGGCCAGGTCCTACACTCCGTCCTGTCTCTCCCAACCGATATCCACACCATGTCCATCCACCAACGCCTGCAAGCCTTGAATATCCAACTGCCGCCCGTGGCCATCCCTGCGGCCGCTTATGTGCCCTTTGTCCAAACCGGCAACCTGGTGTTCATCAGCGGCCACATCGCCAAGCAAGACGGCAAACCATGGGTCGGTCAGCTGGGCACCAACATGGACACCGACACCGGCAAACTGGCCGCCAAAAGCGTCGCCATTGACCTCTTGGGCACCTTGAGTGCCGCCTGCGGAGGCGATTTGCACAAGGTCAAACGCATCGTGAAGGTCACGAGCTTGGTCAACTCCAGCCCCACGTACACCGAACACCACCTGGTCACCAACGGCTGCAGCGAGTTGCTCGGCCACATCATGGGCGATGCGGGCTTGCATGCTCGCAGCGCCTTTGGAGTGGCGCAACTGCCCATGGGCGCGTGTGTCGAAATCGAGATGATTGCCGAACTGCACCTTTGAGCTTTAGGCTTTACTCAGTGACTTGAAGGCCTGACTTTGCCCCACAGCCGCGCGACCAGCAAACCAAAGTCATCGACATACAAATAAACCGCTGGAATCACCAGCAAGCTGAGGAAGGTGGAGGTGATCAAGCCACCAATCACCGACACCGCCATCGGCGAGCGGAAGCTGCCATCGGATGTGCCCCAGCCGGCTGCGATCGGCAACATGCCTGCACCCATGGCGATGGTGGTCATGATGATCGGACGGGCCCGTTTTTGGCAGGCGTCCATCAAGGCGTCAAACCGGCTCAAGCCCATGTCACGTTGCGCCACGATCGCGTACTCGACCAACAAAATCGAGTTCTTGGTCGCCACACCCATGAGCATGATCAAACCAATCAGCGAGG
This sequence comes from Bordetella parapertussis, assembly GCA_945890735.1. Classification (GTDB taxonomy): domain Bacteria; phylum Pseudomonadota; class Gammaproteobacteria; order Burkholderiales; family Burkholderiaceae_C; genus Limnohabitans. Next base: position 12,412 of record CAMDCZ010000041.1, on the reverse strand, counting down.
GCATGGAGAAGCTTTTGTCAGCAATCAACAAGCCGACAAACGCACCCCCCAAAGACAGGGGCAGTGCCGCCAAGATCGTGACCGGGTGCAACACGCTCTTGAAGAGCAGCACCAACACCAAATAAATACACAAGATACCGGTGAGCATCGCCAGCGCAAAACTGGCGAACAACTCTTCCATGATCTCGGCGTCACCCACCTCGACCAACTTGATGCCTGGGGGTAACTGTTGCACCGTGGGCAGGTTTTTCACCAACTCTTTCACATCGCCCAGGCCTTTGCCCGATAGCTCGATCTGGAATTGGATATTGCGTTCACGGTTGTAGCGATCAATGATGGCTGGGCCGCCGCTGGCCTCTAAGGTGGCGACCTCGGCCAGCAACACCGGGCCTTTGCTGCCGGGCACGGTCAAGCGCCCCAACAGGTCCAGGTCTTGTCGCGCGCTGTCGGCCAGCTTGACCATGATGGGCACTTGGCGTTGCGCCAAGTTGAGTTTGGGCAGGCCCACGTCGTAGTCGCCGACAGTGGCGATGCGCAAGGTCTCGCCAATCGCGGCACTGGTCACGCCCAAATCGGCGGCGCGGGCAAAGTCAGGGCGCACCGCGATTTCTTGGCGTACCAAGCTCGCACTGGAACTGACCGAACCCAAGCCAGGGATGGTGCGCAAGTCGCGCTCAAACGCGGTGGCTGATTGCTGCAGCGCGGTCGGATCGTCACCGGTGAGCATGATCAGGTATTTCTCGCCGGAGGCACCCAGGCCCACCTTGGTGCGCACACCAGGAATCGCCGACAGCAAATCGCGTATTTGGTTTTCGATCACGCCCTTGCGCGGACGCTCGCCGCGCTTGGTGAGTTGAATCGTCAGGGTTGCCATGCGTGTCTCCGACGCACCTTGGGGCATGCCAGGGTCGGCGCCCGCCGAGCCGCCACCGATGGTGGTGTAGACGCTTTGGATCTGCGGGATTTGGGCAATCCGTTGGCGCACATCCTCCGCGGCTTGCTGGGTTTGGGACAAGGAAGTCCCCGGGGGCAGCTCCAGGTAAACCTGCGTTTGCGAGTTGTCGTCGGGTGGAATGAAACCGGTCGGCAGCAAGGGAATCAAGGCCAAGGAACCCATGAAAAAAGCCCCGGCACCCAGCGCGGTCCAGAAACGGTGGTTCAAGCACCAACGCACGGTACGCAAATAACCAGGCATCCAAAACGGCACTGGCGCGGGTTTGTTGGTGGGCTTCAACATGTAAGCCGCCATCATGGGGGTGAGCATCCGTGCCACCACCAAGGAAGCGAACACGGCCAAAGCGGCAGTCCAACCAAACTGTTTGAAAAACTTACCCGGTACGCCGCTCATGAACGCGGTGGGCAAAAACACCGCAACCAGTGTGAAGGTGGTGGCAATCACGGCCAGGCCAATTTCATCCGCTGCTTCCATCGCAGCTTTGAAAGGGGTCTTGCCCATGTGCAAATGCCGCTCGATGTTCTCCACCTCAACGATCGCGTCGTCGACCAAGATACCGACCACCAAGGACAGGGCCAACAGGCTGATGACGTTGATGGAAAAGCCCAGGTACCACATGCCGATGAAGGCGGGAATCACCGACAGCGGCAGGGCCACGGCAGACACGAAGGTAGCGCGCAAATCGCGCAAGAACAGCCACACCACCAGCACCGCCAACAAGGCGCCTTCATACAACAAGATCAGCGAGGCTTGGTATTCCTCTTCGACCGGGGTCACAAAGTCAAACGCGTTGGTGATGTCGATGTTGGGGTGGTTGGCACGCAACTCGGTCAAGGCCTTTTGCACCGCAGCGCCCACTTCCACCTCGCTCGCACCACGGCTGCGGGTGATTTCAAAACCCACCACGGGTTGGCCATTGAGGTAGGCAGCTGAGCGTTGCTCGGCCACGGTGTCACTGACCTGCGCGATGTCTCCTAAGCGAATGCGCCCACCCTGCCCGAGCGACAACTCCAGGTCCGCCAATTCAGCGGCCGAACCGACCGTGGCCAGGGTGCGGATAGGTTGCTCGCTGCCACCCAAATCGGTACGGCCAGCAGCGCTCTCGCTTTGCACTTGTTTGAGTTGGCGCGACACATCGGCCGCGCTGATGCGCAAGGCCTGCATGCGCACTGGGTCCAGGGCAATCGCGACTTCCCGTTTGACACCGCCCACGCGGTTGACCGCGCCCACGCCCTTGACCGACAACAAGCGACGTGCCACGGTTTGGTCGACAAACCAGCTCAAGCCTTCGGCATCCAAGTCGGGCGCGGCAATGGTGAAGGCCAGCACAGGGGTGCCAGCGAAATCGAGCTTGCTGACGGTGGGCTCGAGCATGTCAGCGGGCAAGTCACCGCGCACGCCGTTGACAGCCGAGCGGATTTCGTCCAGGGCCTCTTGCACTGGCTTTTCGATACGGAATTCGCAGGTGATCATCACCGCGCCGTCTTGCACCTTGGTGTAGATGTTTTTCAGGCCTTGCACCGAGACCACGGCGTTTTCAATCTTGCGCGCCACCTCGGTTTCCATCTGTCCGGGCGCGGCCCCTGGCAAGGCCGCCGACACCACGATGGTGGGCAGGTCCAGGTCGGGGAAGTTCTGCACCTTCATGGCCTTGAAGGCCAAGAGACCCGCCAAACTCAGCAACACAAACAGCACCACCGAAGGCACGGGGTTGCGTATCGACCATGCGGAGACGTTCATGGCACAACCTTCACCAGGTCACCCGCGGTCAGGAAGCCCGCGCCGCGCACCACCACCTTGGCGTTGTCTGGCAAGCCTTGGGTGATCTCCAGCAGTTCGCCTTGACGGCGGCCCACGCTCACCTTGTGCAGGCTCACGCGTTGATCAGCACCCAGCACAAACACCTGCTGAAAACCGTCGCGCATGACCACTGACTGCTGCGGCACCAAACGGGCAGCGGTGCTGCCAAATTCAAACTCGCCCCGGGCAAACATGCCAGGCTTCAAGACACCCATGGCGGATGCAGGTAAATCGACATACACCACACCGGTGCGGTTTTGCAGATCGACTGTGGGCGCGACCATGCGCACCGTGCCATTGACTTCGCCTTGTGGCGGCGTGCTGATGCGCACTTTTTGACCAGGCTTGATGCGAAACAACTCGGAGGACACCAAATCGGCACGCCACTCCAAACGGTTGCCGCGCACCAACCGAAACAACTCGGTGCCCACACCCAGCACCGCGCCCACGCTGGCGGTGCGGGCAGAGATCACGCCGTTGTCAGGTGCTTTCACTTGGGTTTGGCGCAACAACAGTTCTTGCACCGCGAGTGCCGCCTGGGCTGACTCGACACGCGCTTTGGCCGTGGCCTCGGCGGTCAGGTACTGGTTGAACTGCTGGGCGCTGATCACGCCGCTGGGTTGCAAAGCCCGCGCACGGTCGGCATTGGCCTGGGTTTCAGAAGCGACCGCCTTGGCTTCGTTCAAGGCCGCTTTGGCTTGGTTGATGCCCGCTTGCACCGTCTCCGTGGCAAACACCGCCAACACCTGCCCGGCCTTGACCTGGTCGCCCACGTTCACGCGCACCTCGGTCAAGCGCAAACCGCCAATCTCCGCGCCAATGCTGGCTTCTTGCCAAGCGGCCACCGTGCCGTTGGCGCTCAGGCGTTGGGTGAGGTTTTGGGTTTGCGCCTGCGCGACCGTGACTGTCATGGCGGGTCGGGGGCCAGCGGCTTTGGCGGGCTCGGCCTTGTCCTGCGCCCAGACCACCCCACTGCAAAGACCCATCGCCAGAACCAACCCGGAATGGGCAACACACCGTTTGAGACTTCTTCGCATAAAACCTGCCTTCAGTAAATGGAATTCATTCGAGCCGCAACACATGCGTGGGCTTGAAGCCGAGGTCAGCCACCTTGCCCTTGCGGGCCCGCGCAGCTTTCGCATTGTTCAGGCTTCTGATCTCAAGTGTTTCGTCGCGGTTTTTGCCCCCACGCCCCACACCCAAAAGGGTGATGCTGCGGGTGTAGGCGGCGGCACCGGCCAAAGTGTCCTTGGCTTCGAGGTCCATCAGCATCAAGCCGCGCCCGCCTTTTTCCATGGCTTTGAGCTCGGTGATGTCAAAAGTGAGAATGCGCCCACCCGTCGAAGCACAGGCCACGTGGGTGGCGATCGGCAAGGGCGTCGCCCCATTGCCACCGCCGACCAGGGACGGCACGCACAGGGTTTCGCCTTCGGCCAAATTCACAAACGCCTTGCCTGCTTTGTTGCGTGAAATCAGGTTGTCGATGCAACAAATAAAGCCATAGCCGCCCGAACCGCTGATGAGCAAAGTGAGCGTGGCGGGACCGGCAAAGTAATGCACGAGTTGGGTGCCGGATTCGACATCGACCAAGGTGGTGACCGGCTGGCCGTCTCCCCGCGCACCTGGCAAGGACGCCACGGGCACCGAGTAAACCCGGCCATTCGAGCCAAAGGCAATGAGTTGGTCGACCGTGCGGCACTCGAAGGTGTCGTAGAGTTCGTCGCCCGCCTTGAAAGCGAAACTGCTGGGGTCGTGGCCATGGCCTTGGCGAGCCCTGACCCAGCCTTTGTCAGACACCACCACCGTGACCGGCTCGTCTATCACTTTCACTTCAGCCACGGCTTTTTTCTCGGCCTGGATCAGGGTGCGGCGCTCGTCGGCAAAGGTCTTGGCGTCGGCCTCGATTTCCTTGACCATCAAACGGCGCAAAGACGAGGCGCTGCCCAAGATGTCCTCCAAGCGGCCTTGTTCTTCGCGCAGTTCTTTGAGTTCTTGCTCGATCTTGATGGCTTCGAGTCGCGCCAGTTGGCGCAAGCGGATGTCCAAAATATCGTCGGCTTGGCGATCAGACAGCTGGAAGCGGGCGATCAGGGCGGGCTTGGGTTCGTCGCTGTGGCGGATGATGCGGATCACCTCGTCGATGTTGAGCAACACCAACTGGCGGCCTTCCAAGATGTGGATACGCGCCAGCACCTTGTCCAAGCGGTGCTGGGAGCGGCGCTGAACCGTGGTTTGGCGAAACGCGATCCATTCCTCGAACATTTGGCGCAGCGTTTTGGGGACGGGCTTGCCGTCCAAACCCACCATGGTCAGGTTGATTGACGAGCTGGTCTCCAAACTGGTGTGCGCCAGCAAGGTGGTGATGAGTTCTTGCTGTTCGATCGTGCGGGTTTTCGGCTCGAACACCAGTCGCACAGGGGCGTCTTTGCTGGACTCATCTCGCACACCGTCGAGCACCGCCAACACCGTGGCCTTGAGCAGGGTTTGCTCAGGGCTGAGGGCTTTTTTGCCGGTCTTGACCTTGGGGTTGGTGAGTTCTTCGATTTCTTCCAGCACTTTTTGGCTGCTGACGCCGGGCGGGAGTTCGTTCACCACCAACTGCCACTGCGAACGCGCCAGGTCTTCAATCACCCAACGTGCCCGCACTTTCAGCGAGCCACGGCCAGAGGCATAAGCGTCGGCAATGTCCGAGGCACTGCTGATGATTTGGCCGCCGCCGGGATAGTCCGGACCAGGAATCAGCGCAAACAGTTCTTCGTTGCTGAGCTTGGGGTTTTTGATCAGCGCCACGCAGGCGTCGGCGACTTCGCGCAAGTTGTGGCTGGGGATTTCGGTGGCCATGCCCACCGCGATGCCACTGGCACCATTGAGCAAGGCAAACGGCAAACGCGCTGGCAACTGGCGGGGTTCTTCGGTCGAGCCGTCGTAGTTGGGCTGGAAGTCCACCGTGCCTTCGTCGATCTCGTCGAGCAGCAAATTGGTGATGCGTGCCAAGCGGGCCTCGGTGTAGCGCATCGCAGCCGCGCCGTCGCCGTCGCGTGAGCCAAAGTTGCCTTGGCCGTCAATCAAGGGGTAGCGCTGCGAGAAATCTTGCGCCATGCGCACCAAGGCGTCATAGGCCGCGCTGTCGCCGTGCGGGTGGTAGCGGCCCAGCACATCGCCGACCACGCGGGCGCTTTTGACAGGCCTGGCACCGACTGCGCCATTCGCCCCGCCAAAGCCCAGGCCCATGCGGGACATGGCATACAAGATGCGCCGCTGCACCGGCTTTTGGCCATCGCACACATCGGGCAAGGCACGGCCCTTGACCACGCTCAAGGCGTATTCCAGGTAGGCGCGTTGGGCGTAATGCCCTAAGGCGATGCCGTCGTCCGACTCGGACGAGGCGTTCAAATCCACAACAGGTGTATCACTCATGGTCAAACATCAATCTCGATGGCGTCGCCGTGCAACTCCATCAGTTCACGCCGCGCTGCGGCCTCGCCCTTGCCCATCAATTGGGTGATCAGGCCCTCGGTTTGGGAGAAATCCAGCACACCCAACTGCACCGGCAGCAAGCGGCGGGTGTCAGGGTTCAAGGTGGTGTCCCAAAGTTGTTCGGCGTTCATCTCGCCCAAGCCTTTGAAACGGCTGATGCTGCATTTGTCTTTGGGCACACCGTCTTTGGCGCACTTGTCCAAAATCGCGGTCAACTCGCCCTCGTCCAGCGCATACATCTTGGCCGCGGGCTTTTTGCCGCGCGCAGGCACGTCCACTCGGAACAAAGGGGGCCGCGCCACATACACATTGCCCGACTCGATCAGCTTGGGGAAGTGACGGAAAAACAGCGTCAGCAACAACACCTGGATGTGTGAGCCGTCCACGTCCGCGTCGCTCAAGATGCAGACCTTGCCATAGCGCAAGCCGGACAAATCAGGCGTGTCGTTCGGGCCGTGCGGGTCGACACCAATTGCCACAGCAATATCGTGCACCTCGTTGTTGGCAAACAAACGGTCGCGCTCGACTTCCCAGGTGTTGAGCACCTTGCCACGCAAAGGCAACACGGCTTGGCTCTCTTTGTCGCGGCCCATCTTGGCGCTGCCGCCAGCACTGTCGCCCTCGACCAAAAACAACTCGTTGTAGGCCAGGTCGCGGCTTTCGCAATCGGTCAACTTGCCGGGCAAGACCGCCACGCCAGAGCCTTTGCGCTTTTCGACTTTTTGACCGGCCTTTTGGCGCAATTGCGCCGCACGGATGACCAACTCGGCGAGCTTTTTGCCGTAGTCCACATGCCCGTTCAGCCACAAATCCAGTGCTGGCTTGACAAAGCTCGACACCAAACGCACGGCGTCGCGTGAATTGAGCCGCTCTTTGATTTGCCCCTGGAACTGCGGATCAAGCACCTTGGCGCTCAGCACAAAACTGGCGCGGGCAAACACGTCCTCGGGCAACAGCTTGACGCCCTTGGGCAGCAAAGCGTGCAGGTCGATGAAGCTTTTCACCGCGTTGAACAACCCGTCGCGCAAGCCGCTTTCGTGCGTGCCGCCCGCGCTGGTGGGGATCAAATTGACATAGCTTTCGCGCACCGGTGCGCCGTCTTCGGTGAAGGCCAAACACCACTGGGCGCCCTCGCCCTCGGCAAAGCTCTCGTGGCCGCCGTCGGCGAAGCCCTCGCCCTCGAACAAGGGAATGAACGGATCGTGGCTGAGCGTTTGCATCAAATAGTCGCGCAGGCCGCCTTTGTAAAGCCAGGTTTGGCTGTCTTTGGCCTTTTCTTGCACCAGCGTGACGCTCACGCCCGGCATCAACACGGCTTTACTGCGCAGCAAATGGGTCAGCTCGCCCAAAGGCAGGTTGGGCGACTCGAAATACTTGGCGTCGGGCCAGACCCGCACCACCGTGCCTTGTTTGCGGTCACCGCTCTCGGCTTTGCGGACCTTGAGCTTTTCCACCACATCACCCCCCTGGAACACCAGGTAGGCCACTTGGCCATCGCGGTAGGCGGTGACCTCCATGCGTTTGGCCAAGGCATTGGTCACCGAAACACCCACGCCGTGCAAGCCGCCAGAAAAGCTGTAGGCGCCGCCCTTGCCTTTGTCGAATTTGCCGCCCGCGTGCAGCCGGGTGAAGACCAGCTCGATCACCGGGGCTTGTTCCTCCGGGTGCATGCCAAAGGGGATGCCGCGCCCATCGTCCTCGATGCCGATCGAGCCATCGGCGAACAGGGTGACGCTGATCTTTTTGCCAAACCCAGCCAGGGCTTCGTCAGCGGCGTTGTCGATCACCTCTTGGATGATGTGCAGCGGGTTGTCGGTCCGGGTGTACATGCCCGGTCGTTGTTTGACAGGCTCCAGTCCTTTGAGAACCCGGATCGAGCCTTCGGAATAGTCAGATTGTTTGGTTGCCATGGGCCGCGATTGTAGACAGGCTCTGTGACAGTCACTGGATAAATCCACAGCCCTGCTGACCAAGACCCTCAGACAACCAATGTCGTTACAGTAAAGACATGCAAATGCCCAGCAAAACGCTCCCCCTTTGGCAGGTCCTGGTCTGCGGCGCCTTGATCGTGTCGATGGCCATGGGCATTCGCCACGGCTTTGGCCTGTGGATGCAGCCCATGACCCAAGACATGGGCTGGGGCCGGGAAGACTTTGCCCTGGCGATCGGCATTCAAAACATCAGCTGGGGCGTTTTTGGCATTTTTTCGGGCATGCTGGCTGACCGTTTCGGCGCGTTTCGGGTGATTTTGGTGGGCGGCCTGTTGTATGTCTTGGGCTTGTGGGGCATGGCGCACGCCAGCAGTACCTGGGGCTTGATGCTGACCGCGGGTTTGCTGGTCGGTGCAGCCCAGGCAGGCACCACCTTTGCCGTCGTGTTTGGGGTGATTGGCCGCAACATCCCGGCGGAGAAACGCTCATGGGCCATGGGCGTGGTGTCCTCAGCGGGTTCCTTTGGGCAGTTTGTGATGGTGCCCGCCGCCTCCTACCTGATTGGCCATATCGGCTGGCAGCAAGCGCTGATGCTGTTGGCAGCCCTGTTGATCACGGTGTTCCCCTTGGCCATGGGCTTGCGCGAACCCGGCTTTGCCGCGGGCGCGCCACCCCAGCGAGACCAAAGCATTTGGCAGGCCCTGCGCGAGGCTTTTGGCTACCGCAGCTTTCAGTTGTTGATGGCGGGCTACTTTGTTTGCGGTTTTCAGGTGGTCTTCATCGGCGTGCACATGCCCAGCTATTTGAAAGACCAAGGTTTGGAGCCGCTGGTGGCCAGCACCGCCTTGGCGTTGATTGGTCTGTTCAATATTTTTGGCACCTACGCCGCTGGCAGCCTGGGGCAAATTTGGCCTAAGCACAAAATCTTGTCCGGTATTTATTTGGCCCGCGGGCTGATTGTGATTGGTTTCATCAGCGCGCCCATCTCGCCCATGTCGGTCTACATCTTCGCCGCGCTGATGGGCTTGTTGTGGCTGTCGACCGTGCCAGTCACCAGCGCCTTGGTGGCACAAATTTTTGGCGTGGCGCATTTGTCCATGCTCAGCGGTTTCGTGTTTTTGAGCCACCAGTTCGGCAGCTTCTTGGGTGTGTGGCTGGGCGGTTGGGTGTATGACCGCACTGGCAGCTATGACCTGGTCTGGTACCTCACCATCGGCTTGAGCTTCTTTGCCATGCTGATCAACCTGCCGATCAACGAACGCGCGATCGAGCGCCGCATGGTGCCCGCATGAAGTGGCTGGTGCTGGCGCTGACCTATCTCATGGGTGCCTTGTCCCTGATCGGGGTGTTTGCCATGTATTTGCAACCTGAATTCGTCTTCAACCTGGCCCAGCAAGTGTGGAGTTGTTTTTAAGATGCCCAACATCATCATCACCGGCGCGTCCGACGGTATCGGCGCTGAGCTCGCTCGCCAGCTGGCCCGCCGCCATGGGCTGCAAGCCATGCTGGTGCTGGCCGCACGCAACGCCTCTAACCTGCAAGCGGTGGCCGCAGAATGCAACGCCTTGGGTGCACGCACCCTGATCATGCCCACCGATGTGACTGACCAGCAGCAATGCCAGTACCTGGTCGAAACCACGGTGCGTCAATTGGGCAGCCTGGACATCTTGATCAACAACGCTGGCATCTCGGCCCATGCCCTCTTGGAAGAGGTGCCGGCTGACAAACTCCATTGGTATGAAGACCTGATGCGGGTCAACCTGTGGGGCAGCGTCTATTGCACCCATGCTGCCCTGCCCTACCTCAAGGCCAGCCATGGTCGCATCGTGGCGGTGTCTTCCTTGGCTGGCATCGTGGGTGTCCCTGGTCGCACGGCCTACAGTGCCAGCAAATTCGCCATGGCCGGTTTTTTTGAAGCGCTGCGCGCAGAGGTGAAAGACGCAGGCGTGAGCGTGACCATTGCCTACCCTGGCGTGGTGCGCACCAACATCCGTTTCCATGGCCTCAACGCCCAGGGCGAGTACGCCGGTGCCAGCGGCCTGGTCGAGGACAACGCCATGAGCACCCAAGAATGCGCCCGGCAAATCATTTACGCCATGGTGCGCCGCCGCCGCGAAGTGGTGATGACGGCCCAGGGCAAATTGGCGCGTTTCATCAAACTGATTTTCCCCGGCGTGGTCGAAAAGCTCGCTCTGGCTGCGGTGAAAAAAGAATTCCAACCCAAAGCACCTTGAACACCTTGCCCCATGGCGCAGGTGCACCCTCGGCTTGGGTGCAGCGCTGGACCCCCTTGATTGCCCGCGATGGTCGGGTTCTCGACTTGGCTTGTGGCCATGGTCGACACATGCGCTGGTTGCAGTCCCAAGGCTTGCAATGCCTGGGCGTGGATCGCGACCCAGTGGCCTTGCAATCCGCCCAAGCGTTTGGTGAGGTGTTGAACGCCGATGTGGAAAACCAGGCTTGGCCGCTGCACACCTCGTTTGACGCTGTGGTGGTCACCAACTACCTGTGGCGTGAACTGTGGCCAAACCTACTGGCCAGCCTCAAGCCAGGTGGGGTGCTGATTTACGAAACCTTTGCGGTGGGCAATGAGACCGTGGGCAAACCTTCCAATCCACTGTTTTTACTGCGCCCGGGCGAGTTGCTCGCGGTTTGCCAAGGCCTGCGGGTGGTGGCTTTTGAAGACGGATTTTTGCCCGAACCCGACCGGTTTGTGCAGCGCATCGTGGCAGTGCATCCAAGCGATGCTGCAGACCTGGCTGTGCCGTACCCCTTACGGGCTTGAACCACAGCCTCGGTCAAGCTCTAAAGCTAGAATCCGTTTCTTTGTCAACCTTTTGACTGACCCTATTCAATGACACCCATCACTGGAAGCATCGTGGCCCTGGTCACACCGATGTTGGAAGACGGCAGCATCGATTACCCCCACCTGCGCAGTCTGATTGATTGGCACATCGCCGAAGGCACTGACTGCATAGGCGTGGTGGGCACCACCGGCGAGTCCCCCACGGTGTCGGTGCAAGAGCACTGTGAAATCATCCGCGTGGCGGTTGAACAGGCCAAGGGTCGCGTGCCGATCATGGCGGGTTGCGGCGCGAACTCCACTGCCGAAGCCATCGAATTGGCAAAATTCGCCAAAGGCGTGGGTGCCGACTGCCAGTTGCAGGTTGTGCCCTACTACAACAAGCCCACCCAAGAAGGCCAATACCTGCATTTCAAAGCGATCGCTGAAGCGGTTGAATTGCCCATGGTGCTCTACAACGTGCCCGGCCGCACTGTTGCCGATATGCAGCACGACACGGTCATGCGCTTGGCCCAGATCGACGGCATCATCGGCATCAAAGAAGCCACTGGCAACATCGAGCGCGCCCAATGGCTGATCCACGAAGCGCCCCAAGGTTTTGGGGTGTATTCCGGTGACGATGGCACGGCCGTGGCCTTGATGCTGTGCGGTGGCCAAGGCAATGTCAGCGTGACCGCCAATGTCGCGCCCAAGTTGATGCACCAGTTGTGCGTGGCCGCGATGGCCGGCAAGGCGCCAGAAGCCATGGCCCTGCAACGCCAACTGCTCCACTTACACAAACACATGTTCATTGAAGCCAACCCGATTCCCGTCAAATGGGCTGTTGCCCGCATGGGCAAATGCGGTGGCACCTTGCGCTTGCCCATGACTCCCTTGTCCAGTCAGCTTGAACCGCTGCTGGAAGCCGCCCTTCGCAAGAATGGTTTGATCTGAACAATGCCTGAAGGACTCAAACAGATGTCTCAATCGATGTTGGTTACCGCGCGATTCGCCGGTGTGTGGGTGGTCTGCGCCACCTTGGCTGCTTGCGGTACCGTGATGGACACCGACAAGGTCAACTACAAATCCCAAACCGATGAACCCGCCAAAACCGCCTTGGAAGTTCCGCCCGACCTGACCAAGGTCAACCCCAATAAGCGCTATGCGATGCCCAACGGCACATTCAGCGCGAACAACCAAGACAACACCCCATCGGCCACCACCGCTGACAACACCAGCCCTTTGAAACTGGCCGATATCCAGGTCAAGCGTTCTGGCAGCCAGATGTGGCTTGAAATCGCCCGCCCCCCTGAAGAGCTCTGGCCTTTGGTGCGCGACTTTTGGAAAGAGTCGGGCTTTGTGTTTGTTCGCGAAGAACAAAAACTCGGGTTGATGGAAACAGACTGGGCTGAAAACCGCGCCAAGCTCCCGCAAGACTTCATCCGCCGCAATTTGGGCAAGGTGCTC
>CAMDCZ010000040.1 GCA_945890735.1 Bordetella parapertussis | reverse complement strand
CCGATGCGGCCTTTGCGGTGAATATGGCCAGGCATGATGCCGATCTTGATTTCGTCTGGGGTGATCAAACCAGGGCAGTTGGGGCCGAGCAACAGGGTGCGTTTGCCGCCCGCGGCTTCCTTGGCCTTCATCTTGTTGCGCACATGCAGCATGTCGCGCACGGGGATGCCTTCGGTGATGCAAATCGCCAAGTCCAGGTCGGCTTCGACCGCCTCCCAAATCGCGTCTGCCGCGCCAGCAGGTGGCACATAGATCACGGAGACGGTGGCGCCTGTTTCGTGCGCGGCTTCTTTGACCGAGGCGTAAATGGGGATGTTGAAAATCGATTCGCCGGCTTTCTTGGGGTTCACACCCGCCACAAAACAGTGTTTGCCGTTGGCGTATTCCTGGCATTTTTCAGTGTGGAACTGACCGGTTTTGCCGGTGATGCCTTGGGTGATGACCTTGGTGTCTTTATGGATGTAGATGGACATGATTCAAGCTTTCAATGCGGCTACGACGGCTTGCGCGGCTTCGGCCATGGTGTCGGCGCTGATGATGGGCAGGCCCGACTCTGCCAGCATCTTCTTGCCCAGGTCTTCGTTGGTGCCCTTCATGCGCACCACCAAGGGGACGTTCAAGTTAACCGCTTTACAGGCGGTGATCACGCCGTCGGCGATGGTGTCGCATTTCATGATGCCGCCAAAGATGTTCACCAAAATCGCTTTGACTTTGGGGTTCTTCAACATGATCTTGAACGCTTCGGTGACTTTCTCGGGGGTGGCGCCGCCGCCCACGTCGAGGAAGTTGGCGGGCTCTGCGCCAAACAGTTTGATGGTGTCCATGGTCGCCATGGCCAGACCCGCGCCATTGACCAAGCAGCCGATGTTGCCGTCCAGGGAGATGTAGGCCAAATCAAACTTAGAGGCCTCGACCTCAGCCGGGTCTTCTTCGTCAAGGTCGCGAAACGCCACGATCTCGGGGTGGCGGAACAAGGCGTTGCTGTCGAAATTGAACTTGGCGTCCAAGGCAATGATGTTGCCGTGGCTGTCGCGGTTGAGCGGGTTGATTTCCACCAAGGACGCGTCGGTGTCCATGTAGCAGGTGTAGAGCTTTTGGAACACATCCACCGCCTGTGCAGTGGAGTCAGCGGGCAGGCCAATCGCGTCGGCGATCTTCTTGGCTTGCGCCTGGCTCAAACCCGTCATCGGGTCGATCAGCTCGGTGATGATTTTTTCGGGGGTGCTGTGAGCGACTTCCTCGATGTCCATGCCGCCTTCGCTGGACGCGATGAATGCGATTTTTTGGCTGGCACGGTCGGTCACCAAGGACACGTAGTACTCTTTTTGAATGTCTGCGCCGTCTTCTATGTATAAGCGACGCACTTTTTGGCCCTCAGGCCCTGTTTGGTGGGTTTTGAGCTGCATGCCCAAAATCTCGGAGGCCAAGCGCTTGACGTCGTCAATGCTTTTCGCCACTTTCACGCCACCACCTTTGCCGCGACCGCCCGCATGGATTTGAGCTTTAACCACCCAGACCGGGCCACCCAATTTTTGGGCTGCTTCAACCGCCTCTTGCACCGTGAAGGCCGCGATGCCGCGTGGCACGGGCACACCAAATTGACGCAAGATGTCCTTGCCTTGGTATTCGTGGATTTTCATGAAGTCTCGCTTTCAATTCAACGGCAGGGGCCGCTGGTTCCATGCCTCAAACCCTGTGTGGGCTGAACTGGCACGAAATGTATCATGGTGCACTGCATCAAGAGCACTTCTAGACCCACACATGACAGCGGCCTGACACCGCTGATGGAGGCTTGTTTTGACCGAAAGTAATGGCATGGCAAAGGTTTTCATTGACGGCGAGGCCGGCACCACCGGGCTGCAAATCCGCGAACGTTTGGCGCAGATGCCGCACGTGGAGGTGGTGCGCATCGATCCGGCGCTTCGCAAGGACCCGGGGGCCAAAAGCGCCTTGATGGCGGGTGTTGACCTGGTGATCCTGTGCTTGCATGATGATGCCGCCCGCGAATCGGTCGCCATGATCGACGCCATGTCGGACCACCAGCCCCGCATCATCGACGCCTCGACCGCGCACCGCACCCAATCTGACTGGGTGTATGGGTTCCCTGAGTTGGCTGTGGGCCAAGCTGCGCTGGTGCGCCAAGCGCAGCGGGTCGCCAACCCGGGTTGTTACGCCACCGGTGCGATTGCATTGATCCGCCCGCTGCTGGATGCTGGCTTGATCCCACCCGACTTCCCCTTGAGCCTGCCTTCGGTCAGTGGCTATTCGGGTGGCGGCCGCGCCATGATCGAAGCCTATGAGGCGGGGCAAGCGCCTTTGTTTGAAGCCTATGCCCTGGGCTTGACGCACAAGCACATCCCGGAAATCATGCACTGCACTGGGTTGACCTGCCGCCCTTTGTTTGTCCCCAGTGTGGGCAACTTTGCACAAGGCATGATCGTGCAGATGCCTTTGCATCTGGCTGCCCTGCCTGGCCAACCGACTGCGGCTGATTTGCATGCCGCCTTGTCAGCGCACTACGCCCAAACCAATGACCCCGCCAATCCCTGTGTGAAGGTGTTGCCGCCCACCCCAGACCACAAGCTGGACGCAACCGCCTTGAATGACACCAACTGGATGGAGCTGCGTGTGTTTGCCAACGAGGCCCATGGTCACGCGGTGTTGATGGCGCGCCTGGACAACCTGGGCAAAGGGGCGAGTGGCGCGGCGGTGCAGAACCTGCAGTTGATGCTCGGGGTCTGAGGCGGTGCGGCGCTGACTATTCTTCCTCGACGCCTGCCACCACCTGTTTGACCACATCGCTGGCGAAACCACGGGTGGCCAAGAAACGCGCCTGGCGGTTGCGGGTGGCGGCATCGACCGCGACATGGCCGAATTTTTTCTGCCACACCGCACGTGCCCGGGCCAGCTCGGTGCCTTTGAGGTCAGCCATGGTTTGCGCCACCAACTCGGGCGAGACACCCTTGGCTTGCAACGCTTGGCGCAAGCGCATGCCACCCCATTTGTCTGCCCGACGGTTGACCAAGGTTTCGGCGACACGGGTGTCGTCGAGCAAGCCCTTGGCCTCGAGTTGCGCCAAGGCCTGCTCGACCTCTTCAGGGCTGGCGTCTTCGCTGGCGAGCTTGTCTTGCAAGGCTTGGCGCGAGTATTCGCGCTGGGCCAAGAGGCTGACAGCGCGGGCTTTGACCGAGGTGGCTTTGGCCGGCAGTTTGCCTGAGGCGCTGGCAGCCGCTGGCGTTTTGCCGCGCAACACATCTGCCAAGCCAGGCGCTTCGGCAGGGACTTGCGCCCCGCCTTGGATGACTTTGAAGGGCCAATTCACTGTGGCGGCTCTCATTTGACCGCTTGCAACTTGACGTCTTCCACCTCTTGTGCGAGCAGGGGAATACCCAAGGACTCGCGCACTTTGTTTTCGATTTCAAAGGCCAACTCGGGGTTCTCACGCAAAAACTCACGTGAGTTGTCGCGGCCTTGCCCGATTTTTTCGCCTTGGTAGGCGTACCAGGCGCCAGACTTGTCGACGATTTTGGCGATCACGCCCATGTCGATGATTTCACCGTGGCGGCTGATGCCCTCGCCAAACAAGATGTCGAACTCTGCGGTTTTGAACGGCGGCGCGACTTTGTTCTTGACCACCTTGACTTTGGTTTCGTTGCCAATGGCTTCTTCGCCTTTTTTGATGGTACCGGTGCGGCGGATGTCCAAGCGAACGGAGGCGTAGAACTTGAGCGCGTTGCCGCCGGTGGTGGTCTCTGGTGAGCCAAACATGACGCCGATCTTCATGCGGATTTGGTTGATGAAGATGACTGTGCAATTGGTTTTCTTGATGTGCGCGGTGAGTTTGCGCAGGGCCTGGCTCATGAGGCGGGCTTGCAGGCCGGGCAAGGAGTCGCCCATTTCGCCTTCGAGCTCGGCCTTGGGTGTGAGCGCTGCCACCGAGTCGATGACGATCAGGTCGACCGCGCCCGAGCGCACCAAGCTGTCGACGATTTCCAGGGCTTGCTCGCCGGTGTCGGGTTGGCTGATCAGCAGGTCTTGCAGGTTGACGCCGAGCTTTTGGGCGTATTGCACATCCAGCGCGTGTTCGGCGTCCACAAACGCGCAGGTGCCGGCTTGCTTTTGCATTTCGGCGATGACTTGCAAAGTCAGGGTGGTTTTGCCAGACGACTCCGGGCCGTAGATCTCAATGACCCGACCGCGTGGCAAACCGCCCACGCCCAAAGCCACGTCCAAACCGAGCGAGCCGGTCGACACCACTTGGATGTCCTCGATGGCCTCGCCCTCGCCCAATCGCATGATGGTGCCTTTGCCAAACTGTTTTTCAATTTGGGCCAATGCGGCTTGCAAGGCCTTGGCTTTTTCGCCGGCGGCGGCGATGCTTTTGACGTTGTCCATGAAAATCTCCTTGTGGGTCAATGGGTTGTGGTATTCATTCCCAGCTGTTGCTAAGCACAGGCTGGATGCTTGAACAGTACTTTATCTCAGAATATAAATCTGTAAACCCTTTTTTTGGTCAGTTTGCCTTACTATATACCCATGTCCTTCAACCTCCTCCCCTCGGCGCATGACTGGCGCCAAGCCCACCTCGGGCGGCTGCTGGGCCACGCGATGCGCCGCTTTGACGAGCGGGTGCTGCAGTTGATGGCGCAACACATCGAGGTGCCACTGGCGCTGGCGAATTTGGCCGCGCGCGACAAGGTGAGTGCAGCCCACATCCACATCACCCGGCACCTGCCGTTGGAGGGCGCACGCCTGAACGACTTGGCGCTGATGGCAGGCATGAGCAAACAGGCCATGGGTGACCTGGTCACCCAGTGCGAGGCCTGGGGCTTGGTGGCACGCGGGCCGGATGGGCGAGACAGCCGCGCCAAGCGCATCACGTTCACCGACACTGGCTTGGCCTGGCTGCGCGCTTTTGAGCAAGCGGTGGCCCAGGCCGAGGAAGAGTTTGTGCAGGCCGTGGGCAAGGATGTGGCCACCGTGGTCAGCCTGGGACTGGAGGCCTATGCCAATGGCTATCGTTAACCCGATACCCACGGCTGAAGAGGCAAAATTTGCATGCCTGCGCCCTAGAATGATTTGACAGCGTCTGTTTCGCTGGGGAGAGCGTGCATGCGCATACTGATTGCCGAAGATGACCAGGTGTTGGCCGATGGCTTGTTGCGCACCCTGCGCGCATCCGGCGCAGCTGTGGACCATGTCGCCAGCGGCAGCGAGGCCGATGCTGCCCTCATGACCTCCAACGAATTCGATTTGTTCATCCTCGATTTGGGTCTGCCCAAACTCCACGGCTTGGAAGTCCTCAAACGCTTGCGTGCCCGAGGCAGCAGCATGCCGGTGCTGATCCTCACCGCCGCCGACAGCGTGGACGAGCGCGTCAAAGGCCTGGACTACGGCGCGGACGACTACATGGCCAAGCCGTTTTCCTTGCAAGAACTCGAAGCCCGGGTGCGCGCGCTGACACGCCGTGGCATGGGCAGCACCACTGCCACCATCAAACACGGCCCCTTGGTGTATGACCAAGCCGGACGCATGGCCACGATCGATGGACGCATGGTCGAGCTGTCAGCCCGCGAGCTGGGTTTGCTGGAAGTGTTGTTGCAACGTGTGGGCCGCTTGGTCAGCAAAGACCAGTTGGTCGAGCGCCTGTGCGAGTGGGGCGAAGAGGTCAGCAACAACGCGATCGAGGTCTATATCCACCGGCTGCGCAAAAAGATCGAGAAAGGCCCGATCCGCATCGCCACAGTGCGCGGTTTGGGCTACTGCTTGGAAAAAATCGCGCCCCCACCTGCCTGAGATGTTGACGCCGACACACCCTGTATGGTGAAGCTGTTTCAACGCCGCCAAAACTCGCTGTTTGGTGAAATCCTTGACTGGATGCTCACCCCTTTGCTGCTGCTGTGGGCAGTCACCTTTGGCCTGACTTGGCTGGTGGCTGAGGGCATTGCCCGGGTGCCGTTTGACCGCGGCTTGGGCCACAACGCCAGGGCCTTGGCGCAACTGGTTCAAATCGACCAGCGCCAGGTGGCTTTTCAACTGCCGCACCCCGCCCGTGAGATTTTGCATGCCGACGAGACGGACCAGGTCTACTACCAGGTGCTGGGCAGCCAAGGGGAGTTCTTGAGCGGCGAAGCCCTGTTGCCGTTGCCACAAGACGATGAGAAGCTGGTCACCGATGAGCTCCACATACGCGACGACACCTTCAAAGGCACGCCCATCCGTGTGGCCTACATCTGGGTGCGGGTGCAAGCACCCCAGGCTCGACCGGCATTGGTGCAGGTGGCCGAAACCCTGGAGAAGCGGTCGGTGTTGGCCAGTGAAATCATCCAAGGGGTGATGCTGCCGCTGTTTGTCATCTTGCCCTTGGCGGTGTTGTTGGTCTGGTTGGCGCTGGCGCGGGGTATCCAGCCGCTGAACCAACTCGAGGAGCGGATTCGGCAACGCAAACCAGACGACATGAGCCCGATCGACGAAAGTGTGGTGCCCACCGAAGTGTTGCCCTTGGTGTCATCCATCAATGACTTGCTGACCCGACTCAAGGACTCGATCGCCACCCAAAAACGGTTTTTGGCCGATGCCGCACACCAGCTGAAAACCCCTTTGGCAGGCCTGCGCATGCAAGCCGACTTGGCGCAGCGCACCGAGGCCAATGCAGATGAACTCAAGCAATCACTCAAACAAATCGGCCGCGCCAGCATGCGCGCGACCCACACGGTCAATCAGCTGCTGGCATTGGCACGGGCTGAAAGCAGCGGCGCCCCGATCGCCAAGCAAACCTGCGATTTGGCTGCCCTGACCATGGAGGTGGTGAAGGATTCCTTGCCCCGCGCCATGGAACGCCATTTGGATTTGGGTTTTGAAGGCCCGGAGACCCAGCGTGCGCTGATTTTGGGCAATCCCACCTTGCTCAAAGAGATGGTGCGCAACTTGATTGACAACGCGATCAACTACACCCCTTCCTCGCCTCACCAACCAGGCATGGTCACCGCCCGCGTCAGTGGCTCATCCGCCAGCACATGGCGGCTTCAAGTGGAGGACTCTGGCCCCGGCATCCCCTCGCCTGAACGAGAGCGGGTCTTCGAGCCTTTTTACCGGGCCTTGGGCACCGAAGCCGATGGCTCGGGACTGGGCTTGGCCATCGTGCAAGAAATCGCTGACAAACACCTCGCCAAGGTCAGTTTGAGCGATACCCATCCGGGCCAAACCCCGCCCGGCGCATGTTTTACGATCACCTTTGATGCCCTGCCTTCCAACCTCTCCTGACCCCTTGAACCATGAAAACCAAACTCTTTTCTCTGCTGTCCGTGTTGTCTCTGAGCACCCCCCTGCATGCAGCCTGTCCCAGCGATGCGCAAATTGATGCCTACCTGAGCGACTACAGCAAGCGCCAAATCAGCGCCGGCTTTGGCAACGACATCACGACCGAGGATGCCCACTGCGCCAAGCACAAATTGGCCGCGAAATTGCCCTTGCACCTGGGCGAGCGCATTGGCTACAAGGCGGGCTTCACCAGCCCCGCGTCCCAAAAGAACTTTGGCATGGACGGGCCGCAGTGGGCTTACATGTTCAGCCGCAACATGGTGGACATCATTGCCGTGGTTCCAGCGCAGTTTGGCGCACGCCCGACTTTCGAGGCCGATTTGCTGGTGGAGGTGAAAAGCCCGGCCTTGGCAGACGCCACCACACCGCTGGAAGCACTGGCCAGCTTGGAGTCGGTCATCCCCTTTTTGGAGCTGCCCGACTTGATGATGGCGGGCAAGTTCTCAGGCAACGCCTTGCTGGCCGCCAACCTGGGCTTTCGAGGCGGTGTGCTGGGCGCGCAAGTCCCGGTGCAACAGACCCAAGCCTTTGTGGATGCGTTGGCGAACATGACGGTGGTGATGAGCGACCAAGGCCCCAAGCCCCAGGAGTTTGGCCGGGCCAAAGGCAGTGACTTGTTGGGTCACCCCTTGAATGCAGCGGTTTGGCTGGCCAAGGCGCTGAAGAAGGAAGGCATCACTTTGAAAAAAGGCGACTTGTTGAGCCTGGGCGGTTTTTTACCACCCGTGCCCACCCAATCCGGCATGCAGATTCAATTGCAATACATCGGCTTGCCAGGCGACCCGTCTGTCACGGTGTCGTTCAACTGAGCGGTTGACGGCTGTCGCTGCCAAAAATCACCACATGGTCGGCCTGCAAACGGATGCCGATCCATTCGCCGAGGTGGTGGTCATGGTGACTGGGCACATGGGCCATGACGGTTTGCCCACTCGCCAAACGCAGGGTGTACAAAAACTCTGAGCCGCGAAAGGTTTTGCGGATGATTTCGGCTTTCACCTCTGCTTCATCGTCATGCACGATGTCATCGGCGCGCAACAACACATCGCATGCGCCTGCGTTGCCGGTGGGCAGTGGGGGCAAATCATCGGCCACGTCATGCAACAAGCCCAACGGGGTGTGCAAGACCATGGTGTTGCCTTCGCGCTGCGCTTGGGCGGGGGCAAACACCCCGTGCCCAATGAACTCAGCCACAAAGCGGGTGGTGGGTCGGTGGTAGAGCTGGTAGGCATCATCCCATTGGTGCAAGCGGCCTTGGTGCATCACCCCAATGACATCGCCCAGGGCAAAGGCTTCCATCTGGTCATGGGTGACAAACAAGGCGGTGATCTGCGCCTTTTTCAAAATATCCCGCAGTTCGTGGGCGAGGCGCTCGCGCAAATCGACATCCAGGTTGGAGAAAGGCTCGTCCAACAACAACAAATGGGGCTCCGGTGCCAACGCGCGCGCCAACGCCACCCGCTGTTGTTGGCCGCCTGAGAGTTCATGCGCATAGCGCTTGCCCATGGCATCGAGCCCCACCAGGGTGAGCATGTCGCTGACCCGCGCCTGGCGTTTGGCCGCCGGCCAATCTGCCAACCCAAAGGCGACGTTTTGGGCCACATTGAGATGCGGGAACAAGGCATAGTCCTGGAACACCATGCCGATGCGCCGCTGTTCAGCAGGCACATGGGTGGATTCACTGCTGAAGAGTTGCTCACCCATGCGGATGCTGCCAGCCCGGATGCGCTCCAAACCTGCCACGGCGCGCAACAAACTGGTCTTGCCACAGCCAGAGGGGCCGATCAGCACGCCCATTTGACCCATGGCCAAACCAAAGCTCACGCGGTCAACCGCTGGCTGTGCGCGCCCTGGGTAATGCATTTCTAAATCAGACACTTGGAGAAACATGGGTTCAATTGTAGGCAGGGCGGTCTGGCAAGGCGTCTGCCTACAATCTGCGCTCTCTCTCAGCGGCCAGTTGCACTGGCACCCCCTATGCCATTGACCGCCTTGGTTCGACTGCTTGTGACCCTCCTGCTGGCCCTGCCGGTGCTGATGGTGTTGGCTGCTTGGTTGCAATGGGACGCCCAATCAGCCGAGGTGCTCTATGCCTTGTCTCAAACGGTTTTACCGGACTACATCGCCAGCAGTCTGGCACTGTGCCTGTGGGTCAGCCTGGGGGTGATCAGCATGGGCAGCGTGAGCGCGGCGGCGGTCACTTTGTTTGATTTTCCTGGGCGACAAACCCTGAGCTGGGCGCTGCTCTTGCCACTGGCCATGCCGGCCTATGTGGTGGCCTATGCCTACACCGATTTTTTGCAGTACAGCGGGCCGCTGCAAACCAGCATGCGCTCGTTTTGGGGCCTGCAAGGCGCCTTGTGGCCGGACGTGAGAAGCCTTTGGGGCGCGGCTGTGGTGTTGAGTTGCAGTCTCTATCCATATGTTTACCTGCTCACCCGAACCGCCTTGGCAGACCGGGCGCCACAGTTGATGGAGGCTGCGCGACTGCTGGGCGCGGGTTTGGCCCGTCGGATTTTCCGTGTCGCTTTGCCACTGGCGCGCCCCGCGATCGCAGCGGGTGTGGCCTTGGCGCTCATGGAAACCTTGGCCGACTTTGGGGTCAGCAGCTATTTCGGCATCCAAACATTCACTGCCGGCATCTACAAAGCCTGGCTGGTGATGGACAACCGCTGGGCAGCCGCCCAACTGTCTACCGCCTTGCTGTTCCTGGTGGCCTTGGTGTTGTTGCTCGAGCAGCGGGCGCAAGCCCGTTTGCGCTTTGTCTCCAGCAGGGTCACGGGCAGAAGCCACGAGTCGCAGCCGCTGCCGCTCAAAGGTTGGCGCGCTGGCTTGGCCATTTTCCTGTGCCTGATGCCGGTTCTGCTGGGTTTTGTGGCGCCGCTGGCCATCATGGGCCATGCCCTGTGGCAAAGCAGTCTGTCGCAACCCCTGCCATGGTGGGACTTTGCCCATTGGGTCTGGAACAGTCTGCGCTTGGGTGCGGTCACGGCCGTGTTGGCCGTGGCATTCGCGCTGATGCTGGCCTACAGCGTTCGCATGCAACCGACCTTTTGGCGCAGGTTTTCAACCCAGCTGGTGGGTCTGGGCTATGCCGTGCCCGGGGTGGTGATCGTGGTGGGTTTGTTGCTGCCGGTGGCTTGGCTCCAATCGCACTGGCCCAACAGCCAAGTGGGCTACTGGTTAACCGCCACGGTGCTGGGTCTGGTGTGGGCCTACTTGGTGCGCTTCATTGCCGTGGCTTTGCAAAGCGTGCAAAGCGGGTATGCCCGCATCTCCAGCAGCACGGATGAGTCTGCGCGCATGTTGGGTATCGCTGGCTGGTCGCTGTTTGCTCGGGTGCATTGGCCGCTGATGACCCGCGCCAGTGCGGCCGCGTTGCTGCTGGTCTGGGTTGATGTCATGAAAGAGTTGCCCGCCACATTGGTGCTGCGGCCCTTCAACACCGACACATTGGCCGTGGTGGCCTACCAACTGGCGCGCGATGAGCGCTTGGGTGAAGCCGCATTGCCCTCGCTGGCCCTGGTCTTGGTGGGCCTGTTACCGGTCTTGATGCTCAGCAAAACCTTGCGCAAATCCGCTTGAAACACAGGCCATTTGACCCCGTCAAATGCGAATCATTCCTATTGGACTTAAGATCAGGCTTTTCTTGACCTGAAAGTTTGACATGCTGACACTTCAATGGGCTGTGGGCCGAGGCTGGCGGGCCTGGTTGTTTGGCAGTGCCTTGCTGGCCGTCCTGCCAGCGGCCTGGGCGGAAGAACCGGTGCTCAACCTGTACTCGGCTAGGCATTACGCCACCGATGAGGCGCTCTACAACGACTTCACGCAGTCCACCGGCATCCGCATCAACCGGGTAGACGCGGATGATGCGGGGATTTTGGCCAGGCTCAAAGCCGAGGGTTCGGCCTCCGCGGCCGATGTGATTTTGTTGGTTGATGCCACCCGCTTGTGGAAGGGTGAAATTGACAAGCTGTTTGCCCCCGTGAAATCGCCCTTGCTGCTCAAAGCCGTGCCAGAAAACCTGCGGGCCAAAGAACGGCCTGAGGGCACGGCTTGGTTTGGTTTGTCCACACGGGCGCGCGTCATCGTGTATGACAAGCAAAAAGTCAGCCCCAACGAGGTTGATACCTACGAAAAACTGGCCGATCCGCGCAACCTGGGCCGCTTGTGTGTCCGCTCGGGCTCACACCCCTACAACCTCTCGCTGTTTGGCGCCATGCTGGAACACCTTGGGGCGCCTGCCACGGAGACTTGGCTCAAAGGCCTGGTGCGCAACATGGCCCGCAGCCCCAAGGGCGGCGATACCGATCAAATCAAAGGGGTGGCCAGTGGTGAGTGTGGCGTGGCCTTGGCCAACTCCTACTATGTGGCGCGCTTGATGCGCAGCAACTTGCCCGAGGACCGCGCCATGGTTGAGCGCATTGGCGTGGTGTTTCCCAACCAAACCAGTTGGGGTACCCACATGAACATTGCTGGCGGGGCGGTCGCTCGACACGCCAAGCACCCTGGCAATGCGGTGGCTTTTTTGAACTACCTGGTCAGCCCGCAAGCCCAAAAATATTTCGCCGATGGCAACAACGAGTGGCCGGTGGTCAAAGGCATTCCCATGACCAACACGGCTTTGTCTGCCATGGCTGGGCGTGGGTTCAAAAGCGAGCAACTGCCCACCAGCGTGGTGGGCATGAATCAAATCAAGGTTCAACAAATGCTCGACCGGGTCGGCTTTCGTTGAATCAAGGCGGGGACTGCCGGGGCTGCAATTGCAAGGCCTCTGGCATGACCTGCTCTTGCACCCGCTCGGGTTCACGGGGCTCGTCTGGGCCAAACCCCAACACACGCAAGTGCCCGTTGGACCAAGCCCACATCCACAGATTGAGCAGCAACAGCACGGCGCACACATGGGGCCAGTATTTCTTCATGCTGGCACCCCCAAGCGCACACTGACCTCGTCGCTCGACACGCCCACGCGGCCCTGCGCCGTGTCAATCTGCAACACGCCTTGCGTGTCCACACCGGCCCCCACGCCTTCCACACCATTGGACAGGCGCAGTGTTTGCCCCGCCAACAGGTCACGCCTGGCAAACGCGCTGCGCAAGGGCGCAAAGCCAGTTTGCTCAAACCGTTCGAGCGCCGCCACCAAAGGCAGCAGCAGGCTTTGTAAGGTGCTGGCCTGATCGGCTTGTGGCGCCAAGTCGCACCAGGCAGCCGCGGGCATCGAGAGTGACGCCGCAGGTGGCGCATGCAAGTTGATACCCACGCCAATCACCACATAGCGGGCCGACTTGGCGCCATCGAGCAACGCGGTTTCAATCAAGATGCCGCCGAGCTTGCGGGCTTGCTGCACCGGCCCCAGCCACAGGTCGTTGGGCCACTTCAAGCCCAAACCGTGTTGCTGATGGGGGTCCAGGCTGTTGACCAAGCTCAAGCCCACGGCCAAGGACAGGCCAGACCATTGGAGCGGGTTGAGCTCGAGCCCCAAGGAGAACATCAGCGCTTGTCCGCGCTGGCTGTGCCATTGTCGACCCAAGCGGCCACGGCCAGCGGTTTGTTGCTCGGCAATCAACAAGGTGGAGGCGGTGTCACCTCGGCGCGCGCGGCGCATGAGTTCGCTGTTGGTTGAATCCACCTCGGGCAAGGTCTCGATCAACCAATGGGCGGGCAGCAAGGCTTCAGTCCTTGGGTGACAACAGGGTACCGCGACAGGCTTTGGCGCCGCAGCGACAGGGGTAGTCGGCCAGCAACGCCGGGGTGTAGGGCTCGTCAATCACCAAGCCGTAGTCGTAGTTGAGCTCCTCGCCCGCCTTGATTTTGCGCAGGGTGCGGATGAAAATGCGGCCCCCCGCCTCGTCTGCTTCACAATTGGGCTCGCAAGCATGGTTGATCCAGCGCGCATCATTGCCGCCGTGCAGCGCGTCAATGACGTGCTTTTTGTCGATGTGAAAGTAGAAGGTGTGGTTGGGGTCTTTGGGATCGTGGGGATGGCGCTTGAGCGCTTTTTTCCAGCTGATGACCTCGCCGATGTATTCGATGATGATCTCGCCTGGGGCGATTGGCACGAGTGCAAACACACCCTTACCATGGACACCGGATCGGCGAACTTCAATGCGCTTGCCGCTGGCGGGCGCGGGGGTTGTGGAGGTCAAGTTGAAAACTCTGTTAAGTTGAATACGTACATGTGCGCGTGCGCGCGCGAGACGACGGATTGTAAGCAAGGAATATTTGCATGAGTAAAACACTGGTCATCGCTGAGAAACCCTCCGTGGCACAAGACATCGTGCGCGCTTTGACGCCCAGCGTCGGCAAGTTTGAAAAACACGACGATCACTTTGAGAGCGACACCTTCGTGGTCACCAGTGCCGTGGGTCACCTGGTGGAAATCCAAGCGCCTGAAGAGTTTGACGTCAAACGCGGCAAATGGAGCTTTGCCCACCTGCCCGTCATCCCGCCGTATTTCGACTTGAAGCCGGTCGAGAAAACCAAGTCCCGCCTGGCCGCCGTGGTCAAACAAGCCAAACGCAAAGACGTCTCAGCCATCATCAATGCCTGTGACGCGGGCCGCGAGGGCGAACTCATCTTCCGCCTGATTGAGCAATACGCCGGCGGCAAAAAGCCGCTGGACAAACCGGTCAAGCGCCTGTGGCTGCAGTCCATGACCCCGCAAGCCATCCGCGACGGCTTTGACAGCCTGCGCACCGCCTCGCAAATGCAAGGCCTGGCCGACGCCGCCCGCAGCCGCTCCGAGGCCGATTGGCTGGTCGGTATCAATGGCACCCGCGCCTTCACCGCGTTCAACTCGCGAGACGGCGGCTTCTTCTTGACCACTGTCGGTCGGGTGCAAACGCCCACCTTGAGCGTGGTGGTCGAGCGTGAAGAGCTGATCCGAAAGTTCGTCAGCCGCGACTATTGGGAAATCCACGCCAGCTTTGCCGCCCAGGCCGGCGCCTACAGCGGCAAGTGGTTCAACCCAGGCCACAAGGCCAACGCCGAGGACAAAGAAATCAAAGAAGACCGCGTGTGGTCGCTGAGCGAAGCGCAAGCCATCGCAGACGCGGTACGCCACCAAACCGCCGCGGTCACGGAAGAGAGCAAGCCCAGCAGCAAAGGCAGCCCAGGTTTGTTTGACCTGACCACTTTGCAACGCGAGGCCAATGGCCGCTTTGGCTTCTCGGCCAAGACCACGCTCTCGCTGGCGCAAAGCCTGTATGAGCGCCACAAGGCCCTGACCTACCCACGGACCGACTCCAAGCACCTGCCTGAGGACTACCTGCCCACGGTCAAAGAGACCATGCAAATGCTGGCCAACAGTGGCATGGGTCACTTGGCACCGTTTGCCAAAACCGCCATCGCGCAGGGCTACATCAAGCCGAGCAGAAAGGTGTTCGACAACACCAAGGTCAGCGATCACTTTGCCATCATCCCCACCCTGGAGGCGCCCAGCGGCTTGTCAGACGCCGAGCAAAAGCTCTATGACTTTGTGGTGCGCCGCTTCATCGCCGTGTTCTACCCACCGGCGCAGTTCATGGACACCACCCGCATCAGCCAGGTGGCAGCGCTTGGACAAACCCAAAACTTCAAAACCACTGGCCGGGTGTTGGTTGAACCCGGCTGGCAAGCCATCTACGGCAAAGAAGTGGACGAGGAAGAGGACAAGGAGTCGGGCAAGATTTTGGTCAAGCTCCATGCCGGTGAAAAGCCTCAGGTGAGTGAAGCCGACCCCAAAGGCCTGAAAACCCGTCCCCCTGCTCGCTACACCGAGGCCACCTTGTTGGGCGCGATGGAAAACGCTGGCAAGCAGGTGGAGGACGATGAGCTGCGCGAAGCGATGCAAGAAAAAGGCTTGGGCACGCCCGCCACCCGCTCGTCCATCATCGAAGGCTTGCTCAACGAAAAATACATGTTGCGCGAAGCGCGCGAGCTGATTCCCACCGCCAAGGCGTTCCAGTTGATGACTTTGTTGCGCGGCCTGGGCGTGGAAGAACTCTCCCGCGCCGACCTCACCGGCGACTGGGAGTTCAAGCTGTCGCAAATGGAAAAGGGCCAGTTGTCGCGCGAAGACTTCATGCAAGACATTGCCGAGATGACCGGGCGCATGGTGAAGAAAGCCAAAGAATACGACCGCGACACCATCCCTGGCGACTACATCACCCTGACCACGCCTTGCCCGACTTGCAGCGGCGTGGTGAAAGAAAACTACCGCCGCTACACCTGCATTGGCAAGCCAGGTGCGGTGGCCAAAACCAATGCCGACGGTGAAGTCGAAGGCCCAGGCTGCGGTTTTTCATTTGGCAAAACCCCAGCCGGTCGCACGTTCGAGCGCGAAGAAGTCGAGCAGTTCATGCGCGACAAAAAGATTGGGCCCCTGGAAGGTTTCCGCTCGAAAGCGGGCTGGCCGTTCACCGCCGAGATGGCCTTGGTCTTCAACGAAGAAGAAAAAAACTGGAAACTCGAGTTTGACTTTGGCGACGACAAGAACGCCGAGAGCGGCGAGATTGTGGCGTTTGGCGAGGCCGAGAACCTGGGCGCTTGCCCCAAGTGCGGCTCAGCGGTGCATGAGCATGGCTCTAACTATGTGTGCAGCAAATCCGTGCCCACCAACGCCCAGCCCACGCCCAGCTGTGATTTCAAAACCGGCCGCGTCATCTTGCAGCAGCCGATTGAGCACGACCAGATCAAAAAGTTGCTGTCAGAGGGCAAAACCGATTTGCTGGAGAAGTTTGTCTCCATGCGCACCCGCCGCGCGTTCAAGGCCTACCTGACCTATGACGCCGAAGCTGGCAAAGTGAGCTTTGCTTTCGAGCCGAGCAAATACCCCCGCAAAGGCGGCAAAACCCCCACCACTGCAGCCCTGGCCAAGGCCGCTGGCAAAACCCTGCCTGGCAAGAAAACACCCGCCGCCAAAAAAGCAGCCGCCAAAGCGGACAAGGAAGCCAAACCCAAAAAGCCACGCAAGCCCGCCGAGGGCAAAGCGCCCAGCGCAGCTTTGGCAGCGGTCATCGGGCCCGAGGCCGTGGCCCGCACCGAAGTCATGAAAAAGCTGTGGGACTACATCAAGGCGCAAAACCTGCAAGACCCGAAAGACAAACGCACCATCCACGCCGACGCCAAGCTCAAAGCGGTGTTCGGCAAAGACAGCGTGGGGATGTTTGAAATTGCGGGCTTGATTGGGCCGCATTTGGGATGAAACCCCTTCGAAGCGGATGACCGTGAATTGGCCTCAGTCCTCTGAGAAAAAGTCTGTGTCCAAACGTTTGAGCGCAAACGTTTGGGCGGTTGAAACGCCTAAATTATGTTCAATCATCAAAGCGGCAAGTCGAGCGCCATCGACAAGCACAATTTTTTGATCTGATTTATTGCCTTGCACCGCAGCGCGTGCTGCTGGCGTGAAGTAGCTTGTGGTCAGGAACACGCCTTTTTTCACGCCCTTGATGACCAAGGCTCCGATGAAATCTCGAACAGGGCCTTCACCCACTGGATCTTGCCAACGCTTGGCTTGCAGGTAAATCGTGTCAAGACCTAATGGGTCTTCATTGATGATGCCGTCAATTCCATTGTCTGCACTCTGTTGTGTCACCTGGCCTGCGTTAGCGCGTTTCCCGCCATAGCCCATGGCCACCAACAATTGAACTACCAAGTGCTCGAAGAACTGTGGTGGCGCTGCTTTGATCGTTTCCAATAAGTCTGCTGACAGCGCTTCGTTGGCTTGGTTTTGGATGGCGGCCATGCGCAATTCGGGTGGCTCTGGCATCGAATCATCTACATCCTCCATCGACGACTTTGAATCATCGTCTGCCTCAACAGTAAGTTGCATGCTTTTCCAGGCTTGGTAGCGTTTTTTTACCTCCGCCAAAAATGCAGGCGCATCGTAGGGAGCACTCACCACTGCTCGACCTTCTTCTGTGATCCTCCACACGCCGCGCGATTTGGAGACATACCCGCCTTTAACCAAACCCACTGAGGCAAATGCAAAGATTGAGCGCCAGCGAGTATGTCCAGTTTCATACACATCTAGCGCCCATTCGTCCAATGACACTGCTGCTTCGATGGCTTGCAAGAGTGCGCTTTTTTGCAGCTGCCCATTTGGAGATGATGCAAGTGCTTTAAGCGCCGCCAAGTGCATAGCGGCGATGAGAAGGGATGAACGTGAGGGAGGTTTATTCATTTGTTAAAAATCAAACAGCATTTGTTCACTCATGCGACGGACCGATTTCCAAAAATGCCCTGTCCCTCTCCAACGCCGCTTGCAGCTCCGCCTCAGTGGGCATGACCGCTTGGTATTTGCTGGCAAACAGTTGGGCTTTGTCGGCCAGCAGCGAGTACTTGGCGACAGCCGCGTTGCGCTCTGAGCAAAGAATCAGGCCAAGGGTTGGGTTGTCGCCCTCGTTGCGGTGTTGCTCGTCAAACACGCGCACATACATGTCCATTTGCCCCACGTCTTGGTGCGCCAACTTGCCCACCTTCAAGTCCACCAGCACAAAGCACTTGAGCAGGTAGTTGTAAAAAACCAAGTCGATGAAACAGTCTTCGCCCTCCACCCGCAGGTGTTTTTGCCGAGCGACAAAGGCAAAGCCTTTGCCCAGCTCCAGCAAAAAGGTTTGCAACTGGTCGAGCAGGCCTTGCTCCAGGTCTTTTTCGTACA
>CAMDCZ010000039.1 GCA_945890735.1 Bordetella parapertussis | reverse complement strand
GTATTTCCAGTACCTGTGGATGTTCCATAAAGTGCTCCATAAACGATATTGCTGCTCGTATAAAGACCCCAAGTTTCACCGTTTTCCAGCACAACAATAGCAGCGTTATATCCAGTTGATGTTGTTCCAATCCAGTAACCCTCAGCAGTACCAGCAACTGGTGTACCACCACCACCGCCACCGCCACCGCCACCGCCACCACAGCCTGTCAGAACAGTAACAGAACTAACATAAAGTATTAATTTGATTGTATTTTTCATTTCTTTCATATTTATATGTTGAGAAAAAACTAACACTTTTTTTTTACACATCACAAATAAAAAATCAACAAAATATCAAGCCAACCTCTCCGCCGGCATAGTTGCCGTCAACTTGCTGTAGTGCCGCTCTATCATTGCCGCACTCCTGAATCACGCATCAACCGTCTGAACGTGCCCACAAAACCGTGAGGGTGACAGCCGTTGCTGAACCGAAAGATTTTGTGTGTGACACGTGTGCTCAACACCTCATCCAACGTCAAATGTTTTATGTCTGCTTGCCGTTGCTGTAGCCGCAGCAGCACGTCAACAGCACGGTGTTTTGATTTGAACCAACGTCCACCAGTCTTGCCGTCAACCCAAATGCGCATTTAACGCACGTCTTTGTGCGTGTGCCACTCAATGTGCTGTCAACAGATTTTCATCACCTCTGTGACGTGTCGCATTCCTGTCAACAGCAGCAGTTCAATATAGCCACGCAGCAGCGGACGTATTTCCTTTTGAACATCCATACGCCCCTCCGTTTGCCACACGTCCGTAAATGTCAGCAACTGTTGAACTTCTTGCTCTGTAAACGCTGGACGTGTTCGGCCTTTCTCGCCACGTGCTGTCAACTTGGGAACTGGCACACATTCTGAGATGCAGCCACGTGCCACAGCAGTTTCAATCAACTTGTTCCACGCACTTGTAAAGTTATTGAGTGTTGACGTTGCTGGCTTGCGTCTCATCTGTCTGTCACGCCCCAACTCAAACTCACGCACGTCTGTGTGCGTCAACTGTTCAAGACGTTTTTCGCCGAAGTACGGCGCAAAGTAGCGTTCAATACACGACAGGTAATCGTGACTTGCTGTTTTGCCAGTGCTGCCGTCTATTTTTTTACGCTGCTCAGCATAGCAAACAGCAGCAATCTGTGCGACTGCGTGTGCACGGTGTGCTAAACCCAGCCTTTGTCTGTAGCGTGCCTCGTCATAAAATCACAAGCAACGGCAATGGCGTGTTCAACACTCGCTTTACGTGTGCTGACTCTGTGCCACGTGCCGTCACGCAAATACAAAATGCTGGGTTGAGCTGCTGCGAGTGCGGCAACTGACACGCGGAGTTTCGTGTGCTGCGTCACTGCCTGTGTGTCTGTGCTGTGCTGTGCGTCATAGGGCAAAGTCATAGCAGTGTAGGTACAAAGTTGCTGTAGCGTTGGCAGCAACGTGAGTTTTACGTTTCGGAAAAAGAAAAACCGCCGTTCTACAAAGTAAAACGACGGTTTTCAAATGGTGGCCTGGGGCAGAATCGAACTGCCGACACGCGGATTTTCAATCCGCTGCTCTACCAACTGAGCTACCGGGCCGTGAGGGGGTGAACTATACCACTGTGCCCTGGGCTCACTGCGCCTGCGGTGTCAGCTTCTCGCGCTCTTGCTTGAACTTGTCGTAGTCCGGCAATCGCTGGGTATCGGGCATGGTTTTATCGGGTCGCATTTGCTGTTGTTGGCGAATGCCCTCATAGACGCCCTGCTCGGTCAGCATGGCGCAACCGCCAATCACAGCGAAGATGGGTACAAGCCAGTGCATGCGACAACTATAAACGCGGCAAGGCACAATACCCGCTACAAAGCTGACAACCCATGACCCAACCCCAACTGCGCTGCACCCACCTCACCAAACGTTTTGGCGACAACCTGGTGGTCAACGACCTGTCCTTTGAACTGCTGCCCGGCGAATGCCTGGGCGTGATTGGCCCCAACGGGGCGGGCAAAACCACCACTTTCCGCATGTGTCTGGGGCTGACAGCGCCCGACAGCGGCAGTGTGCACATCTTTGACCAAGCCATGCCGCAAGAAGCTTTGGCCATCAAAGAGCGCTTGGGCGTGGTCAGCCAGTTCGACTCTCTCGATCCGGATTTCACCTGTGCCGAAAATCTGTTGGTTTATGGCCGCTATTTCGGCATGCGCGACGCCGAGATCCAAGCCCGTATCCCCCAGCTGCTGGAATTTGCCGCGCTGACCCACAAAGCCAGCGCCAAACCCGGCGAACTCTCTGGCGGCATGAAGCGCCGCTTGAGCTTGGCGCGCTCGCTGATCAACAACCCTTCCCTGTTGCTGCTCGATGAGCCCACCACGGGCCTGGACCCGCAGGCGCGGCACCTGATGTGGGAACGCTTGCAACAACTTTTGCAACAAGGCAAATCGATTTTGCTGACCACGCATTTCATGGACGAGGCCGAACGCTTGTGCGATCGTTTGTTGGTGGTGGACCATGGCCGCAAGATCGCCGAGGGCAAGCCCCGCGACCTGATTGCCGCGCACCTCGAGCCCGACGTGGTCGAGGTCTATGGCGGCGACGCCCAGGCCTTGGCGCAAGGCGAGCTGCGCGCCCATGCGCAGCGCATCGAGGTCAGTGGCGACACCGTGTTTTTCTATACCCAAACCGCGCAGCCGTTGTTGCAGGCTTTGGTCGCCTACCCAGGCGTTCGCAGCCTGCACCGACCTGCCAATTTGGAGGATTTGTTTTTGAAACTCACAGGGCGGCAAATCCGCGAGGAGGGGTGATGCGCCTGCGTTTTTGGCCTGTGTTTTTGCGCAATTTCCTGGTTTGGAGAAAGCTCCTCATCCCTTCACTGATCGCCAACATTGCCGAGCCGTTGATGTGGCTGGTGGCGTTTGGTTATGGCATGGGTGCCTTGGTGGGCGAGGTGCGGCTGGGCGACCAGGCGGTGCCCTACATCGTGTTTTTGGCCAGCGGCTCGATTTGCATGAGCGCGATGAACGCGGCCACCTTTGAGGCGCTGTACTCTGCTTTCTCGCGCATGCATGTGCAAAAAACCTGGGATGGCATCATGAACGCGCCTGTGCGTCTGGACGATGTGCTGTTGGCCGAGATGCTGTGGGCAGCGTTCAAGTCGCTTTTCACCGTCAGCGCGATCTTGGTGGTGATGTTTGGCTTGGGGATCGTGCAGTCCTGGAAGCTGTTGATGGCCTGGCCGATCTTGCTCGGTGTCGGCGTGGTCTTCAGTTGCTTGGCGCTGATCTTCAATGCACTGGCCAAAGGCTATGACTTCTTCACCTACTACTTCACGCTGTTTCTAACGCCGATGATGTTTTTGAGCGGGGTGTTTTTTCCCTTGGACACCTTGCCCGACGCGGTGCGTGTGTTGGCCCAATGCCTGCCGCTGACCCATGCGGTGGCCTTGGTCAGGCCGCTGTTTCTAGACCAATGGCCGCAGGCTGCATGGTTGCACGTTGGCGTGTTGGCTTTGTATGGCAGCGTGGCCTGGCTGATCGCTTTGCACCTGACCCGCAAGCGCTTCAAGCAATAAGCTCAGAACTGGCGCTCGGGCAGGTAGACCCGCAAGCCATCCATGAAATACTCCACCACGATTTGGCAGGCCAAACGGCTGTGGTCTTCTCGCTGGCTGGCCACAAACGGCAGCATCGCCAGCTCTTCCTCGCTGGGCTCGAGGAGCTCGCCGGCCTGGGTGGGTTCGATGTAACAGTGACATGTGGCACAGGTGCAGTTGCCGCCGCACTCGGCCGTGAAACCATCAATGCCTGCCTCGCGTGCTGCACTGAGCAAGGTTTGGCCATGGACGGCCGAGGCTTCTTGGATCGCCCCATCGGGTTGGATGAAAAACAGTTGGATCATCAGTCAGCGTAGACCCCAGCAGCTTTGATGATGGGGCTCCATTTGGCAATTTCAGAAATGACGAACTTGCGGTGTTCATCGGCTTGGGTACGCCGGTCGGTGATCATCACCGCGCCCAGGGCTTCTTGTTTTTTCACAAACGCCGGATCGGTCAAAACCGTGCGCAAGGCAGTATGCCATTTGGCCTGCACCTGAGGGGGCAAGCCTTTGGGTGCGTAGACACCATGCCAAATACTGACCTGAAAACCCTTGACGCCCAACTCTTGCATGCTGGGCAAAGCCGTCAGGCTGGGCTGCGTCAGGCGTTTGGCAGAGGTCACCGCATACGCCTTGATCTTGTTGGCTTCAATATAAGCCATGGTGTTGGTGGTCTGGTCGCACAGCAGGTCGATTTGCCCACCCATCAAATCGGTGATCGCCATCGACACGCCTTTGTAGGGGATGCTGGTCATCTCGGTGCGCAACGAGGCTTGCCACAGCAAGCCGCACAAGTGCGAGGCTGAACCCACGCCGGCATTGCCCATGTTGACCCGGTCTTTGTTTTTTTGCACCCATGCGCTGAGTTGCTTGTAGTCATTGGCTGGCAAGGTAGGCCTGCCCACGATGGTCATTGGCACTTCATGGATCATGCCCAGGTAGGTGAAGTCGGTTTCCACCTGAAAACCCAATTTGCGCACCAGCGAGGGCATGGTGGCCATGCCGATGTGGTGTATCAAGATGGTGTGCCCATCGGGTCTCGCCCTCGCCACTTTTTGCGTGGCGATCGCGCCGCCAGCCCCCAAGCTGTTCTCCACCACGATGGTGGCACCCAAGGGCTTGCGCAGGGCTTCTGCCATGTCACGCGCCAAGCGATCGGTGGGCCCGCCCGCGGTGAACGGCACCACCAGGGTGATGGGTTTGTCTTTGATCGGAAAGCTTTGGGCGGCTGCACCCGCAGCAGACAAACAGCACGCAAGGGCGGTCAGGCATCGCCCCACCAGGCCCAGCGCATGTTTATTTGTAGCTGCGCGCATCTTCAATCACCTTGCCGTCGTTGGGCAAGCTGCCGGGCGCGACAAAACTGACCTCGGCACGCAGTTTGGTGATGTCTCGCACGGCTTGTTCGATCGCAGTGCTGAGTGCCTCGCTGGCTTGAGCGGTTTCCACCTGCAGGTGCATTTGGTCATTGGCCATCTCGCCACGGATAACCAAGCGGGCCTTGCCCACTTGGGCAAAACGTTTGACCACTTGGTCAACCTGACCGGGGTGCACGAACATGCCGCGCACCTTGGTGGTTTGGTCGGCACGGCCCATCCAGCCTTTGATGCGTTGGTTGCTGCGTCCGGTAGGGCAATGGCCGGGCAGCACCGCGGTCAAATCGCCTGTGCCAAAACGGATCAGCGGGTAGTCAGGGTTCAAGGTGGTCACCACCAATTCGCCCACCTCGCCTTCAGCCACCAAGTCGCCGGTGCCCGGGCGAACGATTTCCACGATGACGCCTTCATCCAGCACCAAGCCTTCGCGGGCTGCGGTTTCGTAGGCTATCAAGCCGATGTCAGCCGTGGCATAGCACTGGTAGACGGTCACGCCCTGTGCCAAAAACCAATCGCGCAAGGACGGGGGACACGCCTCGCCACTGACCAGGGCCTTGCGCAAAAAAGGCAAAGACACGCCGGCTTCAGCGGCTTTTTCCAGGATGATTTTCAAAAAACTCGGGGTGCCACAGTAGCCTGCGGGTTGCAAGTCGAGCATGGCTTGCAGTTGTTGCTCGGTTTGGCCTGTGCCGGCAGGAAACACACTGCAGCCCAAGGCATGCGCACCGCTTTCCATGATCGAACCGGCGGGGGTGAAGTGGTAGCTGAAACAGTTGTGGATCAATTCACCGGGGCGAAAACCTGCGGCAAACAAAGCCCGGCCCACGCGCCAATAGTCGTTGCGCTTGCCCTCAGGCTCGTAGATGGGGCCAGGGCTGGCAAACACGCGGGGCATGTGTGCGCCAAAGCGCACCGCTGAAAACCCGCCAAACACGTCTTGGCTGCGCTGGGCTTGTTGGCGCTCAAGCAATTCGTGTTTGCGGGTCACGGGCAATTGGGCCAGGGCGGCTCGGCTGTGGATGCTGGCCGCGTCCACGCCTTGCAAAATCTGGGCAAAGGCGGGTGCATGGGCTTGCGCATGGGCGATTTGCTGAGGCAAGGCAGCCATCAAGGCGGCTTCACGCTCGGCAGCCGGGCGCTGCTCTGCAGGGTCAAAGTGATCGGTCAGGGCTTGCATCGGTTCAGGCCAGCCAGCGCTTGCGGCGCTTATAGCTTTTCACATCTTTGAAACTCTTGCGCTCGCCGCCACCCATACCCAGGTAAAACTCCTTGACATCTTCATTGTTGGCCAAGTCGCTGGCGGCCCCGTCCATCACGATGCGGCCCGACTCCATGATGTAGCCAAAGTCGGCGTAGCGCAGCGCCATGTTGGTGTTTTGCTCGGCGAGCAAGAAGGTGACGTTTTCTTTGTGGTTGAGGTCTTTCACGATGGTGAAAACTTCTTCCACGATTTGCGGGGCCAAACCCATCGACGGTTCATCGAGCAGCACCAAACTCGGGTTGGCCATCAAGGCGCGGCCAATCGCACACATTTGCTGCTCGCCACCCGAGGTGTAAGCGGCTTGTGAGGTGCGACGGGTTTTCAGGCGCGGGAAGTAGTTGTAGACCTTGTCGAGGTTGGCGGCAATCTCGCCCTTGTCACGGCGGGTGTAGCTGCCGGTGAGCAGGTTTTCTTCGATCGTCAGGTGGGCAAAGCAATGCCGTCCTTCCATCACCTGCACCACACCGCGCTGCACCAAATCGGCGGGCGACAGGTTTTCAATGCGTTCGCCGCGCAGCTCGATGCTGCCCTTGGTCACCTCGCCGCGCTCGCCTTTGAGCAAATTGGAGATGGCGCGCAAGGTGGTGGTCTTGCCGGCGCCATTGCCACCCAAGAGCGCGACGATGCCGCGCTCGGGCACCTGCAAGGACACGCCCTTCAACACCAAGATCACGTGGTTATAGATGACCTCGATGCCGTTGACATTCAAAACCATGTTGGGCGTGCTCATGCGTGTGTCCGGTTCAGATCAAGACTGGCAGTCTTGGCCAGTGCGGCGGGTGAGTTTTTTCTCAGCAGCGTATTTGTCAGCCGTGGCTTTCACCAAGGGCTTCAAAATTTGTTCATCCGCTTGCATCCAGTCGGAAGTGAACACCCATTTTTTGCCATCCCAGGTATGGATACGAGTCCAGGCTGCGCCCATGTGGTCTGTGCAAGAGGTGCTGATGGGGCGCATCACGCCTTTGAAGCCCAGGGCATCGAGCTTGGGCTGGGTCAGGTTCAGGTTTTCCAAGCCCCAGCGCACTTGCTCGCCGGTCATGACTTTGCCTTTGCCAAAACGCTCTTGGGCAGAACGGATGCCCTCGACGCCGATCATCGCGCTCATCACGCCACGCAAATACAGCACCTGGCCCACTTCTTCTTTGGGGCCTGTGCCTTGGCCTTTGGCATGGAGCTGGGCCAGCAGGGTTTTGACAATGTCTGCATTGGGTTCCGCACCGTGTTGGATGGTCACTGCGTTGTAGCCCTTGGCACCATCGGACACGTCTTTGACATCCTGCTCGGCGCCCGCCCACCACACACCGTACATTTTTTCACGGGCATAACCAGTCGCTTGCGCCTCCTTGATCGCGGTGGAGTTCATGACACCCCAGCCCCACAGCACCACATAGTCAGGCTTGGCTTGGCGAACCTGCAACCACGTGGCTTTTTGTTCCACGCCTGGCGGGGTGACTGGCAGGAGTTGCAGATCAAAGCCGTGCATGCGCGCGCGCTCTTGTACCAGTGGAATCGGTTCTTTGCCAAAGGGGCTGTCGTGGTAGACCAAGCCGATTTTTTTGCCCTTGAGCTTGTCCCAGCCACCCTCTTTTTTGGCGATGGCCTGCAAAATGGTGTCGGCAGCGACCCAGTAGGTGCCCGCGATCGGGAAGTTCCACTTGAACACCGAGCCGTCCGCGCTCTCGCTGCGGCCATAGCCGATGGTCAACACCGGGATTTTGTCGCCCGGGGCTTTTTCGGTGATCGCGAAAGTCGCGCCTGTCGAGAGGGTTTGCACAAAGCTGGGGTTTTTGCTTTTCAGGCGTTCATAGCACTCGACGCTGCGGGCAGTGTCATACCCGGTTTCGCATTCTTCATAGGCGATCTTCACGTTGTTGATGCCCCCTTTGAGGTTGACCAACTTCAAGTAATCGACAAAACCATTGGCCCAGGGCGTCCCATTGGGTGCGTAAGGGCCGGTGCGGTAAGACAGCACAGGAATGAACTGCTCTTTGGCTTGCGCCCAGACTGCATTGGCGCCTGAGAGCAGCAAACTGGTCAGCACAGCGGATATCAACAGGACTGGTTTTTTCATCTTCGTCTCCTTCAGGGAAAAGCAATCGACTTCAAGCGTCTCAATACGGGAAAGGCCACACGCGCAATTTTTGTTTGCCTATGGACCACAGCTTGGCCAGGCCATGCGGCTCGACAATCAAGAACCAAACGATCAGGCTGCCGAAAATCATCAGCTCCGAATGGGAGACCATGGTGGTAGACATCTCCATGCCCAGCAAACCGGTGAAGATTGGCAAAAATTGGTTCAGAAAGATCGGCAGGATCACGATGAATGCCGCGCCCAAAAAGCCGCCCATGATCGAACCCATGCCACCAATGATCACCATGAACAGCAATCGAAACGACTGGTCGACCGAGAAGGCGCTGGGCTCCCACGAGCCCAAGTAAACAAAGGCCCACAAAGCGCCAGCCATGCCGATGATGAACGAGCTGACAGCAAAGGCACTGAGCTTGGCGTACATCGGGCGAATCCCAATGACGGCCGCTGCCACATCCATGTCGCGAATCGCCATCCATTCGCGCCCGATCGCGCCGCGCACCAGGTTTTTGGCCAACAAGGCGACCACCACCAAGATGCACAAACAAAACAAGTACTTGCTCACCGCACTGTCGATCGGCAGACCAAAGACTTGCAGGTTGGAGACCGACACCGAGCCCGATGGCGTGTCCAAGGTGAACCACTTGATCCGCAAGAACATCCAATCCGCAAAAAACTGAGCGGCCAAGGTGGCCACCGCCAAATACAGGCCGCGCACCCGCAGGCTGGGCAAGCCGAACAAAATCCCAAAGGCGGTCGCGCACAAACCCCCCAAGACCATGGCAGGTATCAAGGGCATGTCCGGCACCCGGGCAAAGAAGTTGTATGCGCCATAGGCACCAACGGCCATGAACGCGCCCGAGCCCAGCGAAATTTGCCCGCAATAACCCACCAAGATATTCACGCCCAGCGCCGCCAACGCCATGATCACAAAGGGGATCAAGATCGCGCGAAATGCATAGTCAGAGGCGAGCATGGGCACGCCCACAAAAGCCACGAGCAGCAGCAACAAGATGAACCACCGATCTTGCCGAATCGGAAAGATCTGTTGGTCCGCTTGGTAGCTGGTTTTGAATTGACCGTTTTCTCTGTAGAACATAGTTACACCCGGTCGATGATCTTTTCACCGAACAGCCCTTGTGGGCGCACGAGCAAGAAAAGCAGAGCCAAAACATAGGCAAACCAAATCTCGATGCCACCACCGACATAAGGACCCAAGAACACTTCCGACAATTTTTCACCCACGCCGATGATCAAGCCGCCAATGATCGCGCCGGGCACCGAGGTGAGGCCACCCAGAATCACCACCGGCAGCGCACGCATTGCCACCGTGGCCAAGGAAAACTGCACGCCCAGTTTGCTGCCCCAAATCATGCCGGCCACCAAGGCCACCACGCCAGCCACGCACCACACGATCACCCAAATCCGGTTGAGTGGAATGCCGATCGACTGGGCTGCTTGGTGGTCATCGGCCACCGCCCGCAAAGCCCGCCCGGTGCCGGTCTTTTGGAAAAACACCGACAACAAAGCCACCAAGCAGGCTGCGATCAAGGCGGCGATCAGGTCTTCTTGGTTGATCAAAATGCCGCCCTCGAACACCGACTCGAAAGCCATGACCGGTTCTTTGGGCATGCCGATATCGATCTTGTAGATGTCGCTGCCAAAAATGGTTTGGCCCAAGCCTTCTAAAAAGTAGGTGATGCCCAAGGTGGCCATGAGCAAAGTGGTGGCCTCTTGGTTCACCAGGTGGCGCAAGACCAAGCGCTCGATGGACCAGGCCACGATGAACATCACCCCACCGGCCAAGACAAACGCGATCAGGTTCACCAAGAACAGGCTTTGGATACCGGTGGCAGCTGGCACCCATTGGGCAAACCGCGCCATCGCCAAGGCCGCAAACAAGACCATCGCGCCTTGGGCGAAATTGAACACGCCCGAGGCTTTGAAGATGAGCACAAAGCCGAGTGCCACCAAGGAATACAGCATGCCTGCCATCAGGCCGCCGAGCAGGGTTTCTAAAAAGAATGCCATGTCTGTCAATGCCCCGTGCCGAGGTAGGCGCTGATCACCTCGGGGTTTTGGCGCACCTCATCGGGTGTGCCGTCGCCGATCTTTTTGCCATAGTCCAACACCACCACGCGGTCGGAGATGTCCATCACCACGCCCATGTCGTGCTCGATCAACACCACGGTGGTGCCAAACTCGTCGTTCACATCCAAAATGAAGCGACACATGTCTTGTTTTTCTTCGACGTTCATGCCCGCCATCGGCTCGTCCAGCAGCAGCACCTGCGGCTCCAGCGCCAGCGCGCGACCCAAGTCCACGCGTTTTTGCAAGCCATAGGGTAACTGGCCCACGGGTGTTTTGCGGTAAGGCTGGATTTCCAAGAAATCAATGATTTCTTCCACGCGCTTGCGGTGTTCAATTTCTTCACGCTCGGCCGGCCCCCAGCGAATCGCTTGCAACAACAGGTTGCTTTTCATGCGCAGGTTACGCCCGGTCATGATGTTGTCGAGCACGCTCATGCCCTTGAACAGCGCCAGGTTTTGGAAGGTGCGCGCCACGCCCATGACCGCTACTTGGTGGCTGTCCATGTGGCTGAAGGTTTGGCCACGGAAAGTGATTTGGCCTTGCTGGGGGGTGTAGACGCCATTGATGCAGTTGAGCATCGAGCTTTTGCCCGCGCCGTTGGGACCGATGATGGCGCGAATTTCATGCTCGCGCACATTGAAGCTGATGTCAGACAGGGCTTTGACACCGCCAAAGCTCAAGGAGATGTTGTTCACATCCAGGATCACGTCACCAATCGCGCGGCTCATGCGGCTTGCCCCACGGGTGCAAAAGTTGTCGCGTCCATCAGCGTCAGGGTCGCGCTCACGCTGCCACTCCTGCCGTCTTCAAATTTGACCGCGGTTTCAATGTATTGCTCTGACTTGCCTTCGTACAACGCGCCGACCAAGGCAGCGTATTTGTCGGCAATGTAGCCGCGTCGCACTTTGTTGGTGCGGGTGAGCTCGCCATCGTCCGCGTCGAGCTCTTTGTGCAGCACCAAGAAGCGGCTGACCTGGCTGCCCGCCAGCAGCTTGTCTGCCGACAAATCGGCATTGACCTTCTCGACGCACTCCAGCACCAACTGGTAGACCTCTGCCTTTTGCGCCAAGTCGGTATAGCCCGCATAGGGCAGGTTGCGCCGCTCGGCCCAGTTGCCCACCGCGTCAAAGTCGATGTTGACCATCACGCAGACTTTGTCGCGGCCATCGCCATAGGCCACGGCTTCTTTGATGAACTGGAAGAACTTGAGTTTGTTTTCCACATACTTGGGCGCGAACATCGCGCCATCGTTGACGCCGCCTTGGATGCGGCCCACGTCTTTGACCCGATCGATGATTTTCAAATGCCCATGCGCATCCAAAAAGCCTGCGTCGCTGGTGTGGTACCAACCGTCTGCCGTCAGCACTTCGGCCGTGGCTTCGGGGTTTTTGTAATAGCCCTTGAGCAAGCCCGAGGAGCGAACCAAGATCTCGCCGTTGTCAGCCACCTTGATTTCCACGCCTGCACAGGGCACACCCACGGTGTCAGCCCGCGCTTCGTGGTCGGGCTGCAAACACACAAACACCGCGGTTTCGGTGGAACCGTACAACTGCTTGAGGTTGATGCCAATCGAGCGGTAAAAACTGAACAGGTCGGGACCAATCGCTTCGCCAGCGGTATAGGCCACACGCACCCGCGACAAACCCAGGTTGTTGCGCAACGGGCCGAAGACCAACAAGTCGCCCAAGAGATAACGCCATTGCGCCCACAGGCCAATCGACTGCCCGTCCATGCGCTTGGGGCCAAAGGCTTGCGCCACGCCCATGAAGTACTTGAACATCGCACGCTTCAAAGGGCTGGCGTCTTCCATGCGAATCATCACGTTGGTCAACAGGCCTTCAAACACGCGAGGCGGCGCAAAGTAATAGGTCGGACCGATTTCTTTGAGGTCGATGGTGACGGTTTCGGCCGATTCGGGGCAATTGACCACATAGCCACAGCACAGCCACTGCGCGTAGCTGAAGATGTTTTGGCCAATCCAGGCCAATGGCATGTAGGCCAAGACTTCTTCCCGGTTGGTCAGGCGGTCAAAGTCGGCTCCAGCCTTGGCGCGGTCGAGCAAACTGCGGTGGGTGTGCACCACGCCCTTGGGGTTGCCGGTGGTGCCTGAGGTGAAAAACATCGCCGCCACGTCATCGGCTTGGCCGAGCTCGATCTGGGTTTTCAAAAAGCCTGGCGACACGCGCGCCATTTGCTCGCCTTCGCCCAGCAAAGACCCGAGGCTGAACAAGCCTGCTTGTTGGTAATTGCGCAAGC
Source organism: Bordetella parapertussis (assembly GCA_945890735.1). Classification (GTDB taxonomy): domain Bacteria; phylum Pseudomonadota; class Gammaproteobacteria; order Burkholderiales; family Burkholderiaceae_C; genus Limnohabitans. The sequence goes on along the minus strand of CAMDCZ010000039.1, from coordinate 6,019 downwards.
CGCGCGGGTCGTCATAGTAGACATGGGTCAGGCTAGGGCAGTCCGCCTGTATCTCCATCAGCTTGTCAACTTGCTCTTGGTTTTCCACGACCGCGAAACGCACCTCGGCGTTGTTGATCGGGAACACGTATTCGGTGGCCACCGCGTCTTGGTAAAGCGGGATCGGGATCGCGCCCAAAGACTGCACCGCCAACATGGCCGCGTACAAACGCGGTCGGTTGGCACCCACAATCACCACGTGGTCTGCGCGTTGCATCCCCGCTTGGTGAAACCCGTGCGCCATGTGCTCAACCAGCAAACACATGGCAGACCAAGAGGTGCTTTGCCAAATGCCATATTCTTTTTCGCGCATGGCGGCGTCGCCCGGGCGCTGATGGGCGTGCTGAAGCAGCAAATGGGGGAAGGTGGTGTTCATCGGGAGGGTTATATTAGGGGCCACTTTGACGTTTTTTTGTCTTTCCAACGACAATTCAGGGAAGACCCCTAGAACCCCATGCGCCTGCCCAGTCCGCTTCACCAACGCCGACGTCCCCCCAGCCCTGCAGAGCTCGAGGGCATCCCTTGGCTGGCCGCGCTGAACCCGCAAGAGCGCGAGGCAGCCACTGCCCAAATCATGGTTGGTGACGCCATGCCAGGCGATGTGGTTTGCCGGGTGGGCCGCGCACCGACCTATTGGTTTGGAGTGATCGAGGGTTTGCTGAAAATGAACATTGACAACGACCGCGGCGACAGCTTGACCTTCACGGGTGTGTCGCGCGGTGGTTGGTTTGGCGAAGGCACGGCCTTGAAGCGCGAGCCTTACCGCTACAACGTGCAAGCCTTGCGGGCAAGTGTGGTGGCGGGTTTGCCCATCGACCATTTCCACCATTTGCTCGCGCAATCCTTGGGCTTTAACCGCTTCATCATGAACCAGCTCAACGAGCGCCTGGGACAGTTCATCGCTGCACGTGAAATCGACCGGCTCAACAACCCGGATGTGCGGGTGGCCCGCAGCTTGGCTGCGTTGTTCAATCCTGTGCTGTTCCCGGGTGTCGGACAGATGCTGCAAATCACCCAACAAGAACTGGCTTACCTGGTGGGCCTGTCGCGCCAACGGGTCAACATGGCCCTGCAACGCTTGGTCAATGAGGGCTGGATCAAAGTGGTTTATGGCGGTGTGCAGGTGCTCAACCTGCCTGCCTTGCGCAGCCATACACTGGGCGCCCCATGACCGAAAGCATCCGACTCAACAAACGCATGGCCGAACTCGGCCTGTGCTCGCGACGCGAGGCCGACGACTGGATCGCCAAAGGCTGGGTCCAGGTCAATGGCGAGGTCGCGGTGCTTGGCAAACCGGTCAGCCCCCTGGACCGCATCGAGGTCGACAAGCTCGCCCGCGGCCAACAAGACAAACAAGTCACCATCTTGCTGCACAAACCCATGGGTTATGTGAGTGGCCAAGCCGAAGACGGCCACACGCCGGCGATCAACCTGATCGAGGCGCGCAACCATTGGCGCGACGATCGCTCCACGGTTCGCTTCGTACCCAAACAACGCATGGGCTTGGCGCCTGCAGGTCGCTTGGACATTGACTCCGTGGGCTTGCTGGTGCTGACCCAAGACGGCCGGGTGGCGCGTCAACTGATTGGCGAAGACTCTCAGGTGGAAAAAGAATATTTGGTGCGGGTGCAATACGGCCGGCTCGCAGCCGGCGAGCAGCAAACCGATGTGCAGTCGCTGTTCCCTGCCGACCAACTGGCCCGGCTCTGCCATGGCCTGCATTTGGATGGTCAAGCCTTGAAACCCGCCAAGGTGGACTGGCAAAACCCCGAGCAGCTGCGCTTTGTGTTGAAAGAGGGCCGCAAGCGGCAAATCCGGCGCATGTGCGAACAAGTCGGCCTGACCGTGGTCGGCTTGAAGCGGGTGCGCATCGGCCAGGTCAAGCTTGGGCAGCTGCCTGTGGGACAGTGGCGCTACCTGGGCCCCAACGAACGCTTTTGACCCTTCAGCACCCCACTGGTCGCCAGACGAGGTCTCGGGGCACCTTGAAATACCCAACTCCCGCCCCATCTGAAAACAACTTTTTTTCCATATTTTTCTGATTGCCATGACAAAACACACCCACGCCTTCCAAGCCGAAGTGGCCCAGCTGCTGCACCTGGTCACGCACTCGTTGTATTCCAACAAAGAAATCTTTTTGCGCGAGCTGATCTCCAATGCCTCAGACGCTTGCGACAAACTGCGCTACGAAGCCCTCAACACACCGGCCCTGTATGAGGACACCCCCAACTTGGACATCCGGGTGTCGTTTGACAAAGCAGCCAAGACACTCACCATCAGCGACAGCGGCATTGGCATGAGCGAGCAAGAGGCCATCGACCACTTGGGCACGATCGCCAAAAGTGGCACACGCGACTTCATGAGCAAACTGACCGGCGACCAACAAAGCGACGCCAAAGACCAAGGCTCGCTGATCGGTCAATTCGGTGTGGGCTTTTACTCAGGCTTCATCGTGGCCAACAAGATCGTGGTGGAAACCCGCCGCGCGGGCGCGCCTGCCGCAGAGGGCGTGCGCTGGACCAGTGGTGGCACGGGTGAGTTTGAGGTGGAAACCATCACCCAAGACAAGCGCGGCACCCACATCATCTTGCACCTGCGCGATGACGCCGAAGAGTTTTTGAGCAACTGGAAAATCAAGAGCGTGATTGGCAAGTACGCCGACCACATTGCCTTGCCCATCCTGATGCGCAAAGAGGAATGGAAAGAAGGCGAAAACGACCAACCCGGTGAAATGGTGGTGACCGACGAATGGGAAACCGTCAACAAAGCATCCGCCTTGTGGACACGCCCGAAAAAAGACATCACCGACGAACAGCACGCCGAGTTTTACAAAGCCATCAGCCACGACTTTGAGCCGCCCCTGGCCTGGAGCCACAACAAGGTCGAGGGCAGCACCGAATACACCCAATTGCTGTACCTGCCCAGCAAAGCGCCTTTCGATTTGTGGAACCGCGACAAAAAGGGCGGCATCAAGCTGTATGTCAAACGCGTGTTCATCATGGACGAGGCCGAGGCACTGTTGCCCACCTATTTGCGTTTTGTCAAAGGCGTGGTGGACTCGGCTGACTTGCCGCTGAACGTGAGCCGCGAACTGCTGCAAGAAAGCCGCGATGTCAAAGCCATCCGCGAGGGCAACACCCGCCGGGTGCTGGCCATGCTCGAAGACCTGGCCCGGCATGACGTGCCAGCAGCCGATGCCAGCGACGAAGACAAAAAAGACGCGGGCAAGTTCACCCAGTTCTACGCCGACTTTGGCGTGGTGTTGAAAGAAGGTCTGGGCGAGGACTTTGCCAACAAGGACAAAATCGCCAAGCTGCTGCGCTTTGCCAGCTCCACCACCGACACGGTGAGCGTGGGCTTTGCCGATTACAAAGCCCGCATGAAAGAAGGCCAAGACGCCATCTTCTACATCACCGCCGACACCTTGGCCGCAGCCAAAAACAGCCCGCAACTCGAAGTCTTCCGCAAAAAGGGCATCGAAGTGCTGCTGATGTCTGACCGCGTGGACGAATGGGCGCTGGGCTTCTTGAACGAGTTTGATGGCACCCCATTGCAAAGCGTGGCCAAGGGCGCGTTTGACTTGGGCAAGTTGCAAGACGAGGAAGAGAAGAAAGCCGCCGAAGAAGCGGCTGAAACCTTCAAGCCGCTGCTGGCCAAACTCAAAGAGGCCTTGAAAGACAAGGCCGAAGACGTTCGCGTGACCAGCCGCTTGGTGGATTCACCTGCATGCTTGGTGGTGAAAGACGATGCCATGTCATTGCAACTGGCCCGCATGCTCAAACAAGCGGGCCAAGCTGCACCAGAGAGCAAGCCGATCCTTGAGGTCAACCCTGAGCACCCCTTGGTGAAAAAGCTCGACACACCAGACGGCCAAATCCATTTCCACGACCTCGCCCACATCGTGTTTGACCAAGCCTTGCTGGCCGAAGGCGGCCTGCCCGAGGACCCGGCGGCTTATGTGAAGCGGGTGAATGCCTTGTTGGTCTGACCGTCATTGCGAGGCACGCAGTGCCAAAGCAATCTCTCATGCCTGCCCATCAAGGGACCATCACATTCAGCTTGTTGAAATATTGACGAAAAAATCCAGCATCAGTGGTCAACAAAGCATCGGCTTGTTGGGAGGCATGTGCACCAATCAGGAAATCAGGGGCGACTCGTACGCGGGGACCTTGGTTGCGGGCGTAATCCCGCATGATGCGAGCAGCCTCTATGGCCGAGCTCATGTCCAAGGGGTCATGGTCGAGTTGGCAGTCTGACAAAAAGTCCAGCAGATCTTGGGCGGTGGCGAAGTAGCGGCCCAATTCGGCCACCACCACAGCACAAACAACGACACTGCCTTTGGCGAGGGCGGCCTCCAAGGCGGCCTGTGCTGCTACAGCGCCGGGTGCGCCTTTGACGATGTCAAACAGCACGCTGGAGTCGACAGCGGTTTTCATGGTTTGTCAGGCTCAGCTTCCCAAGGCACGGGGCGGCCGCGCAGTTCACTCAGGGCCTGGTCACGGCTGAGACCGTCATCCACGGCCTTACCCACCCAACGGCTCAAGTCCAGACTCACCTTTTTTTCCACCACCAGGCGGTTGCCTTCCAGGCTGATTTGCAACTTGGCACCGGGTTTGAGGCCCAGTGCGTCACGGGCCTCCTTGGGAATCACAATTTGGCCGCGCTCAGCGAGGGTGATGTCTTGCGTTTCCATGGCTTGCCTTTTACTTTGAAGACGTCAGTATGCTGCCAGAGGTATGAAAGATCAAGTATGAATTAGATGGCTTTGGAGATACGCTTTTTTACCACAATATATGTCATCTATACTTTGAAGTAGCTTATTTTAAATATCAATTACTGCAAAATGTAGTTTATTAATACTACTTTTGCATGCCGTGAACCTCTTCACCCAACTCCAAACCGCCCGAAGCGAAGAAGACGTCAAGGACGCCTATATCAAGGCGCTTGGCCTCAAGGTTTATTCCAAGGGCCTGATCGACATCCGGACCGATGAAATTTGGTTGGAAGCCAAGGACACGGGCAAGAACTCCTGCTACGCCATGTTCACCCAGCTGCTGCATTACGTGCAGGACGCCTTGAACAAAGGCGAGCCGGTGCCAGCATTGCTGGCGGTGATCGACACCGAAAAAGCCGCGCTCATGAAAAGCGCCGACGTGCTGCCTTTTTTGGCCAAGAAAACCATCAAGTGGGGCAAGTCGGCCAGCCAGTACACCCAAGAGGCCTTGGACGAAATCTCTTCTTTCATTGGCACTTATTTTGTGCAGTTCAAGATCAAGACGCACGAAGACGAGTTCATCACCACCGTCAAATCAGCCATCAAATCGGGCGACATCATCCGCACCCAGATCACTCCCGACAACCTCAAACAGGTGTTTGACAAATGGGTGGCCATGGTGGGCCGCGAGATCGTGGGCGTGGACGAAGAAGACTACTCACTGCTGTTTTTCGCCGACATCATGAACGACGGCCAGGCGTCCACCCACGCCAACTTGCCTGCCGAATTGGTGCACAAAAATGGCGATCCGTTGTTTTTGCTCAAGGGCAAGCCTTTTGAGTTGGGCAACAAAGAAGGCTATCGCCAGTTTTGGGCCATCTACCACCGCCCACCCAAAACGGAATACCGCGACTACCTGCTCGAGCGCCGCGACAGCTTGATTCCGATAGACGAGCGCAGCTTCAAAGGCGCTTACTACACGCCCCTGCACGTGGTGGACAAGGCCTACGACAAGCTTGCCGAAACACTGGGCCAAAACTGGCAAAAAGAGTACATCGTGTGGGACATGTGCTGCGGCGTGGGCAACTTGGAGGTCAAACACAGCAATCCGCGCAACATCTACATGAGCACGCTCGACCAAGAAGACATCGACGTGATGAAAGCCACCAAAACCTGCGTGGCCGCGCAGCGCTTTCAGTACGACTATTTGAATGACGACATCACCGACGACGGGGAGATCGACTACAGCCTCACCAACAAAGTGCC
>CAMDCZ010000038.1 GCA_945890735.1 Bordetella parapertussis | reverse complement strand
GTTCATGGGCACCGGGTGGCAAGCTGGCGAATGGGCCGGGCGCATGAAGCAACCTCTGCGCTTATGGGTGCTTTGGCCTAAGTGACTGCCGCTCAATATCGCGACAACATCGAAAGGTATCCACCATGGGATTCGTCATTGTCGTGGCTTGGTTGGCAAACGATGATGCGCCAAGTCTGAGTGCCGGCTTGGCGCGAGGGCGTCAAAAATGCAGCATCCATTGCCTGCGGATTTGTTCCTAAGCTACCGCGCTGCTGCTGCTTAACCAGCCAATACCTTGGCAATATCTCCCACGGGTATGACGTCTACACCCTCTGCAAAAGGCCATCGCTGCGGCACCGGGGCAACGATGTAGGTGTGATGGGGTTGCACGTCTTGAAGGGATTGCCAAAACCCTTTACTCACTTTTGGCGCCACGCTGAACTTGATTTCAAAGCCCATTCTTCGTTGCCCCGCTTCAACCACCACATCTAACTCGGCACCGGCAGCCGTTCTGTAAAAAGACATGCTGGCCCCGGCGGGCAAGTGTGCAGCGATTTGGTCCATCACGAAGCCTTCCCAGGAGGCACCCACCGAGGGATGGCCTTGCAGATCAGCAACGCTGGTCAACCCAAGCAGACTGTGCAGCAATCCACTGTCACGCACATAGACCTTGGGTGATTTGACCAAGCGTTTGCCCAGATTGGTGTGAAAGGGTTCGAGCTTGCGCACCAAAAGTGCGCCCACCATGTGGTCTAGCCAGCGGTTGACTGTTGGTGCGCTGACATCCAAGGAATTGGCGATACCCGAGGCATTGAACAGTTGCCCGTGGACATGTGCCAACATGCGCCAAAAACGACGCAGGCTGGGCTCATCGACACGCAGGCCCAAAGCGGGTAAATCGGTGTGCAACAGATGGCGAATGAAGGCTTCGCGCCAGTGCCAAGAGGTTTGCCCATCAGCAGCGCAAAAGCTGGGTGGGAAGCCGCCGCGCAACCACAGGGTCTGCACGGTTTGAAGGTCGGTGCCCACCTCATTCACCAGCAGCGGATGCATGTCAATCAAACTCAAGCGCCCTGCCAAAGACTGCGACTGACGAAGCAATTCAAACGAGGCCGATCCCAGCAGCACGAAGCGTCCGGCGCGACGTACACGGTCAATCTCGCCGCGCAAGATAGAGAACAACTCTGGGCTGTTTTGCACTTCATCCAAGATGAGCATGTGCGCTGCGTGGGCTTGCAAAAAGAGTGGGCCTTCGCCCAGCCGCGCCCGATCTTGGGGGGATTCGAGATCCAGATAGAGGGCTTGCGCATGGCTTTCAAGCAGCGAGCGGGCCAAGGTGGTTTTGCCAACTTGCCTTGGGCCAAGGATGGCCACCGCAGGACTCCAGGTTAGCGCGGCGGTCAGAGAATCAAGGGCGATACGTGAAAACATCCTTGTATTTTAAATATAGAATATTCAAAATGCAAGGAAAATAAACCCCGTCATCCCAACTTCTTCATCAACAACGCATTGACTTGCGCCGGATTGGCCTTGCCCTTGCTGGCTTTCATGATGGGCCCGACCAAGCCGTTCAAGGCCTTGGCGTTGCCGGCTTTGAACTCTTGCACGTTTTGGGGGTTGGCAGCCAACACCTCGTCGATGATTTTTTCCAGCTCGCCGGAGTCGTTCATCTGCTTCAAGCCTTTGGCGTCGATGATGGCGTCCACACGCGTTGCGTCAGTGCTGCCGCCTGCAACTGCGCCCTCCGCCCAGAGTGCATCAAACACCTGCCGCGCTGCGCTGTTGCTGATGGTGTTGTCGCTGATGCGGTCAATCAGCGCGGCCAGTTGCGCGGCGCTCACAGGCAGGTTTTCAACCGACACCTCGCCGCTGTTCAAGCGGCGTGACACCTCACCCATGATCCAGTTACTGGCCAGCTTCGGTTGACCGCAGGCCTTGGCGGTGGCCTCAAAGTAAGCGGCAATCGCTTTGCTTTGCGTCAGTTGCGTGGCGTCGTATTCGGGCAGGCCATGGTCGCGCACAAAGCGCTCGGCCATCACGCGTGGCAACTCGGCCATGTCGGCCTTGACCCGTTCCACCCAATCGCGGCTGATCACCAAGGGTGGCAAATCGGGGTCGGGGAAATAGCGGTAGTCAGCGGCGTCTTCCTTGGTGCGCATGGCGCGGGTCTCGCCGGTGTCGGGATTGAACAGCACCGTGGCCTGTTGGATGGCATGACCGTCTTCGATTTGCTCAATTTGCCAGCGCACCTCGTAGTCGATGGCTTGCTGCATGAACTTGAAGCTGTTCAAGTTTTTGATTTCACGGCGTGTGCCCAGCGGTTGGCCAGGTTTGCGCACCGACACATTGGCGTCGCAACGGAATGAGCCCTCTTGCATGTTGCCGTCGCAGATGCCGATCCAGGTGACGATTTTGTGCAGCGCTTTGGCATAGGCCACAGCCTCGGCGCTTGAGCGCATGTCGGGCTCGGTCACGATCTCCAAGAGCGGTGTGCCCGCGCGGTTGAGGTCAATGCCGCTTTGCCCAATGAAGTCTTCGTGCAGCGATTTGCCGGCGTCTTCTTCCAAATGCGCGCGCACCAAGCGCACGGTTTTGTGAACCGTTTCTTTGCCCTCTTCCATGAAGAAAGACACCTCGCCGCCTTGCACCACCGGGATCTCGAACTGGCTGATCTGGTAGCCCTTGGGCAGGTCGGGGTAGAAATAGTTTTTGCGGGCAAAGATGCTGCGCTCGGCGATGTGCGAGCCCAGCGCCAAACCGAGTTGGATGGCGCGCTCCACCGCGGCTTTGTTCATCACCGGCAGCGTGCCGGGCAGGGCCAGGTCCACCGCGCAGGCTTGCGTGTTGGGCTCGGCACCAAAAGCGGTCGAGGCGCGGCTGAAAATTTTGCTTTGGGTCGAGAGTTGGGCGTGTGTTTCAAAGCCAATGACGACTTCGTAGCCGTGAACGAGTGGCGCGCTCATGCGACACCTCCGGGTGTCTGCAGGTGGTGGTCGGAGTGCACTTGGTATTGGTGCGCCACATTCAGCAGCTTGGCCTCTTGCAGGTAGTTGCCGATCAGTTGCATGCCCACGGGCATGCCGCCTTTGCCAAAACCCACCGGCAAGCTCATGCCGGGCAGGCCCGCCAACGAGGCCGGCAGGGTGAAGATGTCGGCCAGGTAGTTCGCCAGCGGATCGTTCGATTTGTCGCCCAGCTTCCAGGCCACGGTAGGCGCCACGGGCCCGGCGATCACATCGCATTGCTTGAACGCGGCTTGGAAATCATCGGCAATCATGCGGCGGATTTTTTGCGCTTGCAGGTAGTAAGCGTCGTAATAACCATGCGACAGCACATAGCTGCCAATCATGATGCGGCGCTTGACCTCGTCGCCAAACCCTTCAGAGCGGGTTTTTTCATACATGTCAGCCAGGTCGCTGAAGTCTTTGGCGCGGTGACCAAACTTCACGCCGTCAAAACGCGACAGGTTGCTCGAAGCCTCGGCCGGCGCAATGATGTAGTAGACCGGGATCGACAGTTCGGTGCGCGGCAAAGCAATCGGCACCAGCACCGCGCCCTGAGCCACCAGCGTTTGCAACGCCTGGTCGATCGGACCGCGCACATCGCTGGCCAAGCCATCGCCAAAAAACTCGTTCGGTATGCCAATGCGCAAGCCTTTGATCGGGGCATGCAAGCCAGCAGAAAAATCTTCGACAGGCACGTCCAAGGAGGTGGAATCACGGTCGAGGTCTGCACCACACAGCGCGGACAACAGCAGCGCGCAGTCTTCGGCGCTGCGTGCCATCGGGCCTGCCTGATCCAGGCTGGAGGCAAACGCCACCATGCCGTAGCGCGAAGCGCGGCCATAGGTCGGCTTGATGCCGGTGATGCCGCAAAACGCCGCCGGCTGGCGGATCGAGCCGCCGGTGTCGGTGCCCGTGGCCGCGGGTGTCAGCCGAGCCGCCACCGCTGCCGCGCTGCCGCCCGAGGAGCCGCCTGGGATGCGTGACACATCCCAGGGGTTGGTGACCGCATGGGGTTGTGCCGAAGGCACGGCGATGTTTTCATTCGCAGAGCCCATCGCGAACTCGTCGCAGCTGAGCTTGCCCAAACTCACCATGCCCGCTTGGCCCAAGCGCTGCACGACGGTGGCGTCAAACGGCGAGCGGTAGTGCTCGAGCATGCGCGAGCCAGCGGTGGTGGGAAAGTCGGTGGTGACAAAAATGTCTTTGTGCGCAATGGGCAAACCGAGCAAGGGTGCTGTGTCACCGGCGTCCAAACGCTGTTGCGCGGCGGCGGCTTGCGCCAGGGTCGCTTCTGGGTTGAATGCCAAAAACGCGTGGTGGGCGTCGGCTTGGGCGCGTTGCAAAAAGTGCTGGGCGACTTCGGGGGCGCTGGCCTGTTTGGTTGCCAAGGTGGCGCGCAACTCGGTCAGGCTTTGCAGGTGCAGGGCTTGGTCGCTCATTCGATCACCTTGGGCACCAAAAACAGACCGCGCTCGACCGCTGGGGCGCTGCGCTGGTTGGCCTCGCGTTGGTTGGGTTCGTTCACCAGGTCTTCGCGCAGGCGCAAATGCATGCCGTGGGCAGCGCTGGCGGCGTGCTCGCCCAGGTTGGGCATGGCATCGATCGGATGCGCCATGGGCAGCACCCCGCTGGTGTCCACCGAGCGCATTTGCTCGACGATACCGAAGAAACCGTTCAATTGCTGCTGCAAACGCGAGCTGGCTGGGTCATCAAAGCGCAAACGTGACAGCTGGGCCAGGCGTTGGATATCGGTGGAAGTCAAAGACATAGGTGTAGAGGTCGCATGGTCACAGGCCATGGTTCAGTCAGGGTGTTCAGGTATTATCTCGCCTTTGCTGGATTACCCAGAGAGGATTGTGATGTTTGGAGCATTTCGTCGGTATTTCTCCACCGACTTGGCGATTGATCTGGGCACAGCCAACACCCTGATTTATGTTCGCGACCGTGGCATTGTGCTGGATGAACCGTCCGTTGTTTCTATCCGTCATGAAGGCGGCCCTCAGGGCAAAAAAAGCATTCAAGCGGTTGGCCATGAAGCCAAGGCGATGTTGGGCAAAGTCCCCGGCAACATCGAAGCCATCCGCCCGATGAAAGATGGCGTGATCGCCGACTTCACGGTGACCGAGCAAATGCTCAAGCAATTCATCAAGATGGTGCACCCCCGCTCTCTCTTGAAGCCCAGCCCGCGCATCATCATTTGCGTGCCCTGTGGCTCCACCCAGGTTGAACGCCGCGCGATCCGTGAATCCGCTTTGGGCGCAGGCGCTTCCGAGGTGTATTTGATCGAAGAGCCGATGGCTGCGGCCATCGGTGCTGGCTTGCCGGTCTCAGATGCCTCGGGCTCGATGGTGGTCGACATCGGCGGCGGTACCACTGAGGTGGGCGTGATTTCCTTGGGCGGCATGGTCTACAAAGGCAGTGTGCGCGTGGGCGGCGACAAGTTTGACGAAGCCATCATCAACTACATCCGCCGCAACTACGGCATGCTGATTGGTGAGCCCACCGCCGAAGCCATCAAGAAACAAATCGGCTCGGCTTTTCCAGGCAGCGAAGTGCGCGAGATGGAAGTCAAGGGCCGCAACTTGTCCGAAGGCGTGCCGCGCTCTTTCACCATCTCTTCCAACGAGATCTTGGAAGCCCTGACCGACCCGCTCAACAACATCGTGTCTGCGGTGAAAAACGCCCTCGAGCAAACCCCTCCCGAGCTGGGCGCAGACATCGCCGAGCGCGGCATGATGCTCACCGGCGGCGGCGCTTTGCTGCGCGACCTCGACCGCTTGATGGCCGAAGAAACCGGTCTGCCGGTGTTGGTCGCTGAAGACCCGCTTACCTGTGTGGTGCGCGGTTGCGGCTTGGCACTGGAGCGCATGGAACGACTGGGCTCCATCTTTACCAGCGAATAAATGCCACTCGGCACGCTGGACCGTTCACCGCCGCCTTTTTTCAAGCAAGGCACTTCGGCGCTGACCAAGCTGGTGATCTTCAGTGCCCTTTCCGTGGCGCTGATGTTCACCGACCAGCACTACAACATCGTTCAACCTGCCCGTTGGGTGTTGTCGCTGCTTGTCTACCCGGTCGAGTGGCTGGCCCTGCGCCCCCAAGTCATGGCCAACCAGGTCGGTGAATTGTTGGAGAGCAAACAAGAAGCCAAGGATGCGGCAGAGCAAGCCCGAGCCCAGTTGTTGGCGCAGGCTGTGCGAACAGCCCAGTTAGAGCAGCTGACCTTGGAGAACCGGTATTTGCGCGAATTGCTGGCCTTGCGCGAGCGCCTTGACACCACAGCCATCGCTGCCGAGGTGCTGTACGAAGCGTCCGACCCCTTTACCCGCAAAATGATTTTGAACAAGGGGGCCATCAGCGGCATTGAGACCAGCTCACCAGTGATGGACGAACTCGGCATCCTTGGCCAAGTCACCCGCGTGCATCCGTTGGTGAGTGAGATCACCTTGGTCACCGACCGCGAGCACTCGATTCCCGTGCTCAACACCCGCACGGGCGCGCGTGGCGTGGCATTTGGCGAGTCCGGCGGTGCGCCTTTGCTGGAGTTGCGGTACATGGCCACCAACGCCGACATCGAGGTCGACGATATCTTGACCACCAGCGGGGTCGATGGCGTCTACCCGTCTGGCATTCCGGTGGCAAAAGTCGTCAAGGTGGAGCGCCGCGCCGACTCGGTGTTTGCGCGGATTTTGTGTGAATCATTGGCGCGCGTCCAAGGGGCTCGACATGTCATGGTGCTGGGCCCTTTGAAATCCGATCTGCCTGGCTTCAATGCCTTGCCAGCCTTGCCTCAGCCTGTGCAAAAAGGGGGCCGGCGATGATCATGCCGCGCGGCCACCAGTTGCTGTTGCCAGCCAACCCCATGTTCATGATGTTCAGTTTGGCGCTGGCTTTGCTGCTCAACATGGTGCAGAGCATGGCCTGGCTGGGCAATGCGGCATGGGCTCCCGATTGGCTGGCCCTGGTGCTGGTTTTTTGGGCCATTCACCAACCCTTGAAAGTCGGCGTCGGTGTGGCTTTCTTGCTGGGTTTGCTGACCGATGTGCACCAAACCTCCTTGTTGGGTCAGCACGCCCTGACCTATACCGTGCAGGGCTTCTTGGCCACCATGATTCACCGGCGGATTTTGTGGTTTGACGTGCCTTCTCAGGCTTTGCAAGTGCTGCCTGTTTTTTTGGCCGCGCAGGTGCTGGAGCTGAGTGTTCGCATCGCAGCAGGCGGCTTGTTTCCGGGTTGGTTGAGCATGCTCGCCCCCGTGCTGCAAGCCTGCTTGTGGCCGGTCATCACCGCCTTGTTGTTGGCCCCGCAGCGCCGCGCTCCTGACCCAGACAAGCACCGGCCACTATGAGTTTGTTGCGCAACGTCGAATACGACCTTCGACGCTTTCGTGCGAGGGTGGTGATCGCGACTTTGTTTGTGATGTTTGCCTTCGGTCTGCTTTTTTTGCGCCTGGCATATTTGCAAATTTGGCGTTATCAAGAATTCAATGCGCAGGCTGAGAGCAACCGCACCGCCATTGTGCCCATCGTCCCTAACCGAGGCGTGATCATGGACCGCAATGGGGTGGTCTTGGCCACCAACTACTCGGCATACACCTTGGAGATCACCCCCTCCAAAATCACCGAGCCATTGGACGTGGTGATTGAAAAACTCTCTGTCTTGATTGACATCCAAGGCCGCGACAAGCGCCGCTTTCGCAAATTGCGCGAAGAGTCCAAGAGTTTTGAGTCGGTTCCGATCCGTACCCGTTTGACGGATGAGGAGGTGGCGCGTTTTGCGGCCCAGCGTTACCGTTTCCCAGGTGTTGAAATCCGTGCCCGTTTGTTTCGCAACTACCCCTACAACGAATTGGCCAGCCATGTGATTGGCTACATTGGGCGCATCAACCCGTCGGAAAAGGAAAAGCTCGAAGAGTCCGACAGCGCGGGCAATTACCGTGGGACCGATTACATCGGCAAGCTCGGCATTGAGCAAAGTTACGAGCCTCAGCTGCACGGTCAAACCGGTGTGCATGAAATGGAAACATCGGCGGGCGGTCAAGCTGTTCGTCGTCTGCGCAGCAGCCCAGCCACGCCAGGCAACACCGTGGTCTTGTCGATCGACATCAAGCTGCAAAAACTGGTCGAGGATTTGTACGGTGACCGCCGTGGCGCCTTGGTGGCCCTGGACCCTGCCAGCGGTGAGGTGCTCGCTTTTGTCAGCAAGCCGACTTTTGACCCCAACTTGTTTGTCGAGGGCATCGATGCAGACAACTGGCAAACGCTCAACGAATCACCCAACAGGCCGTTGCTCAACCGGGCATTGCGCGGCACTTACCCGCCTGCCTCAACTTACAAACCATTCATTGCCTTGGCCGCCTTGCACACAGGCAAACGGTCCGCCAGTTTCATGGTCAGCGACCCAGGCTATTTCATGTTTGGCAACCATAAATTCAGGGATGACAAAGAAAGCGGTCATGGGATGGTGGACATGTACAAGTCGATCGTCGAGTCCTGTGACACCTACTACTACACCTTGGCGCGCGACATGGGTGTTGACCTGATGCACGAGCAGATGAAGCCGTTTGGTTTTGGCCAACTCACTGGCATTGATATCCTGGGTGAGTCGCGCGGTATCTTGCCCTCAACCGAGTGGAAGCGCACCAGCTACAAACGACCAGAGCAAAAGCGCTGGTATGCCGGCGAAACCATTTCTTTGGGCATTGGCCAGGGTTACAACAGTTTCACCATGCTGCAGCTCGCCATGGCCACCGCGAGTTTGGCCAACAACGGGGTGCGCACCCGCCCACACCTGGTGCGTGAAGTGCTCGATGTGGAGAGCAAAGAAAGCCAACAGGTGGTCAAAGCCCAAGCACAAAGTTTGGGCTACAAGGCCGAGGACTTGGAGATCATTCGACAGGCCATGATCGGTGTGAATTTGGAGGGCACATCGGCAGCCAGCTTTGCAGGCACCAGCTACACCAGCGCCGGTAAGACCGGCACTGCCCAGGTGTTCACCATCAAACAAAGCGAAAAATACAACGCCAGCAAGATTGATGAGCGGTTGCGAGACCATGCGCTGTTCATCGCCTTTGCGCCGGCAGAAAACCCGAAAGTGGCTTTGGCCTTGGTGGTGGAAAACGGTGGTTTTGGTGCCCAAAGTGCAGCGCCGATCGCCAGGCGGGTGTTTGACTTCGTGCTGTTGGGCATGTACCCGTCCCAAGAAGACCTGCAAGCAGTGCAAAAAGGCTTGGCAACACGTCCGCTGGGCAAGCCCCGGCCCGTGGCCAGCTTGCCCTGGCCGCCCAAGCCAGTGCCAGCCGCAGAAGAGCCGGAAACCATGGCCGACCCCGACAAGTGATGGGCATGAAAAAAGCACCGTTGTGCGGTGCTTTTCTTCTGCCACGCTCACCCACTGTGGTCGGTTGCGTGTTGTTTGTCTCCTCATCCCTCGTTTGCTGGACAAGCTAGCCCAGGCGAGTGGGTGAACTTTAGAGCTAAATCGGCTGCCGTGGTCCTAGGGCTTTCCCGGGTCAACGCGGCTTGGCGGCTTGGATCAGCAACTCTGCCGCCCGTTCTGCCAGCATCAACACGGGGCTGTTGGTGTTGCCGCTGGTGATGCTGGGCATGACGCTGGCATCCACCACCCGCAAGCCCTGCACCAGGCCACCGCGCCCATCGCGCACACGCATTTCGCTGTCGACCACCGCCCATGGGTCGTCCAAGCGACCCATGCGCGCCGTGCCCACTGGGTGAAAGATGGTGGTGCCAATGTCGCCGGCCAGCCGAGCCAAATCCTCGTCGGTTTGAAACTGGGTGCCCGGTTTCCATTCCTCGGGTTGGTATTTGGCCAAAGCAGGTTGTGCCGCGATGCGTCGGGTCACCCGCAAGGAGTCGGCAGCGACTTGGCGGTCGGCATCGGTGGACAGGTAGTTGGGCGCGATCAGCGGCGCTTGGCGGAAGTCCGCATTGCGCAAGCGCACCGTGCCGCGGCTGGTGGGGTTCAGGTTGCAGACACTCGCAGTGAACGCGGGAAAGTTGTGCAAGGGCTCGCCAAACGCATCCAGGCTCAAGGGCTGCACATGGTATTGGATGTTGGGGTAGGGTTGAGAAGGGTCGCTGCGGGTGAAGGCACCGAGCTGCGAGGGGGCCATGCTCATGGGCCCGCTGCGCTTGAACAGGTATTCCAAACCGATCTTGGCTTTGCCCCACCAGCTGTTGGCCAAGGTGTTCAAGGTTTTCACGCCCCTGACCTTGAAAACGGCGCGGATTTGCAAATGGTCTTGCAGGTTTTCACCCACCCCGGGCAGATCAATCACTGGCGTGATGCCGTGCTGCTGCAGTTGGTCAGCCGCCCCGATGCCAGACAGTTGCAAGAGCTGAGGCGAGCCGATCGCGCCCGCAGCCAGCACCACCGCTTGGCTGGCATGCGCGGTCACCATTTCATGACCGTTCCACACCTGCACGCCTGCGCAACGCGTACCACCGTCAGGCTGGTTTTCCAGCAGCAAGCGGCTCACCTGTGCGTTGGTCCACATCTCAAAATTCGGGCGGCCATAGCAGGTCGGGCGCAAAAAAGCCTTGGCGGTGTTCCAGCGCCACCCGCTTTTTTGGTTGACCTCGAAGTAGCTCACGCCTTCGTTGTTGCCGCGGTTGAAGTCATCCGTGGCGGGGATGCCCGCTTGCACCGCGGCTTGCGCAAACGCATCCAGCACGTCCCAGCGCAAGCGCTGCCTTTCCACCCGCCATTCACCGCCTGCGCCGTGCATCTCGTCGCCGCCTTGGTGGTGGTCTTCATGGCGTTTGAAACAAGGCAGGGCGTTGTCCCACCGCCAGCGTGCGTCGCCTGTCACCTCGGCCCAATGGTCATAGTCGCGTGCTTGGCCGCGCATGTAAATCATGCCGTTGATGCTCGAGCAGCCGCCCAGCACCTTGCCACGCGGGTAGCGCAGGCTGCGGCCATTGAGGCCTGCAGCGGGCTCGGTGTGGAACAGCCAATCGGTGCGTGGGTTGCCAATGCAATACAAATAGCCCACGGGGATGTGCACCCAGTGGTAATCGTCTTTGCGTCCGGCTTCAATCAGCAGCACACGTTTGCTGCGGTTCGCGCTCAGGCGGTTGGCCAGCAGGCAGCCAGCGGTGCCAGCGCCGACGATGATGTAGTCGAAATCGGTGTCGCTCATGGGGAAACCGCTGGCTTATTTGGAGGTTGGCATCACAAACTCAGCACCTTTGGGCGTGCTTTCGGGCCAGCGCTGCATGATGGACTTTTGCTTGGTGTAGAAACGCACACCCTCTTCGCCATAGGCATGCATGTCGCCAAACAGCGAGCGTTTCCAGCCGCCAAAGCCATGCCAAGCCATGGGCACGGGGATCGGCACGTTGATGCCGACCATGCCGACTTGGATGCGGCGGGAAAACTCACGCGCCACATTGCCGTCACGGGTGAAACAAGACACGCCATTGCCAAACTCGTGGTCGTTGATGATTTGCACGGCAGTGGCAAAGTCAGGCACGCGAACACAGGCGAGCACCGGGCCGAAAATTTCCTCCTGGTAAATCCGCATGTCGGTGGTCACATGGTCAAACAGCGTGCCGCCCATCCAAAAACCGTTGTCGCAACCCGTCCCCGCTGCCGAGGCTTGAAAGCCGCGGCCATCCACCAACAGCTTGGCGCCTTCTTTCTCGCCTTGCGCGACATAGCCTGTGATGCGTTCCAGCGCGGCTTGGGTGACGATCGGGCCCATCTCAGCCGCGGGGTTTTCGCCGTTGAGCACTTTCAAGGCGTTGGTGCGCTCGATGAGTTTGGGCATGATCTTGTCGGCCACGTCACCCACCAAGACCGCGACTGAAATCGCCATGCACCGCTCGCCAGCCGAGCCGTAAGCCGCGCCAATCAGGGCGTCGACCACCTGGTCGAGGTCAGCATCAGGCATCACCACCATGTGGTTTTTGGCGCCACCCAAGGCTTGCACGCGTTTGCCGTGGTGGGCGCCTGTTTCATAGATGTAGTTGGCAATCGGCGTAGAGCCGACAAAGCTCACCGCTTTGACGTCGGGGTGAACCAACAACGCGTCGACCGCCTCTTTGTCGCCTTGCACCACGTTGAACACGCCGTCGGGCAAGCCGGCTTGCTTGAGCAGGTCGGCCATCATCAAGGCCGGTGTCGGGTCGATCGGGCTGGGCTTCAGCACAAAGGTGTTGCCAGCGGCAATCGCCACCGGGAACATCCACATGGGCACCATGACCGGGAAGTTGAACGGGGTGATGCCTGCCACCACGCCCAAGGGCTGGCGCAGGGTCCAGTTGTCGATGCCGGTGGACACCTGCTCGGTGTAGTCGCCCTTGAGCAATTGCGGGATACCCGTGGCGAACTCCACGATGTCAATGCCTCGTGCCACTTCACCCTGCGCATCTGTGAACACTTTGCCGTGCTCAGCCGTGATCGCATGGGCCAACGCGTCTTTGTGCTGGTTGAGCAATTCCAAAAACTTGAACATCACACGCGCGCGGCGCAGCGGTGGCGCATCCGCCCAGGCAGGAAACGCAGCTTGCGCGGCAGCCACGGCTTGCGCCACATCCTGGGCGTCGCCCAGCGCGACTTGCGCGGTGACCGCGCCCGTGGCGGGGTTGGTCACGGCTTGGCGGCGGGTGCTGTGGCCTGCTGTCGGGGTGCCGTGGATGTGGTGGCCGATCAAAGTTGCGCTCATGGGGGTTTGTCTCGTGGTTGAGGAGAAGGGGGGGGAGGTTGATTATCTGGACATTCATGCCCACGGAGGGCTTGGCTGGGGGGCGATCATGGCCATCAACGGCCCCCGGACACATCCACCAAACTCATGGTGGTGTAACTGGCCGCGTCGCTCAACAACCAAACAACGGCTTGCGCCACCTCTTGTGCCGTGCCGCCGCGTCCCATCGGGATCAGGTGTTGCAGGTCTTTCACCCGGTTGGGTTTGCCACCCGAGGCATGGATCTCGGTGTCAATCAAACCAGGGCGCACCGCATTGACCCGGATGTTTTCGCCCGCCACTTCTTTGGCCAGCCCCAAGGTGAAGGTGTCGATCGCGCCTTTGGCGCTGGCGTAATCCACGTACTGACCGGGCGAACCAATGCGCGAGGCTGCACTTGAGACATTCACGATGCTGCCACCCGTGCCGCCATGCTTGGGACTCATGCGTCGCACGGCTTCGCGGGCACAAATGAAACTGCCCAGCACATTCACCTCGAACATGCGCTTCAAACGCGCCACGCTCATTTCATCGACCCGTGCGTAGACATCGACCACGCCCGCGTTGTTCACCAGGCCCGTGAGTCGACCCATGTGCGCGTCGATCGCCTCGAACATGGCCATCACCTCGGCTTCTTCGGCCACATTGGCTTGAAAGGCGCGGGCTTGACCACCTGCGCGCTCGATTTGCGCCACGACCCGGGCCGCCGACTCGGCGTCTTGGGCATAGTTCACCGCCACCGCCCAGCCTTGGCTGGCGGCCAAGACAGCGGTGGCCGCGCCAATGCCACGGCTGCCGCCGGTGACCAGCAAAAGGGGTGTCGAGGTTTGGCTCACGGTGTCTCCCAGGTGCAGCGCAGCGCTGCTTTGAAATAGTAGGATGCCGCATCGGGGTTGGCAGCACAGCAACCGAAAAAGATAACACGACTGGAAAACCACATGTCTCTCACCATCGATTACTACATGGCCCCGCAAAGCCCTTGGACTTATTTGGGCCATGCCCGCTTGACTGCCATGGCGCAAGCCCATGGCGCGCAGGTGCGCATCAAACCGGTGGACATCGGCGGGCAAATTTTCCCGGCCAGCGGCGGCTTGCCCCTGGGGCAGCGCGCACCGCAACGCCAGGCCTACCGCTTGGTCGAGTTGCAGCGCTTTTCACACTTTTTACAATTGCCCTTGAACCTGCATCCCCGGTATTTCCCGGTGGCAGGTGACGATGCCGCGCGATTGATCATCGCAGTCGCGACGCAAGAAGGCGATCAAGCCGCGCTGCAACTGTGCGATGCCTTGCTCAAAGTGGTCTGGGTGCAAGAGCGCAACTTGGCCGACCATGCGGTCTTGGCCGAGGTCTTGCGCGAGCAGCATTTGCCGGCAGAACGCTTGGAGCAATCGCAGCAAGCGGCTGTGCAGGCGCTTTACCAAGCCCATACCGAAGAGGCTTTGGCGCTGGGCGTGTTTGGTGCGCCTACCTTTGTGGTGGGGGGTGAGTTGTTTTGGGGCCAGGACAGGCTGGATTTTTTAGAACGCCGTTTGAAGGCGGGCTGAAGGGGCAAGGCGCATGGGACAACTCATCGATTTACGCGCTGAAGACGGTTTCGTCAGCGAGGCCTATTTGGCCCAACCCAAGCTCAAGCCGCGGGCAGCGATTGTCATCCTGCCGGAAATTTTTGGGGTGAACAAACACATCCGTGCAGTCGCGGACGGCTATGCCATGGCGGGGTTTTTGGCTGTCGTGCCCGATACCTTTGCCCGCTTGAAAAAGGGCGTCGAGTTGGCCTACGCCCCCGACGACATCGCCCAGGGCCGCGCCCTGAAAAACCAAGCCGAAGCCTTGCCCGCGCCCGGTGTGTTGGCCGAGGTGCAAGCAGCGGTGGACCATGCCGCCCAAGGCGCAGGCGGTTTGGTGGGCATGGTGGGCTACTGCTGGGGTGGTTTGTTGACTTGGCGAGCCGCGGCCCGAGTCGCCGGCCTGCGTGCCGCCGTTTGCTATTACGGCGGCGGCATGACCTTGCCCGAGGAGATCAGCAGACAGGCCCGGTGCCCGGTGCTGGCCCATTTTGGCAACCAAGACCCGATCATCCCGATGGACACGGTCGAGGCCTTTCGACAAGCGCAGCCCCAGGTGCAAGTCGAGGTGTATGACGCTGACCACGGTTTCAACTGCGACCACCGGGGGTCTTACAACGCACCCGCGGCCGACCTGGCTTTAGAGCGCACCTTGGCGTTTTTCATTCGCCACCTGGGCGACTGATTCAGCTTGCTTGGCGAAGCTTTTCAGCCGCAGCGATGGCGAAATAGGTGAGCACGCCATCCGCACCTGCGCGCTTGAACGCCAGCAAACTCTCCATCATCACCGCGTCATGGTCGAGCCAGCCGTTTTGCGCGGCGGCTTTGAGCATGGCGTATTCACCTGACACTTGGTAGGCGAAAGTGGGCACCTTGAACTCGTCTTTCACGCGGCGCACGATGTCCAGGTAAGGCATGCCGGGCTTGACCATCACCATGTCCGCGCCTTCGGCGATGTCCATGGCCACCTCACGCAAGGCCTCGTCGCTGTTGCCCGCGTCCATTTGGTAGACCTTCTTGTTGCTTTTGCCCAGGTTGCCTGCCGAACCCACGGCGTCGCGGAACGGTCCGTAAAACGCACTGGCGTATTTCGCGCTGTAGGCCATGATCCGGGTGTGGATGTGTCCGTTGGCTTCCAAAGCGGCTCGAATCGCGCCGATGCGTCCATCCATCATGTCGCTGGGCGCGACGATGTCAACACCTGCCTCGGCTTGGGTCAGGGCCTGTTGCACCAGCACTTTCACGGTCTCATCGTTCAAGATGTAGCCTGTTTCGTCCAGCCATCCGTCTTGGCCATGGCTGGTGAACGGGTCGAGTGCCACATCGGTCATCACGCCCAGATGGGGGAATTCCTGTTTCAGTGCCTGCACGACTCGCGGCACCAAGCCTTGGCGGTTGGTGGCCTCCATGCCATCTTCTGTTTTCAGGCTGGGTTCGATCACAGGGAACAACGCCATCACCGGGATGCCCAACTTCACGCACTGCTCGGCCACGGGCAACAGCAAGTCGAGGCTGACACGCTCGACACCTGGCATGGAGCCCACGGCCTCGCGTTTTCTCTCGCCATCGAGCACGAAGACCGGGTAAATCAAGTCGTTCACGCTCAGCGCGTTTTCGCGCACCAAGCGGCGGGTGAAGTCATCGCGGCGCAAGCGGCGCGGGCGGCTGGCCGGAAATGGGGTCGGTATGGTCATGCCGAAATTGTGCCGCAAGGGACGAGCCAGGATTTGGGGTGAAACCCGAGGTGGCGCGGTCCAAGCCCCAGCCACTAAACTCAGCCCATGCTCTGGGTCAAAGCCTTTCACATCGTTTTCGTGGCCAGCTGGTTTGCCGGCTTGTTTTATTTGCCACGTATTTTTGTCAACCTGGCCATGGTGGACCCCGGTTCCATTGCCGAACGTGAGCGTTTGCTGCTCATGGCCCGCAAACTCCTGCGCTTCACCACCCTCTTGATGGTGCCCGCCTTGGGTTTGGGTGTCTGGCTGTGGTTGGGTTATGGCATCGGTTGGAACCCCCAAGCCGGTTGGATGCACGCCAAGCTGGCCCTGGTGTTGCTGGTCTTGCTCTACCACCACCTGTGCATGCGCCACTTGCGGCATTTTGAAGCAGGCCAAGCACACCACACTCACATTTGGTACCGCTGGTTCAACGAGCTGCCTGTGCTGTTGATGGTGGCCGTGGTGGTGTTGGTGGTGGTCAAGCCCTTCTGAGCGTCGATGACAGTGGCCCGACACCGAACCACGGCCTGGACCCTGGTCTGGTTGTGCGTGTTGGTGATCTCTTACGCCAGCCTTTACCCGTTTGAACATTGGCGCAACCAAGACATCGCGCCTTGGTCCTTTGTGCTGGCACCTTGGCCCCGCTACAACACGGCCTTTGACATGTGGAGCAACCTGCTGGGCTACATGCCTTTGGGTTTTTGGCTTTGCTTGGCAGCCATGCGCAGCGGGCTGAGGCGTTCTTGGTCATTGACTTTGGGCGTGGCTGGGGCATGGGTTTTGTCATTCATGCTGGAGTCTGGGCAAAGTTTTTTGCCCATGCGTGTGCCGTCGCAACTGGACTGGTTGATCAACAGCTTGGGCGGGCTTCTGGGTGCGGCATTGGCGGCCGTGCTGGAGCGACGCGGGTGGCTCTACCGCTGGGCGCAATTCAGACACCATGGGCTGGTACCGGACGCTGGCGGCAGCCTGGTTTTGATGGGTTTGTGGCCATTGGCATTGTTGTTTCCGGTGAGCGTACCCCTGGGCTTGGGACAGGTGCTGGCGCGCTTGCGCGAACTGGTCTTGCAAGCTTTCCCCGACTGGCAATGGTTGCATCAACTGCCCCCGGATGGCTTTTTTGTCGCTTTGTCGCCGGCCATGGTGTTGGTGTGCGTGAGCTTAGGGGTGCTGGTGCCGGCCCTGTTGGGACAAAGCGTGTTGCGCCAACCTGCCCAGCGGCAGGGGTGGGTGATGGCAGTGGTGGCGGTGGCCGTGTCGTTCAACGCCTTGTCGGCTGCGCTGACCTATGGCCCAGAACACGCCTGGTATTGGTTGGATGCCAAGGTCTTCGCCGGCTTGGCGCTGGGCTGTCTGATGGGCTTGCTGGCGCTGCGCTTGTCACCGTCGTGGGTCCTGGGTGTGATGCTTTTGGCCCAGTTGATGCTGCTGCTGTGGGTCAACCAACTCACCGCCAGTGTCTACCTGATGCAAACGGTTCAAACCTGGGAGCAAGGCCGCTTCATCCGCTTTCATGGACTGACCCAGTGGCTCCATTGGTTGTGGCCTTGGGCTTTGTTGCTTTTGGGGTCTGCGCGCTGGTGGAGGGCCCTCAAGCAAGCGCAGCGACAGCCGGCCATAGAATGAAAAGATGAGTTCAAACAGTTACTTCAAACACCACGTGTTTTTTTGCCTGAACCAGCGTGAGGCGCCGCGCGAAAGCTGCGCCAATCACGCGGCACAAGAGGCCTTCAAGCATTGCAAATCCGCCATCAAACACGCAGAAATGGGTGGGCCTGGCGGCGTGCGCATCAGCCAAGCGGGTTGCCTGGACCGTTGTGCCGGAGGACCGGTGATGGTGGTGTATCCCGAGGCGGTTTGGTACACCTTTGTCGACAACAAAGACATCGACGAGATCATGCAATCCCACTTGAAAAACGGACAAGTGGTTGAACGCCTGCGCCTGGGCGACGATGTCGGGCATTGAGCCGTGTCTCTCAGTCAACGCCTGAGCTTGCAGGTTGACGGCCGGGCCGTCGAAGCGGTGTTGGATCGACCTGAAGGCGCGTCGCGTGGCTTGGCGGTGATCGCTCATCCGCATCCCTTGTTTGGCGGCACCATGGACAACAAAGTGGTGCAAACCCTGGCGCGAGCCCACGTGCAAGCGGGCTGGGACACCTTGCGTTTCAATTTTCGAGGCGTAGGCATGAGCACTGGCGAACATGACCACGGACTTGGAGAGGCGCAAGACCTGTTGTCCCTCATGGATCAACTGGCGCCCCTGGGCCCCTTGGCCTTGGCCGGTTTTTCTTTCGGTGCCTATGTGGCGGCGCAGGCGGTGCAAGCCTTGTGGCCAACAGGTCGTTTGGCAACCACCATCCTGGTGGGAACGGCCGTGCCTAAATTTCCGGCGCCCGCATTGCCGCCTGAGGCCCATGCCCAAACCTTGGTGATCCACGGCGAGCAAGACGACACCGTGGCTTTGGCGGGTGTGATGGATTGGGCTCGCCCCCAACAACTGCCGGTGATGGTCGTGCCCGGTGGGGGGCATTTCTTTCATGGACAATTGCCCTTGCTCAAATCCTTGGCCTTGCGCCACCTCCAGGCCTGACACGTCTTCACCTTTCATCGGTTTTCATGACTAAACAGTTTTCACTTTGGTTTGCCGCGTGTGTCCTCAGTTTGTCGGCGCAAGCCCAGGTACCACAAGCCCCTGATATCGCTGCCCGCGCTTACTTGCTGTTGGATGTCACTGCCAACCAGGTCCTGGCTGAAAAAGACGCAGACATACCGGTCGAACCGGCATCGTTGACCAAGTTGATGACGGCTTACCTGGTGTTTGATGCCTTGCGCAACAAGAAAGTCAGTTTGCAGCAAACACTGTCGGTCAGTCCCAAAGCTTGGAAGATGCCGGGTTCGCGCATGTTCATCGACCCGAAAATGCAGGTGCCGGTTGAAGACCTGATCAAGGGCATGATTGTCCAGTCAGGCAACGATGCCACCATGGCATTGGCGGAGGGTATTGGTGGCACCAGTGAGCACTTTGTGCAGATGATGAATGCACAGGCCAAGGCCTTGGGCATGGACAAGACCACTTACAAAAACCCCGAAGGCCTGACAGCGCCAGGACACATCACTTCTGCCCGTGATTTGTCGATTTTGTCCACGCGCTTGATGCAAGACTTTCCAGACTTTGTGGCCTTGTATGCCATCAAAAAATACCGCTATGCAGGCACACCAGCAGCCAACGACACCAACCGCAATCTGTTGCTTTTCCGCGACCCCACTGTCGATGGGCTCAAGACTGGCCATACCGATGCAGCCGGTTACTGCTTGGTGGCAACCGCCAAGCGTGATTTCCCCAACTTGCAAGGCCGTCGTTTACTGGCCATCGTGCTGGGTGCCAGCAGTGAAAACGCCCGCGCCGAGGAGGCACAAAAGCTGTTGAACTGGGGCTACACCGCCTATGACGGGATCAAATTGTTTGAGGGCAACCAAGCCGTGGTCACGCCTGTCGTGTTCAAAGGCAAAGACAGCCAAGTGGGTTTGGGTCGTCCTGCACCCATCGTGGTGGCGGTTCCCCAAGGACAGGCGGCGCGCTTGAAAACCTTGGTCACCCGCCCCGACCCTTTGTTGGCTCCGTTGCAAAAAAACCAACAGGTCGCCACCTTGAGTGTGATGCTCGACCAAGTGCCTCTGGTGGAAATTCCTTTGCTGGCCTTGGCCTCGGTCGAGGAAGCTGGGTTTGTGGGCCGCACGTGGGATGCCTTGACCTTGTGGCTGAAATGAATGCCTAGGTATTCTTTTGGGGGGCGCGTCGGAAAGATTGGCCCAATCCCGCCAGCACTGCTATACTGTCAGGCTTTTCGGAATTTACCGAACCCTGTTACGTTGAAGGACGTTTTCAATGCCAACCATCAATCAATTGGTGCGTCATGGACGCGAGGTCGAAAAGACCAAGTCCAAGAGCCCTGCGATGCAAAATTCGCCACAGCGCCGCGGCGTCTGTACACGCGTGTACACCACCACGCCTAAGAAGCCAAACTCTGCGCTTCGCAAAGTAGCCAAAGTTCGTT
>CAMDCZ010000037.1 GCA_945890735.1 Bordetella parapertussis | reverse complement strand
CCGCGCTTGCTGGCAGGTGGCACGGTTTTTTGTTCATAGCTGGGCGGGATGCCGCGCACATTCGGTTGAATCCAAATTTGCAAGAAATGGGTTTCCTCGCCTTGCGCATGGTTGAACTCGCTGTGCTTGACACCACTGCCCGCACTCATGCGCTGCACGTCGCCAGGCGGGATGCCTTTGACATTGCCCATGCTGTCTTGGTGCGCCAGATTGCCAGACAAGACATAGCTGATGATTTCCATGTCCTGGTGACCGTGGGTGCCAAAACCGGTCTCAGGCGCGATGCGGTCTTCGTTGATCACGCGCAGGTTGCCCCAACCCATGTGGGCCGGGTCGTGGTATCCGGCAAATGAAAAACTGTGGAAGGACTTGAGCCAACCGTGGTCGGCGTAGCCTCGTGTCAGGGATGGTCGCAGTGTCAGCATGGCGGTTTCGTTTCGATGAGATGGAACTGTAGGCCAGCATGAAAACCTGCAGGGTCTTGGCTTTTGATGGCATCATTCAAATCATTTGAACGAAAAGACCCTGACCATGCCTTCAGCACGCGATGTTTTGACCCCGGACGCCCTGACCATGCTGCAAACCATTGCCCGTCACGGCAGCTTTGCCGCCGCCGCGCGGGACATGGGCGTGGTGCCCAGCGCCTTGAGTTACCGCGTGCGGCAAATGGAAGAGGCCTTGGACGTTTTGCTTTTCAACCGCGCCTCACGCCAAGCCAAACTGACAGCGGCCGGGCAAGAGTTGTTGAGCGAGGGGATGCGCTTGCTCACAGACATGGACAGCATCGCGCACCGGGTCAAACGCGTGGCCACGGGTTGGGAGAGTCAGTTCACCGTGGTCTACGACACCATCATCGACCCCAGCGTGGTGATGGACCTGAGCCAGGCTTTTTACGCGGCCAACCCGCCTACCCGCCTGCGGCTGCGCCATGAAACCCTCAGCGGCACGGTCTACAGCCTGACCTCGGGCCAAGCCGATTTAGCGATTGGGGTGCCCATGAATGCCAGCAGCGCGGTGGGATTGCGCTTGGCAGATCTCGGTCCGGTCATGCCCTTTGTGTTTGCGGTGGCGCCCCAACACCCCTTGGCCAGTGCGCCCCAACCCTTGACCGATGAATTGATCCAGGCCCAACGTGCGGTCGCCGTGGCGGACTCGATCCCGCAGGGCAATGGCCTCACCATCGGTTTATTGGCTGGCCAAGATGTGTTCACCGTGCCCAGCATGGGTGCCAAACTCGACGCCCAACTGCGGGGTTTGGGCGCAGGGTTTTTGCCAGAGCCCTTGGCCAGGCCCTACCTGGATTCGGGTGCCTTGGTGGAATGCCAGGTGCTGCGACCCCAGCGGATTGGGCACATCGGCTATGCCTGGCGTGAGATCGCCACCAGCAAGGGCCAGCCCGCCGGCGACCGCGCCTTGCAATGGTGGTTGGGGCAGCTCCAAAACCCGCGAACCCGCTCAGCTTTGTTGGGGCAAACCAGCACCCACAAGCCCTGAGCTTAGGGTGTAGAGTGCAAGCATGAAAAAAACAGCTGTCATCGGGGCCGGCATGGCCGGTATCACGGCCGCGCGCACCTTGTTGCAGGCGGGTCACCAAGTCACCGTGTTCGAGAAAAGCCACGGTGCAGGCGGGCGCATGTCCACCCGCGAAACCGCCTACGGCAGCTTTGACCACGGAACGCAGTACTTCACGGTGCGAGATCCACGCTTTTTGAAAGCGCTGACCGAGGTGCCCGGCACACAGGCCATTTGCCGCGCTTGGAGCGCCAACGCGGTTCGCGTGCTCGACTCCTTGGGCCGGGTGATCGAGGCCGCCCTGCCCCTGCGCGAGCCGCATTTCGTGGCCAGCCCCGGCATGAATGCCTTGGTGCGGCATTGGGCGCAACCGCTGATGGAAACATCGCGACTGCATGTCAAATCCCAAGTGCAATTTGTCCGCCGCAACGCGCAGTCCGCCACGCAGTGGGATCTGGTCTGCGCCGATGGTTCAAGGCACACCGGCTTTGACACGGTGGTGATGGCCATTCCGCATGTGCAGGCGGATTTTTTGCTTCGCCAATCAGGTGCCGAGGCCGCTCAGTTCAGCGGCTTGAATGCCCTGTCCCAGGTCCAGGTTGCACCGTGTTGGACATTGATGCTGGCCTACCCCTTGGCCAACCAGCCAGGTTTGCCACACTTGGGCCCGCAATGGAATGCCGCCCGCAGTGTGCACCACCGGGTGGCTTGGATTTCACGCGAGTCATCCAAGCCGGGACGTGCGCCGCTCGAACGCTGGACAGTGCAAGCCAGTGCCGAGTGGTCACAAGAACATCTGGAGGACGATGCGGAGCGGGTTCAAGCCAAATTGATGAAGGCTTTTGCGGAACTCACAGGTATTCGGGCCGAGCCCGGTTTCGCGCAAGTTCACCTGTGGCGATACGCCAAAACATCGCAGGCTTTGGGTAAAACGCACCTCTGGGATGACCGTTTAAACCTCGGCCTGTGTGGCGATTGGCTGCTGGGTCACCGCGTGGAAGATGCGTTCGTCAGTGGCCTGAGCTTGGCGCTGGCCGTGGCTGACAAACGCGCCTGATTTTCAGTCTGGTTTGTAAGGCTTGTTGAGCCAGTTGGCCAGCAAGAAGACCATCACAACGATCCAAAGGATAAACAAGACGGTTTGTATTTGCATGGGTTGTCTCCTCGTTTTGTGTCAAAAAATGCCCAAAGGGGGCGTCAGGGTTTGGTTTTCACCAAGGGAATCATGATCAGCCAGGTGGCCACCAGCAGGACTGCCTCCAAGCTGTATACCCAAACATAGGCGCTGGCGGAATCCGTCGTGCGGGCGGCAACGTCGCGCATGATACCGCCAAGTGCCATGGCCAAGCCCGCAGCGGTGGCTTGAACCGCCCCCCATGCGCCCAAAGCCAGCCCGGCTTGTTCTGGCGGTGCATGGTTCATGGTGGCCGTCAAAGTGCCGTGGCCAAACAGTCCCACACCGAAACCAATCAGGCATGCGCCCAGCATGAAAAGCCCATGGGATGACTGCTGGGCCGACATGATCACCGCCAAGAAACCGGGGATGCCCACCAGCACACCCCAGCTGGCCATGCGGGTGGGGTCTGCACCACCGCTGAGCACCTTGGAAGCCCAAGCAAAGCCAACCAAGCTGCCTGTGGCCAGGGCGGCCGTGAGAAAGGTCGTGTCTGACACGCTCAAGTGCAGCACCTCACCACCAAAGGGTTCGAGCAGTACCTCTTCCATGCTGAACGCCAGGGTGCCCAAACCCAAAGCCCATAAACGCCTGACGGCACTGGCATCCCGGCACAGGTGGCGAATCGCAGACACAAAATCTGGGTCTTCCTGAGCATGGATACCCGGCTTGCGAGCCGCGCTTCGGCCTTCTTGTTTCCACATGGCAATGACGTTCAAACACACCGTGATCACTGCAGCCGCCTGAACCGCGCGTATCAAGCCGCCTGGCGAAAAGTCTCGTAACCAGAAACCGTAAGCCAATGCACTCAAGATCATGCCGACCAGCAACATCACATACATCAAACCCACCACCTTGGGTCGGTCTTGCGGGCGAGCTAAATCGGTGGCCAAAGCCAAGCCAGCGGTCTGTGTCGTGTGCAAACCAGCACCCACCAGTAAAAAAGCCAAGCCAGCACCCATGTGACCCACCCAGGCAGGGGTCTGGGCAGATTGACCCAAACCACCCAGCACCAACAAGGCAAAAGGCATGATGGCAAAGCCACCAAATTGCAGCAACGTGCCCATCCATATATAGGGCACGCGTCGCCAACCGAGATGGGAACGGTGGTGGTCTGACCGAAAACCGATCAGCGCGCGAAAGGGCGCCACCAGCAATGGCAGGGACACCATGATGGCAACCAGTGCAGCGGGAACCTTCAGCTCCACAATCATGACCCGGTTGAGGGTACCCACCAGCATGGTCAAAGCCATGCCAACTGAAATTTGAAACAAGGACAACCGCAACAAGCGACTCAGCGGCAGCTCTTCAGAAGCAGCGTCTGCAAACGGTAAAAACCGCAGACCCATGCGCGCCCAACTGCGAGAGAGTTTTTCGGTTTGTGTGGTCATCTTTGAAAAATGGACCGAGGTTGGAAACCCCGGCCCATCAAGACAGAAATGATGGAGCGGGTTAGGCCGTCGGCGTCTTGACAGTCTGGATGACTGCGGCAGTCGCTGCGCTTCCGTTCAAAAATTTCTTGACCCAAGTGGTATTGAGGGTCAGCGCCAGGTGAACCGAAAACGATCCAATGGCAACTGCCGCAATGAAGATTGGGATACCGACAGTAGGTTTGACCACTGTCCAGATTTTTCCGTAGATCATGTGGTTCTCCTTTTATTTCAGCCAAGGGGAATAGATGTACGCCAGCAAATGCGCCAGCGCGGCGATCATTCCAAAGATCTGAGTTCCTTGGATGAGGTGCCGATGAATCTCTTCCGACTCGGCCTCTGATAGGCCTGTTGGCCCGACTTTATCTGACATGGTGTTATCTCCTTGAAAGATCTCACGTCCGTGCAAAACCCGCACGAGGGTTATTCATGGCCCCCATGGCCACAAATGGGAAAAGCCCTTTCAGGCATCATGTTATTTTAAGTTTACACATTAAGCTGTCAATCAATATTTACAAATACAGGGAAAGCCCTTGGTGTACAGTGCGTCATGCCAGAAAGTCATTGAATTTGTTCACTATTTTTTAACAACACCCCTGCACCAGATGTACCTCGGACGATTTGCACCCTCACCAACCGGCCCTTTGCATGCCGGTTCCTTGGTCGCTGCGCTGGCCAGTTGGCTCGATGCGCGCGCACACCAAGGGCAATGGTTGGTGCGCATGGAGGATGTCGACACCCCCCGTTGCCTGCCAGGCGCGGGCGACACGGTCTTGTCACAACTGCGTGCTTGCGGGCTGTTTTTCGATGGTTCGGTGGTCTGGCAGTCTCAGCGCGGCGATGCTTACCAAAATGCCCTGGACCAATTGGTGCAGCAAGGCTGGGCCTATCCCTGTGGCTGTTCACGCAAAGCGGTTGAAGATGCCCAGGCCGCCTCAGGCCATGCCCGCGCCAGACACAGTGCATCGGTCTACCCCGGCACCTGTCGCCACGGCTTGAGGGGCAAACCTGCCCGCGCTTGGCGATTGGATGTGCAACGTGTGATCTCTGACTTGAAGCTGGCCACACCCATCACCTGGCATGACCGCTGGCTGGGCGCACAAACACAGGATGTGGCGCAAGAAGTGGGCGACTTTGTGCTCAAGCGTGCCGATGGCCTGTGGGCTTACCAACTCGCAGTGGTCGTGGACGATGCCGCCCAAGGCGTCACCCATGTGGTGCGCGGCGCCGACCTCACCGACAACACCGCGCGGCAAACCTTGTTGCAACGCGCGCTTGCTCTGCCCACGCCTGCTTACATGCACACCCCCTTGGTCTTGGGCGACAACGGCGAAAAGCTCAGCAAACAAAACGCAGCACAGGCCCTGGACCTGGGTGACCCTTTGTCGGCATTGAACGCCGCGGCACAGGTCTTGGGTTTGCCCGCATGCAACTCGACTCGTGAGGAAGCTCTCCAACAGTGGCTGAGCGCCTGGCCCCTGCCGCGATAATGCCGCACCTTTTGCCACACCCTTGTTCATGACCGCCGCGCCAGCCCATATCAGCCATCCAAAAACGATCAAAAGCTTTGTCACCCGCGCGGGGCGCACCACCTCGGGTCAGGCCAAAGCCTTGCAGACGCTCGGACCTCGTTTTGTGCTGCCCTTCCAACCCCAGGCGTTGCCAATGGATGCGGCTTTTGGCCGGGTCGCACCCGTGATTTTGGAGATCGGTTTTGGCATGGGCGACGCCACCGCGCACATCGCCGCTGTTCGCCCCGAAGACAACTTCCTGTGCTGCGAGGTGCACGAACCTGGCGTGGGCGCCTTGCTCAAACGCATGGGCGAGCAACACATCGAGAACATCCGCATCCTGCAGCACGACGCGGTCGAAGTGCTGACCCACATGCTCACGCCTGACAGCCTGGACGGGGTGCACATCTTTTTCCCCGACCCCTGGCACAAGAGCCGCCACCACAAGCGCAGATTGATTCAAGCACCCTTCGTACAGCAACTGTTGCAACGCATGAAGCCCGGCGCTTACCTGCACCTGGCCACCGATTGGCAGCCCTATGCCGAACACATCTTGTCGGTGTTGCAACGCGAGCCGGGCCTGGCCAATGCCAGCCCTCGCCAAGACGGCTACGCCGATCAACCAGCCTACCGTCCACTCACCAAGTTTGAAAACCGAGGTCTGCGCCTGGGGCATGGGGTCTGGGACCTGGTGTTCCACCGGGCTTGAGGCTGGCCCACGCCAACCTGGCTTGCGTCCATCCCACTGCCCCATGGCCAGCCCACCCGGTCCCAAGCGCCCTCCCAGCCGCCATGGGGTCAGCCCCAGTCGGGTGCTGGTCACGACGGGGCCTTGGCCCACACTGCTGTCCTTTTTGGTCGAGCGTTTCCCAGCCATCGGAGCGGATAAATGGACGCTGCGCATCAGGCAAGGCTTGGTGCTTTCAGCCGATGGGTCAGCATTCGCTGTTGACGCGCCTTGTCCGCAGGGTCAAGTGGTGCATTACTACCGCCAAACCAGCTTAGAAACCGGCTTGCCCCAACCGGCCCAGGTGCTGTTTGAAGATGCTTACCTGTTGGTGGCAGACAAACCGCATTTCATGCCAGTCACACCGGGCGGGCGTTACTTGCACACCAGCTTGTTGGTGCAACTCAAGCAGCGCACTGGCTGCGATGACCTCTCTCCCCTGCACCGGATTGACCGAGAAACCGCTGGGGTGGTGGTTTTTTCCAAGCGCGCCCAAGACCGGGATGCTTACCAGTCGCTGTTTCGCCAACACCAGGTCGCCAAATACTACGAAGCCGTGGCTCCATTCCTGCCGACATTGACCCTGCCAAGGGTTCACCAAAGCCGCCTCCAAGAGGATCTGCAGTTTTTTCGATCGCGGGAAGTACCCGGCGAACCCAACAGTGAAACCCGCCTGTCACTGTTGGACCGGCATGGGGGCTTGGCCTTGTATGGTCTGACGCCCACCAGCGGCAAGCGCCATCAACTGCGAATCCACCTCAACGCCTTGGGTATCCCGATCGTGGGCGACCAGTTCTACCCGGCGGTACTGCGCGGCCCGGCTGAACCTGAAGACTTCTCACACCCTTTGCAGTTGCTGGCCAAGCAAATGGCGTTCACCGACCCTGTGACAGGACAAGCACGTGTATTTGAGAGCCATTTGCGCTTGAATTGGCCACCCCGACTGGCATAGCGTCCGGTTCCATGCCCCCTACACTTGATGACATGGAACTTTGTCAGACGCTCAACCCCGCGCAAACCGCTGCGGCCCTGCCCTACCTGACCTTGGCCCGAGAAATCGAGGCCTTGCTGCTGGACCCCAGTGTGCAGGTGCCAGCCAGGCTGGTGCAAGCACTGCCTGGGGGCGCCAGCCTGTTCGTCATGCCAGCGCATGATGGCGCGATCGCCATCACCAAATTGATCACCTTCGTGGCAGACAACCCAGCCCATGGACGGCCAGCCATCCATGGCGAGGTTGTGGTGTTTGACGTGCGCACTGGCCGCAAGCTTGGCTCGCTCGATGGCCCCACGGTCACGGCGCGGCGCACGGCAGCCGTGTCTTTGTTGGCAGCGCAGCGGCTGGGCCCTGAGCGCCAAGGCCCTTTGTTGATCGTGGGTGCAGGGGTGCAGGGACGCGCCCACCTGGAGGCCTTCCATGAGGGGCTGGGCATTGATCAGGTTTGGATTGCTTCGCGCAGCGCGGCCAGTGCACAGATGCTCGCCGCCCATGCACGCTCGCTTGGCCTGCAAGCCAAGACGATTGAAGATCCGAATGCTGCATTGCGCGAATGCCCTTGGGTGGTCAGTTGCACACCCGCGCAAGGCGTGGTGCTGACCGCTCAGCCCAGGCCGGATGCGTTTGTGGCGGCGGTCGGCGCGTTTACCCCACGCATGGTTGAATGGGCGCCTGAGGTCTGCACAACCATCGCACGCCATGGACACATCGTGGTTGACACGCGGGATGCAGACCATGAAGCCGGCGACCTGCTGCAAGCAGGCATCGACGTGTCCAGCCTGCCGACACTGGCCGATGCAATCACGCGAGGGCCAGGCCATGCGGGCAGCGGGCCGGTGTTTTTCAAAAGCTGCGGCTGGGCAGGCTGGGACTTGGCGGCCGCGCGGTGCCTCACCAAGGCCTGAAGCGCTGCACGCCACAGACTGAGTCACTGCTCGACAGTTGGCAGGCGGTTCAAAGCCGCTCGGTTACCCAAGCCTGAACACTGGCGAGCGCTTTGTCCAGACCAGCAGCTTGGGAGCCACCAGCCATGGCCATGTCTGGCTTGCCGCCACCTTTGCCACCGACTTGTTGGGCCACGAAATTCACCAACTCACCGGCCTTGACGCGACCCATGGTGTCGGTCGTCACGCCTGCGGCGATCTGCACCTTGTCACCATCCACACTGGCCAACACCACCACCGCGGTTTGGAGTTTGTTTTTCAACTGGTCCAGGGTGTCGCGCAAGGCTTTGGCATCCGCACCGGGGAGTTTGGCTGCCAGCAGCTTCACGCCATTGACCTCCACGGCTTGCGCCAGCAAATCGTCACCTTGTGAGGCGGCCAGTTTGCCTTTCAAAGCGGTCATGTCTTTCTCCAAACCGCGCACCTGCTCGAGCAATTGGCTCAAGCGGGTATTGAGCTCTTGCGGCGTGGCTTTCAAGGCCCCCGCTGCCAGTGCCACGGTGTGTTCAAGCGCCTGCAGGTAAGCCAGGGCATGGGTACCGGTGACCGCTTCGATGCGGCGCACGCCAGCGGCCACACCGCCTTCGGACACCACTTTGAACAAGCCAATGTCCCCCGTGGCTTTGACATGGGTGCCGCCACACAACTCGCGACTGGCCCCGATGTCGAGCACACGCACGGTGTCACCGTACTTCTCGCCAAACAGCATCATGGCGCCGGTTTTTTGCGCGGCTTCCAGGTCCATCACCCGCGCTTGCGTAGCGGCATTGGCCAAAATCTCGGCGTTCACACGGGCTTCGATGTCACGAATTTCTGCGTCGGTGACAGGGGCGTTGTGCGCAAAGTCAAAGCGGGTGCGTTGGTCGTTCACCAGCGAACCTTTTTGCTGCACGTGCGCACCCAGAACATCCCGCAGGGCCTTGTGCATCAAATGCGTGGCAGAGTGGTTGCGCACCGTCGCAGCCCGCAGGTCCGCGTCAACACGGGCAGTGAGTGTGTCACCGACCTTCAAGCTGCCTTGCGCCACGTGACCGTGGTGGCCAAACACATCGGCCTTGAGCTTCAAGGTGTCTTCCACCACAAACCGGGCGGCCTTGGCCGATTCGCCGGCGAGTAACCAGCCTTGGTCGCCGACCTGGCCACCGCTCTCGGCATAAAAAGGGGTGGCGCTCAACACCACGATGCCTTGCTGATCGGCTGTCAGGGCTTGCACCGACACGCCGTCCAGGTAGAGCGCGGTCACCTCGGCCTGGGCTTGCAAGTGCTCGTAACCCAAGAAATCATTGGCCGGGCCGGTGTATTCCAAGGCGCGGTCCATCTTGAACTTGCCGGCCGCGCGGGCCTGGGCTTTTTGCTTTTCCATGGCGGTCGAAAAGCCTGCTTCGTCAACCGACAAGCCGCGTTCACGACAGACATCGCCTGACAAATCCAAAGGAAAACCGTAGGTGTCGTGCAGCTTGAAGGCCACTTCACCGGGGAGCACTTTCACACCACCAGCCAAGGCGGCATCCAAAATTTGCATGCCGTTCTCCAGCGTCTCGTAAAAACGCTCTTCCTCGGCTTTGAGCACCGCCATGATGCGGTCAGCCTGCTGCGCCAAGCTGGGATAGGCATCGCCCATCAGGGCCACGAGGTCAGGCACCAGTTTGTGGAAAAAAGGGGTTTTTTGGCCCAGCTTGTAGCCATGGCGAATGGCGCGGCGAATGATGCGACGTTGCACATAACCGCGCCCTTCGTTGGCGGGAATCACGCCGTCACTCACCAAAAAAGCCGTGGCACGGATGTGGTCTGCAATCACCCGCAGCGAGCTGTTGTGCACATCCGTGCAAGCGGTTTCTCGCGCGGCCGCTTTGATCAATGTGTCGAACAGGTCGATCTCATAGTTGCTGTGCACATGCTGCAAGATGGCAGCCAAGCGCTCCAAGCCCATGCCGGTGTCCACGCAAGGGGCAGGCAATTTTTTCAAGGAACCATCGGGTTGCATGTCGAACTGCATGAAAACGTGGTTCCAAATCTCGATGTAGCGGTCGCCGTCCTCCTCAGGGCTGCCGGGTGGGCCGCCAGCGACTTCGGGGCCATGGTCGTAAAAGATCTCAGAGCACGGGCCGCAAGGACCGGTGTCGGCCATCATCCAAAAATTGTCCGAGGCGTACTTGGCGCCTTTGTTGTCACCGATGCGGACGATGCGCTCGGCAGGAACGCCAATCTCAGTGTGCCAAATGTCATAGGCCTCGTCGTCATCGATGTAGACCGTGACCCAGAGTTTGTCAGCGGGCAGTTTGTAGACCTGGGTCAGCAACTCCCAGCCCCATTTCAGACTGTCGCGCTTGAAGTAGTCGCCAAACGACCAATTGCCCAACATCTCGAAGAAGGTGTGGTGACGCGCGGTATAGCCCACGTTTTCCAAATCGTTGTGCTTGCCGCCAGCCCGCAAACAAGCTTGCACAGAAGCCGCACGCACATAGGATCGCTTGTCTTCACCCAAGAACACGTCTTTGAACTGCACCATACCCGAGTTGGTGAACATCAAGGTCGGGTCATTGCCTGGCACCAAAGGGCTTGACGCCACCACGCTGTGGGCGCGCTGGGCGTAGAAGTCCAAGAAGGTTTGCCGAATGTCGGCGACTGAGAAACGCGGAGTGGTCATGGTGGGTCTGCAAGCAAGGAAGTCGTCGCCCAGGCGAAGGCGTGGGGCGGCGTGCGGGCAAATTTTATGCCATCATGTCGGTCACCCTGACCTTCTGACCCGGGCTTTCGCCAAAGGGCAAATCCACATGACACACTCCCACACCACCTCTTCACCCCTGAGCTTGCTCAAAGACCCCAGCCTGCTCAAAACCGATGCCTTGATCAACGGTGAGTGGGTCGCGGGTCCCAGTCGATTTGCGGTTCATGACCCCAGCAATGGGCAGCTGCTGGCAGAGGTAGCCAACCTCGGGGCCGCCCATGCACAACTGGCCATTGATGCTGCGAACGCGGCCTGGCCTGCATGGCGCGGCAAAACAGCCAAAGAGCGCAGCATGATTTTGCGTCGATGGTTTGACCTCCTGATGGCCAATCAAGACGATTTGGCCCGCATCCTGACCGCTGAACAAGGCAAGCCCTATGCTGAGGCGAAAGGCGAAATCGCCTACGGCGCGAGTTTCGTGGAGTGGTATGCCGAAGAGGCCAAACGGGTGAATGGCCAAACCCTGCCCCAGTTCGACAACAACCGCCGACTTCTGGTTTTGAACCAACCGATTGGCGTGTGCGCTGCGATCACGCCTTGGAACTTCCCCCTGGCCATGATCACCCGCAAAGTTGCACCCGCGCTGGCCGCCGGATGCACCGTGTTGATCAAACCGGCAGAGTTAACCCCTTTGACGGCGCTGGCCGCAGCGGAGTTGGCTGTGCGGGCTGGCATTCCTGCTGGCGTTCTCCATGTGCTGAGCGCAGACGCAGACAACAGCATCGCCATTGGCCGAGTCATTTGCGACAGCGATGTGGTGCGCCACCTGAGCTTCACAGGCTCCACCGAGGTTGGCCGCATCCTGATGGCGCAGTCCGCGCCCACCGTCAAAAAGCTGTCGCTCGAGCTGGGGGGCAATGCCCCGTTCATCGTGTTTGACGATGCCCACATCGATTCGGCGGTGGAAGGTGCCATGGCCAGCAAATTTCGCAACGCAGGTCAGACCTGTGTCTGCGCCAACCGCATCTATGTGCAAGACGGGGTGTATGACGCCTTTGTGCAAAAGTTTGCGGCCAAGGTCAAGGCGCTCAAGGTGGGCAATGGGTTTGAAGAAGGCGTGAGCCAAGGTCCCTTGATCGAGCCAGCCGCGCTCGAGAAAGTCAGCCGCCATGTGAGCGATGCACTGGCCAAAGGTGGCAAGGTGCTGACTGGTGGCAAAGCACTGCAAGGCCAGTTTTTCGAACCCACGGTGGTGGCCGAAGCAACCGCCGACATGCTGTGCGCCAAGGAAGAAACCTTTGGTCCGTTTGCGCCGGTGTTTCGTTTCCACACCGAGCAAGAGGCGATCGACGCAGCCAATGACACCGAATTTGGCTTGGCCAGTTATTTGTACAGCCGCGACATTGGACGGATTTACCGGGTGAGTGAAGCCCTGGAATACGGCATGGTGGGCGTCAATGTGGGCATCATCGCTACCGAACATGTGCCGTTTGGAGGTGTCAAGCAATCCGGCTTAGGCCGCGAAGGCTCTTCCCACGGCATGTCCGAATATTTGGAAATGAAATACTTGTGTGTTGGTGATATATTGTTGTCCTGAACAAGTTGAGAAATTTAATTAATCATGAAAAATCAACATATTTATATCAAATTCCTCACACTTTTACATGCCATTGAAGGCAAAGGCGAGCTGCCCGAGCTTGATTTGGATGCCAAACGCCTTTTGGAAGTGATTGCAGTTCAGCACAGCCAAGACAAAGCCATGACCGTCTCCGATGCCATGGCGCTTAACCACATCGCCTCCCCCGCCACGATTCACCGCAAACTTGACCTGCTGCGTGAAATTGGGATGATCGACACGGTGTTTCAAGGCACCAACCGCCGCACCAAGTTTTTGGTCCCCACCGAACTGGCGGAAGCCTACTTCAACCGGGTGAGCGATGTGATGCAAAAAGCGGGATTGGCTGTCTAAATAAGCGTCACGCCAGTTTTGCTCTGGATGTGGTCGCGGGTCACCCCGTCGGCCAATTCCACCAACTTCAAGCCCTCGGGCGTCACGTCCATCACACCCAAGTCGGTGATGATGCGGTCGACAACCCCTACACCTGTCAGCGGCAGGTTGCAGCTGGGCAAAATCTTCAAGTCTTCGGTGCCGTCTTTTTTCTTGGCCACGTGTTCCATCAAGATGATCACTCGCTTGACGCCGGCCACCAGGTCCATCGCCCCCCCCATGCCTTTGATCATCTTGCCTGGGATCATCCAGTTGGCCAAGTCGCCCTTTTCACTGACTTGCATCGCGCCCAAGATCGAGAGGTTGATCTTGCCGCCACGGATCATCGCAAACGATTGATCGCTGCCAAAAATGGCTGAGCCTTTGATGGTGGTCACCGTTTGCTTGCCGGCATTGATCAGGTCAGCGTCCACCTCGTCTTCGTGGGGAAACGGGCCAATACCCAGCATGCCGTTTTCGCTTTGCAGCCACACTTCCAGATGGTCGGGCACATGGTTGGCCACCAGGGTGGGGATGCCAATGCCGAGGTTCACATAAAAACCGTCTTGCAGTTCGCTGGCCGCACGTGCGGCCATTTGGTCTTGGGTCCATGCCATGTCGATTCCTCAGTTGCTGTCGCGGGTAGTGCGTTTTTCGATGCGTTTTTCAGGCCTGGGGTTGTGCACGATGCGGTGCACATAAATACCCGGCAAGTGGATATCGTCGGGGGCCAAATCGCCCGTGTCGACGATGCGCTCGACTTCCACCACGCAGATCTTGCCCGCGGTGGCGGCAGCGGGGTTGAAATTACGCGCAGTCAGGTTGAAACGCAAATTGCCAGAGCGGTCAGCCACATCGGCCTTGATCAAGGCAATGTCAGGCACCAAGGACCGCTCCATGACGTAGGTTTCGCCATCGAATTCACGCAGTTCTTTGCCTTCAGCCACCAAGGTGCCAACACCGGTTTTGGTGAAGAAGGCAGGGATGCCCGCACCGCCAGCACGCAGCTTTTCAGCCAGGGTGCCTTGGGGCGTGAAGTCCAGTTCCAATTCGCCCGCCAAATACTGGCGCTCGAACTCTTTGTTTTCGCCCACGTAGCTGGAAATCATTTTTTTAATCTGACGGGTCTCAAGCAATTTACCCAAGCCAAAGCCGT
This sequence comes from Bordetella parapertussis, assembly GCA_945890735.1. Taxonomy (GTDB): domain Bacteria; phylum Pseudomonadota; class Gammaproteobacteria; order Burkholderiales; family Burkholderiaceae_C; genus Limnohabitans. The sequence continues at coordinate 6,073 of CAMDCZ010000037.1, read as the reverse complement.
CGACGCCTGCGTTGTTGGAAATCACGGTCAAGTCTTTGACACCGCTGTCGCGCAAGGCGTCGATCAGCGCTTCGGGAATACCGCACAGGCCAAACCCACCGACAGCCATCAACTGGCCGTTGGCCACGATGTCCTTGAGCGCCTCTGCAGCGGATGGAAATACCTTGTTCACTCGAATCTCCTGAAATCTTCAATTCATTCTAAGGGTCGCAGATTGCATCCAACTGAATGGGACTGGGCATAATCCTTTGAAAAGGAGACACCATGTCACGCTACCCCGCCCCAGAAATCAAAGACTTGCCCGATGACATCCGCGCCAAGGTGCTCGAGGTGCAAGAAAAGGCCGGTTTCGTGCCCAATGTGTTTTTGACCTTGGCCCGACGCCCCGCCGAGTGGCGCGCTTTTTTTGCCTACCACGATGCGTTGATGGTGCCCGAATCGGTGGGCCGCGAGAGCAACCTGACCAAGGGTGACCGTGAAATGATCGTCACCACGACCAGCGCGGCCAACCACTGTTTGTATTGCGTGGTCGCCCATGGCGCGATTTTGCGCATCTATGAAAAGAAACCCCTGGTGGCTGACCAAGTGAGCGTGAATTACCGCAAGGCCGACATCACCCCACGCCAACGGGCCATGCTCGACTTTGCCATGAAGGTCTGCCTGAACTCGGACGCCATCGAAGACGCCGACTTTGAGCCCCTGCACGCGCATGGTTTGAACGATGAAGACATTTGGGACATCGCAGCGATCACGGCGTTTTTTGGCTTGTCCAACCGCATCGCGAGTTTCTCGAGCATGATGCCCAACCCAGAGTTCTATCTGATGGGGCGGGTCGCCAAAGAAAAGAAGTGAAGCAGCCCTCAGTGGGTGACCCGACCCAATTGCAAGTGCGCGAGCATCATTTCGACCAAGTCATTTTCGAAAGCGTCGGCGTCGATGTGGGCGAAACGCTCCAGCGAGGCGCTTCTCAAGCAGCCCATCAGGGACCGACTCATGACGAACCACCGGGTCTCGCTCATCGCGGGCAATTGCGGGTGTTCGATATAGCGCAAACAACTCATCAGGCGTTGCACCATCTCATGAACGGACTGCGCTGTTTCTTCAGGCTGCTCCAACAGCCAGCACAACCTGTTCATCGCGCGTCGGTAGTTTTTGCCCAGCGAAAACCCGTTGATACAAATACGCACATACTGCCTCACAAAAGCTTCCGGTTCGATGTCTTGCGGGTCCTGTGAGCACTCCACCATGAACAAGTAGCTCTCCAGCTCGCGCAAAACCATGCTGCGCGCATGTTGTGACATGGCACGAAAAATTGCATCTTTGCAGGAAAAATACTGGTAGAGCGTGCCCACCGAAAACCCGGCTTTGGCTGCGATTTTGTTGGTGGTCAGTCCGCCTACGCCCTCACGGTCCACAATTTGCGAGGTGGCTTCAAATATCGCATCGATGGTCAGTTGCGCTCGTTTTTGAACAGGTTGCTTGCGCATGGTTTTCGATGACAACTCGTCGGGAAGTGTCACTGGCAGATTCTCCAGGTTGCCTCAGTAGCAGATGCTGGATGTTACCTATTAAATACTCAAAATACACCATCATTAATTTAAATGAGTTATAAATGAAATTTTTTACAACTCAAACACATGGCCTTTGTCCTTGTTTCACACCAGCAACGCTCTTAACCAATCAGGCATGGGCGCTGATTTTTGTGCTGGAAAGTTCACCCAAACCGTGGTTGCTCCGCCCTCGGCGTGAATCACGCCAGGCATGTCAGTGCGCTCCAGGGTGGCCCAGGATTCAAAGGTGCTGCGCTTGGGTTCACTGGCGTACATCTTGACCAAAACATCACCCGGATATTGAATCTGCTTGTAGAAATTACAAAAAGCATTGAGGATGACTGGCCCTTCGCCACTGGGAACAGGCTGACAACCGATCGATGTCATCCAGTCAATTCGAACGGTTTCTAAGTAACGAAAGTAGCTACCGTTATTGAGATGCCCCATGGCATCCATGTCGCCCCAGCGCACCGGAATGACTTGTTGATAGACCAGTTTTTTGTTGTCAGGAATGGTTATTCGCATGATGGATTATGACCAACGCTGGATCGACGCAGCGCATAGAATCAACAGCTTTGATTTTCCACTGTCTCTTCGGCATGACACCCCAAGCATTCATCGAACAATTCGGTCCGCGCGAGACCATGGACTATGACGTCGTCGTTGTGGGCGGTGGCCCCAGTGGGTTGGCTGCAGCCATTCGCCTCAAACAACTGGCCGCTGAAAAAAACCAAGACATCTCAGTCGTGGTGATCGAAAAAGGCTCCGAGCCCGGGGCGCATATTTTGTCTGGCGCTGTGATGGATCCCCGCGCCATCACCGAGTTATTTCCCAATTGGAAAGAATTGGGCGCACCTTTGCACCAATCGGTGACTGCAGATGAACTGCTGGTCTTGTCCGAAACAGGCGCAACTGCCACGCCTGGTTGGTTGATGCCTCGCAATTTCCACAACCACGGCTGCTATGTGGTGTCGCTCAGCAATGTGGTCAAGTGGATGGCCCAACAAGCCGAAAACCTTGGCGTTGACATCTTCCCCGGCTTCACAGCTGCAGAGGTGCTTTACAACCAAGCAGGCGCGGTCCAAGGCGTGGCGACTGGCCATGTGGGCTTGAGCAAAGAAGGCCAGCCCACAGACCACTTTCAGCTTGGCATGGAACTCAACGCCAAATACACCCTGTTTGCCGAAGGTGCGCGTGGTCATTTGGGCAAGCAACTGATTGAGCGCTTCAAGCTCAATGAAGGCAAAGACACCCAAACCTTCGCGATCGGCATCAAAGAGTTGTGGGAAGTGGACCCCGCCTTAGCCAAACCTGGTTTGGTGGTGCACACCTCTGGCTGGCCCATGACTGGCAATACCTTTGGGGGCGGTTTTTTGTACCACCTGGAAGACAACAAAGTCACTTTGGGGTTTGTCTTGGGTCTGGACTACCAAAACCCCTACCTCAGCCCCTTTGAAGAAATGCAGCGTTGGAAAACACATCCCCGCATTGCCCAACATCTTCAGGGCGGCAAACGCATTGGTTACGGTGCACGCGCCATCAACAACGGCACGCTGCAAGCCCTGCCTCAAACCGCATTTGCTGGTGGCGCCCTGCTCGGTTGTGATGCAGGCTACATGAATGCCGCCCGCATCAAGGGCAGCCATGCCGCCATCAAATCGGGCATGTTGGCTGCCAATGCAGCGTTTGATGCCGTTCAATCCGGTCGTGCCAACGATGTGCTCAGCGCCTACCCCCAAGCCTTTGAAAACAGCTGGCTCTACAAAGAGCTTCACCAAACCCGCAATTTCAAAACCTGGTTCAAAAAAGGCCAACTCATGGGCACGCTCATGACGGGCATTGAGCAATGGTTCCTGCCCAAAATCGGCATCCAAACACCCCCTTGGACCCTGCACAACCACCAAGCCGACCACACCCGCTTGTTGCCTGCCGCGCAGTGCGCACCGGTGGTGTATCCCAAGCCCGATGGCGTGTTGAGTTTTGACAAGCTCTCCAGCGTTTTCATCAGCAACACCAACCATGAAGAAAACCAACCCGCGCACCTCACCCTCAAAGACGCCTCCGTGCCGGTCAGCCTCAACCTTGCGCGCTACGACGGGCCAGAGGGTCGCTACTGTCCTGCAGGTGTGTATGAGTACGTCAAGTCAGATGCCGGGGAAGATCGCTTGCAAATCAATGCACAAAACTGCGTGCATTGCAAAACCTGCGACATCAAAGACCCCAGCCAAAACATCGTGTGGGTCACGCCAGAAGGCGGTGGCGGCCCCAACTACGCAGGAATGTAGCCATGACCAAATACCACCTCGAACACACCTGGGTACGTACCGAAGCCGACACGGCTTGGGTCGGCATCACAGTTCATGCCCAAGAGACTTTGGGCGACATTGTGTTCATTGATTTCACTGACATTGGCACCACTGCTGATCAAGGGGCAGTGGCGGGCGTGGTTGAATCGGTCAAAGCCGCGGCTGATGTGCACATGCCTGTTTCACTCACCGTGTTGGAGGTCAATGAAAATTTGCGGGCAGAGCCCTCATTGGCCAATTCAGATCCCGAAGGTGCGGGTTGGTTCTACAAGGTTCGCCTCACCAAGCCCTCTGAACTCGACAGCTTGATGGATGCGCAAGCCTATCAAGCATTGACCGGCTGATACGTTCAGGCCAGCGCCTGCCCCAGGCGGGCAATGCCTTCATTGATTTTGTCCACATCCGCTGTGGCAAAACTCAAGCGAATCGCAGTGGTATCCGGGTTGTTGGCAAAAAACGGCCCGCCCGGCACAAAAGCGACCCCTTTTTCGATGGCACGCTTGGCTAATTCGCTGCCATCCTTCAACTTTCCAGCGGCTCCTGTGAGGTTGGCCCAAAAAAACAAACCCCCTTGCGGTTGGCTGAAGCGCAAAGCATCCCCCAACTCACGGGTCAGGGCTTCACCCATGGTTTTGGCGCGCTCGCCATAAACGCGACGAACCGTGTCCAGGGTGGCTGGCAAGCGTCCTGCCTTGAGGTAATGCGCTGCCGTGGCTTGCGCAAAGGTCGAAGTGTGGGCATCGCTGAACTGCTTGCACATGGTGGCACGGGCCAAGAGCGCGGGTGGCGCGACCATCCAACCCACGCGCAAGCCGGGCGACAGGACTTTGCTGAGGGAGCCGCAATAAACCACCCAGTCACGACTGCCCGGTACTTGATCGCTCAAGGCCAACAAGGAAGGCGGTGGGGCATCCGCGAAATACAGATCGCCATAGGGGTCGTCTTCCACGACCACGGTTTGGTATTTCACAGCCAGTTCGAGCACTTTCATGCGCCGCTGCAAACTCATCATGGCGCCGCTGGGGTTGCCAAAGGTGGGGATGAGATAAACCAGCTTGGGCTGGTGCTGCACAATCATTTCTTCCAGCTTGTCGACCAGCACACCCTGTGCATCGATTGGCACGCCCAATACTTGCGCACCGTACAAACGGAAACACTGAATCGTTGCCAAAAAAGTAGGCGACTCCACCAGAGCCACATCGGATGGGTTCAGCAGTGTTTTACCGATCAAGTCCAAGGCCTGCTGACTGCCCGTGGTGACAATCAATCCCTCAGGGGACAAGCCCTTGACGCCTTTGCTGGCCATGAAGGCAGCGAGCTGCTCGCGCAAGGGGTTATAGCCCTCTGTCGCACCGTATTGCAAAGCCGCACCCGGCTCTTCTCGCAAAGCCCGAGCGCTGGCTTCACGGATACCTTCCACATCGAACATCGCGCTGTCGGGGAATCCGCCAGCAAAACTGATGATGCCGGGTTTGCCCAATAGCTTGAAAAGCTCACGGATGGCAGAGGTTTCAACCTGGTTGAGGCGATCGGCAAATTGCATAGGAAGATAATTGGGTTCTGACCCCAATATTCAAAATGAAAAAAGAGCACATCGAGCCATTTTTTGCCACGCTCAAAGCAGCCAATCCGCAGCCCAATACCGAGTTGGAATATACCAGCGTGTTCGAGTTGTTGGCCGCTGTTTTGCTGAGTGCGCAAGCCACCGATGTGGGCGTGAACAAAGCCACGCGCCGCTTGTTTGTGGTGGCCAACACGCCGCAGCAAATTCTGCGTTTGGGTTTGGCAGGCTTGGAACAACACATCAAAACCATTGGTTTGTTTCGCAGCAAAGCACGGCACCTCATGCAAACCTGTCAGATGCTGGTGGACTTGCATGGCGGTGAAGTACCGCGCACCCGTGAAGCTTTGGAGGCCCTGCCCGGTGTGGGCCGCAAAACCGCGAACGTGGTGTTGAACGTGGCCTTTGGCGAGCCCACCATGGCGGTGGACACGCATATCTTCAGGGTGGGCAACCGCACCGGCTTGGCCCCTGGCAAAACACCTTTGGATGTGGAGATGGGCTTGCTCAAGCGCATCCCGCCCGAGTATTTGGTGGATGCCCACCATTGGCTGATCTTGCATGGCCGTTATGTGTGCCAGGCCCGCAAACCTTTGTGCTGGCAATGCGCGGTGTCAGCCCACTGCGACTTCAAACCGAAAACCAAACAAACGCCT
>CAMDCZ010000036.1 GCA_945890735.1 Bordetella parapertussis | reverse complement strand
GCAACACCTATTCCAAGAACATTGGGTATGGCCTTGGAAGGTCTTCGCGACTTGAGTGTGATTGCAACAGCCCCACAGCGCCGGCTGTCGATCAAAACTTTCGTGCGAACTGAAGACAACGGCGTCATCAGAGAAGCCATACTGCGTGAGCTCAAGCGTGGCGGGCAATGCTATTTCCTGCACAACGAAGTTGAAACCATCCAAAATCGATCTGAACGCCTTCAAGCACTGGTGCCCGAAGCCAGAATAGCTGTGGCACACGGGCAAATGCCAGAACGTGAGCTTGAACGAGTCATGCGTGATTTTGTGGCCCAACGACACAATATATTGGTGTGCTCAACCATCATTGAAACAGGGATTGATGTCCCAACTGCCAATACCATTTTGATGAGTCGGGCAGACAAGTTTGGATTGGCTCAACTCCACCAGCTGCGCGGCAGGGTTGGACGCAGCCATCACCAAGCTTATGCTTATCTTTTGGTTCCAGATATCCAAGGCCTGTCCAAACAAGCCAGCCAAAGGCTCGATGCCATTCAACAAATGGAGGAACTGGGGTCGGGCTTTTATTTGGCCATGCATGATCTTGAGATTCGTGGGGCGGGCGAAGTATTGGGTGATAACCAAAGTGGCAATATGCTTGAGGTCGGGTTTCAACTCTACAACGAGATGCTTTCAGAGGCAGTTCGCTCCCTGAAAAATGGTGAGGAACCTGACCTACTCAATCCCCTGAATGTCACCACGGAAATCAATTTACATGTACCCGCACTCCTCCCCAATGATTACTGTGGGGATGTCCATTTGCGATTGAGTTTTTATAAAAAACTGGCAACAGCCAAGTCTCAAGACCAAGTCGATGCCTTGTTTGAAGAGTTGGTTGACAGGTTTGGTAAGCTGCCCCATCAGGCAGTCGCTCTGATCGATACACATCGCTTGCGTGTTTTGGCGAAGCCCTATGGAGTTGCCAAAGTAGACTCCTCGCCCCACATCACCTTGATCAGTTTCAGGCCACATGCACCAGTTGATGGCATGCGGATCATCCAATTGGTGCAAAAAAACAAACACATCCGACTTGCTGGCAATGACAAGCTGCGGATTGAAAAAACCTTGCCTGAAGTTAAAGACCGCGTTTTGTTGGTGCGCGATATATTGCGCTCCTTGGGTGATCCGATCAACCCCGCTCAAAATCCAAACCGCACATGACAAAAACCATTGAAATCGCACCAGGACTTTGGATACAGGACATCAAGCGGCCTTTGTCACTTGCTCAATTCAAATTGATCGCATTTGACATGGACTCCACATTGATCAACATAGAGTGCATTGATGAAATTGCAGATGTGGCTGGTCGGAGAAACGAAGTGGCCGTCATCACTGAGGCTGCCATGCGTGGTGAGATTTCAGACTACAAAGAAAGTCTCAGACAACGCGTGAAATTGCTCAAAGGTGTTTCGCAATCCGCATTACAGACGGTTTATGACGAACGTTTGCGTTTAAATCCGGGTGCGGAGAGATTGGTGCAGGTATGCAAAAAAGCCGGTTTGAAATTGATGTTGATCAGTGGCGGTTTTTCTTTTTTCACTGACCGTCTGCGAGATCAATTGGGCATTGATTACACACGCAGCAATGTCCTCGAAATTGAAAACGGGATACTCACTGGCCGCATGCTTGAACAGCCATGGGGTGATATTTGCGATGGCGAGGAAAAAAAGCGCATGTTGATGCAAACCTGCGACGCACTCGGCATCAAACATGACGAAAGTATTGTCATGGGTGATGGTGCAAATGATCTTCCCATGATGTCGGTCGCAGGGCTGTCGGTGGCCTACCAATCCAAGCCCATCGTCCGACAAGCAGCCCATGTGTCGATAGCAGATGGGGGATTAGACCGGTTACTTGAAGTTTTTGAACCTGGTTCACCTTAAAGCCAAATAAATCACTTGCGCCAATTCTGCTGAGATGCCATCGACAGTCATCAGATCTTGAACACTCGCATCAGACACCCCTCGCGCGCCGCCGAAGCGCTTGAGCAACTTGGCGCGTCGCTTGGGGCCGACACCCGGTATGTCCTCTAAGCTGCTCGATCCCGTGCGAACCTTTGCTCTTTTCGCGCGCATACCCGTGATTGCAAACCGATGTGCTTCATCCCGAATTTGGGCCACCAGCATGAGCGCTGCCGAGTCTTTAGCCAGACTGAGTTTGGGGCGGTCATCCGCAAAAACCAACTCCTCCAATCCGACCTTGCGGCCTGCACCTTTTTCAACCCCAACCAAGCGGGTCAAATCCAAATCAAGGGCGTTGAATACTTCTCGGGCAATGCTTATCTGCCCCTTGCCCCCATCAATCAAGACCAAATCGGGCAATTTGGCTTCGCCCAACCGAACTGCCTCGGCCAATTTGCTGTAACGGCGCATCAGCACTTGCTGCATCGCTGCATAGTCGTCGCCGCCAGTGATGCCGTCAATGTTGTATCGCCTGTACTCGGACGCTTGAAGTTGATGATGGTGGTACACAACGCATGATGCCTGCGTGGCTTCACCAGCCGTATGAGAGACATCAAAGCACTCGATTCGAAACGTCTCTATGTCATCCACAGCCCAGTCAAGCGCATCGACCAAGGCCCTGGTCCTGGACTGCTGAGAGCCTTCTTCAGCCAAGAGTCGATTCAATTTCAATTGAGCATTTTGCAAAGCCATCTCCAGCCAAGCTTTGCGCTGTTCTCTGGGCTGATGTATGACTCGAAGTGTCACTCCGATTTGATCGCTCAAGGCACGTATCAATTCCTTGTCAACCCCATGACTGGTGATCAGGGTTGGTGGCGCCGAGACCTCTAAATAGTGTTGACTGATAAAAGCATCCAGTACTTCGTGAGGTTCAGCATTTTCAACATGCGTTGGGAAATAGGGGCTGTCACCCAAATGCCGGCCACCCCGCACCATGGCCAAGTTCACACAGGCTTTACCGCCCATCACCACAGCAGCCAATATATCGACATCTCTGTCATCGGATGTGTCTACCGATTGCTGGTGCAACACTTTCGACAGTGCCGAAATTTGATTGCGAATGTCTGCAGCTTGTTCGAATTCCAAATGATCAGCGTAATTCATCATTCGAACTTCAAGCGATTTCATCACGGTTTGTGTCCGGCCATTGAGCAAATCAAAGGCATTGGCAACATCACGTTGGTAATCCTCGATGCTGATTAAGCCGACGCAGGGTGCTGAGCAACGCTTGATTTGATGCAGCAGGCACGGGCGCATTCGGTTTTTAAAAACAGTATCTTCACAGGTTCTTAATCGAAAAACCTTCTGCAGCAGTTGAATCGCCTCTCTGACTGCCCAAACACTGGGATACGGACCGAAATAGTCATGGGTTTTATCAACCGCGCCGCGGTAATAAACCATGCGGGGAACTCGCTTTGGCGAAGGAAAGGTTTCAGTTGACGGTTCACTTTCAAGCGCACGGGTGATTTTCAAATAGGGATAGCTTTTATCATCCCTGAACAAGATGTTGTACTTTGGCTTGAGTGATTTGATCAGGTTGTTTTCAAGGAGCAGGGCTTCGGCCTCTGACCTCACTACCGTGGTCGACAAACGAGCAATTTTGGCCACCATGTGGCCAATTCGTGAGCCCTGGTGGTTTTTTTGAAAATAACTGCTGACACGTTTTTTCAGGTGGTTGGCCTTACCCACATAAAGCACCTGACCCTCAGCGTCGAAATAGCGGTAAACGCCCGGAAGTGCTGGAAGCGCGGCTATTTGAGCGAGCAAATCTTCATCAAAAACCTTGGTCTTTGACACGGGCGGATCATCTGACGGTGTGGATGTCAATTGAGCTCACCAGCGCCCGCTGTTGGGCATGCTGAGCCACGGGTCACGTGGAGGCAAAGCCTCTCCCATTTGAAGAATTTCTACCGAGATACTGTCAGGCGAACGGACAAAAGCCATGTAGCCATCCCGGGGCGGTCGCAATATCTCGACACCATGGGATTGCAATCGTTCGCATGTTGCGTAAATATTTTCAACTGCATAAGCCAAATGGCCAAAATGGCGTCCTTCACTCAAGACTTCCGGATCCCAGTTGTGCGTCAACTCGACTTGCGCAGCACTGTCGCCTGGGGCGGCCAAAAACACCAGTGTGAAACGCCCGGCAGGGACATCCTTGGTGCGCAAAACCTCCAAACCCAGAGCGTCTCGATAAAACTTCAAAGAAAGTTCGAGATCTGAGACCCTGACCATCGTGTGTAAATATTTCATCGTTAACCGCTAGAGAATCTTTCCAAACTTTAACTCAGCCCAGAAAAACAGCCTGTCTTGCTTGAATAAGTCAACTTGAAGCATAATTTCCCATGGACAAACCAACCACATGCACTTATTGCAATCTATCCGAAGCGCGCATCTTTGACCAAAGTGCGCTGTGTATCGCGTTCAAAGATGTGTTTCCTGTCTCCCCAGGCCACACCTTGATCATTCCGCGACGTCACGTGGATTCTTATTTTGACCTGACCAATCAAGAACGTGATGACATGAACGCTCTCATGCTGCGGGTAAAGGCCAAGCTGAAAGATGAATTGAATCCAAATGGATTCAACATTGGCATCAATGAAGGATTTGCTGCGGGTCAAACTGTTGGGCACATCAACATGCACCTGATTCCTCGTTTCAAAGGGGATGTGCCTGAGCCTCGTGGCGGGATTCGTTGGATTTTCCCTGACAAGGCTGTTTTTTGGAATGCCAAATCTGCGCCCCCTTCTGAGCCCACCTGAGTTGACACCATGAACCAATCCCGCTATTTTTTACGCGCTGCATCAGCCTTTTTGTTGGTTGGATTGCTTGCTGCTTGCACACAAGAGCAGCAAAACAAAATTGGACGTGGCATTCAAAACTGGACTGGAACAGACGGTGTCCTTGAGTTATACGCCGGAGACAAGCTGGTCAGACGCTTTCTGAAGATAGATAAATTAAGCACAGCCTTGGGTACTGACGATGGCAAGGCCCGCGATTACCGCTATGGCTACGGGTACTTAGACAGCAACTTGAATATGCTAGTCGACCCTGGCGAATCCAGGGTGTATTTTGAAATCAGCAACTACTCAAACGCTGTTTTTTTTGAAAACCCCAAGTAAGCCCTCCCCGATTCACCAGTTTGGCTGTCGCTTTTCAATGAAAGCTTGGAAGCCTTCCTGAGCCGAGGGCTCCATCATGTTGCAAGCCATGGTTTGACCAGCCAGTTGATAGGCCGCCTGGATGCCCATTTCGAGCTGGTTGTAAAACAAAGCTTTCCCCATCTGAACCGCTGCTTCTGGCTTGGCGGTGATTTTGCTGCAAAGGTTTAAAACCGCTTGACTGAGCTCTTCATCTGCAACTAAATGGTTGATGAGTCCTCTGTTCACCGCTGTGGATGCGTCAATGAACTCGCCAGTCAAGAGCATCTCCATGGCTTGCTTTCGGGGCAGGTTGCGACTCAAGCCTACGCTGGGGGTTGAACAAAACAAACCATAGTTGATGCCGGAGACCGCAAACTTGGCACTGTCAGCAGCCACAGCGAGGTCACACATGCTGACCAGTTGACATCCAGCGGCCGTTGCCAGCCCTTGTACTTGCGCGATGACGGGTTGCCTCAAAGTTTGTACTTTGAGCATCAGCTTGGAGCATTGATTGAAAAGCTGTTGGTAAAACGCTTTTTCGGGGTTCGCCCTCATTTCTCGCAGGTCATGGCCTGCACAAAAAGCCCTACCCAATGCTGCAAGGATAATCACCCTGCAGCCGACTGTTTCGGAGGCTTGGGTAAGCGCCTGATCCAAGGCGGTGAGCATGTCGGAGGAAAGCGCATTGAAACTGTCTGGCCGGTTCATCACCAATCGAATGACGCCTTCAGCCGGGCTTTCTTGGATAACGAGCTGTTCTGTGGTGGCAACCATGGTGTATGTTCTCCTCAAAGTTTATTCATGACATCAACCCCAGATTGTGATGCAGACTGAGAAACACCCCATCCGGCATCTCAAGGAAGAAGACCCACTGCCGCCAGCCAACACCGCATGGGGAGCCTCCAGCCCGGCGCCAGGTTTGCTGGCAGTGGGTGGAGGCTTGTCGGTTCAGCGCTTGCTGCAAGCCTATGGGCAGGCATCCTTCCCTTGGTACAGCGATGGTCAACCTGTCATGTGGTGGAGCACAGACCCCAGAATGACCCTGCATGTTGGTGACTTTCGGCTGCATAAATCGCTGAAAAAAACCATACAACATCTGTTGCGCACCGAACATTTGGAAATACGCATAGACCATGACTTTGAATCAGTGATTGCGCACTGTGCCACCGCCTACCGCCATGGGCAAACGGGTACTTGGATTGTGAACGACATGATCCACGCTTATGAAAAACTGCATCTGGCAGGGTATGCGCACAGTGTAGAGACTTGGATCGATGGGCAACTGGCAGGCGGTCTTTACTGTGTTGCGATCGGTAAAGCTGTGTTTGGTGAGTCCATGTTCGCATTGCAATCCAACGCTTCCAAGATTGCGCTCACAGCCTTGGTGTGCCTGTGCCGGGCACAAGGCGTCAGCTTGATCGACTGTCAGCAAAATACCCAGCACCTCGCCAGCTTAGGGGCCAAAGAAATACCAAGGCAACTATTCATGGACCATGTCAACATTGCCAAGCAGGCAATACCCATGCGCTGGGAATTTGAACATTTATACTGGCAAGAACTCTCTATTGCTTGAACCATCACGTGACACACCCTCACGACCTGCCTCTCCAATCTTTGCAGTTTTATGCCACTGCGCCCTACCCTTGCAGCTATTTGGATGGCTTGCAAGCCCGCTCGCAAGTTGCCACGCCCAGCCATTTGATCCATAACGACACCTATTCAGAGCTGGTCTCCAAGGGATTCAGGCGCAGTGGCATGTTCACCTACAGGCCCTATTGCGATGGATGCCGCTCCTGCGTTCCATTGCGTATCAATGTGCAAGCTTTCACGCCAAGCCGAAGCCAAAAAAGAGCATGGAAGGCACATCACACCTTGGAGTCAAGAATCACTCAACTCGTGTTTGTGCAAGAACACTATGACTTGTATCTGAACTACCAAAATGGTCGCCATGCTGGCGGGGGCATGGATCAAGACAGTACTGATCAATACACACAATTTCTTCTGCAAAGCCGCGTCAATTCACGATTGGTTGAGTTTTCTGCGAAACCCGACAACCAGCCCAAAGGCCCGCTCGCCATGGTGTCCATCCTGGATGTGCTCAATGATGGAATTTCGGCTGTTTACACCTTCTTTGACCCTGACTATTTGCCTGGCCTGGGCACCTACTGCGTTTTGTGGCAAATCGCCCAAGCCAAAGCACTGGGACTGCCCTATGTCTATTTGGGATACTGGATTTCAAACAGCCCCAAGATGAATTACAAGTCCCAATTTGGACCGCATGAACTGTTGATTGATGGCCGCTGGACTCCGGCATGAGATTTCATCATATAAAATAAAGAGATGCGCAAAACAGACAAGGCATTGACTTCCCAACCAACGATTCAAGTGCTTGAACGCATGTTCGCCCTGATAGATGCACTGGCAGCCAAAGAGGGTTTGACCTCCTTGAAGGAGATCAGTGAAAAAACAGGGCTGCATCCCTCCACTGCGCACCGAATATTGAACGACTTGGTGTCGGGTCGTTATGTCGACCGGCCCGAAGCTGGCAATTACCGCTTAGGAATGCGACTGCTGGAACTGGGCAACTTTGTCAAAGGCCGCCTGAATGTTCGAGATGCCGCGCTCAAGCCCATGCGAGATCTGCATCAACTGACACAGCAGCCGGTGAATTTGAGCGTTCGTCAAGGCGACGAGATCGTCTATATCGAGCGGGCATACAGTGAGCGATCAGGTATGCAAGTCGTCAGGGCCATCGGCGGCAGAGCCCCATTACATCTGACTTCTGTCGGTAAATTATTTTTGGCTGCAGATGATGCCAACCGCGTTCGCGCCTATGCCACCAAAACAGGCCTGAGCGGGCACACCAAAAACAGTATCACCCAATTACCCGTGTTAGAGAAAGAACTGGCAAAGGCTCGTCAGTACGGCGTAGCGAGGGACAACGAAGAGCTTGAATTAGGCGTGAGATGCATGGCGGCTGGCATCTATGACGATCAAGGCAAATTGGTCGCTGGGCTGTCTATCTCAGCCCCGACTGACCGATTGGATGAAAGCTGGCTGTTGAAGTTGCAGTCCACTGCCAAAAATATCTCTGAATCCTTGGGGTATTTGAATCAACCATGAAAAAAAAGGACCTGCTTGAGGTCCTTGTCTCAGGTATTTTGGGAGATCAGGAATGTTCGGCAGGATGGCGCGCCTCGACCCAGCGTTTGACACGTTCAGCATCTGCAGTTCGGCTGAATTTGCCTGCTGAATCCAAAAAGACCATCACCAATTTGCGGCCGGCTACTTTGGCTTGCATCACCAAACATTGACCCGCTTCACTGATGTAGCCAGTCTTTTGTAAATCGATCACCCAGTTGGGATTGGAAACCAAGCGATTGGTGGTTTTGTACTTCAAGGTTTTGTGCCCGACTTCAACGTCCATGCCGGCCGAGGTGGACAACTCGCTCAACATGGGATCGTTGGCCGCGTGAGCCACCAATGTGGCCAAGTCCTTGGCGCTGGACTGGTTGCGACTTGAAAGACCGGTTGGCTCTGCGTACTTGGTGTCCAGCATGCCCATTTGCTGAGCCCTGACATTCATCTGACTCACAAAAGCGCTCAATCCTTGGGGGTAGGTACGACCCAGCGCATGGGCGGCCCTGTTTTCACTGGACATCAGGGCCAATTGCAGTAATTCACCGCGCGTCAATGTCACGCCTGGCCTCAGCCGTGAACTGCTTCCCTTTTCTGTATCGATGTCATCGGTTGTGATGGTGATCGGTTCATCCATGGACAAATTCGATTCACGGATGACCAACCCGGTCATCAGCTTGGTGATCGAGGCGATAGGCAGCACAGCGTCGTCGTTTTTGCTGAACAACACCTCTTTGGTGTCTTGGTCGATGACATAGGCAACGCTCGACTTTAAAGACAACTCATCATTGATTTGGTGCAAGCCTGCCAATCGACCGTAAGAGGGTTTGGCAGGTGCTTTGAGGCGAATTTTGGAGGACTTTTTGAGACGGTTGCGCTTGGCAGCCGCTTTGGATTTGGCTTTGACTTTTGCTTTGGCAGCTGATTTTTTAGTGGCGACAGCATGGGAAGTCTTGGCCTGCACCACTGGGACATGAGCCAAAAAAGCCAAAGACAAAATGGCAGCCAACAGAGATGTGTACATTCTTTTCAAAATCAATCCTAGCAAAGCTGTCTCGATCACAGCGAGTCCCAGTTTATACCTAATTAAAAAAACACGCAATATCAAAGACTTGCAAGTTCTTTCTCAAGTATCAGAAAGAATTACTTTTGACATCATCTGCAGTGACTGCCGTTCACCCTTGGGCAGCGACACGCTCAGACTTGCTTTGAAGTTTATTCAACGCACTCAGATAGGCTTTGGCGGAAGCCACCACGATGTCAGGGTCTGAACCCACACCGTTGACAATCCGGCCGTTGTTTTGAAGGCGGACCGTGACTTCGCCCTGACTTTCTGTTGAGCCACTGATGGCATTGACAGAATAAAGCACCATCTCCGCCCCACTTTGTACATGCTTCTCAATGGCTTTCAAGGATGCATCGACAGGCCCATTGCCATCCGAGTCACAAGCGACCTCTTTGCCCTCATGGGTAAACACAATCGATGCATGAGGACGCTCACCCGTTTCGCTGTGTTGGGACAACTTGACAAAGCCAAACACGTCACCTTCTTGAGAGATGCTCTCTTCACTGACCAAGGCCAAGATATCTTCATCAAAAATGTCACTCTTGCGATCGGCCAGTTCCTTAAAGCGGGCGAATGCTGCGTTTGTTTCGGCTTCACTGCCAAGTTCGACGCCCAGGTCCTGAAGCCGTTGCTTGAACGCATTGCGGCCACTGAGTTTGCCCAACACAATTTTGTTGGCAGTCCAACCCACATCCTCAGCCCGCATGATTTCATAGGTGTCCCTCGCTTTGAGGACGCCATCTTGATGGATCCCAGAAGCATGCGCGAACGCGTTGGCGCCAACGACTGCTTTGTTGGGCTGTACAACAAAACCGGTGGTTTGACTGACCATTCGACTGGCGGCCAATATGTGTTGGGTTTCAATACCCAGAGTCAAGCCAAAATAATCCTTGCGGGTTTTAACCGCCATCACGATTTCTTCCAGGGAGCAATTGCCTGCGCGTTCACCCAAACCGTTGATGGTGCATTCAACTTGACGAGCACCACCGATTTGAACGCCAGCCAGGGAGTTTGCAACAGCCATGCCCAGATCATTGTGGCAGTGCACAGACCAAATGGCCTTGTCTGAATTTGGAATGCGTTCACGCAAGGTTTTGATGAAATGACCGTAAAGCTCTGGCACAGCGTAACCAACCGTATCGGGCACGTTGATCGTTGTTGCACCTTCTTTGATCACGGCTTCCAAGACGCGGCACAGAAAGTCAACATCACTTCGATAACCGTCTTCTGGACTGAATTCCACATCAGCGACCAAATTGCGGGCAAAGCGCACGGATTGCTTGGCCTGCTCAAACACCTGGTCAGGCGTCATTCGCAACTTCTTTTCCATGTGAAGTGCAGAGGTGGCGATGAAGGTGTGAATGCGGGCGCTTTTGGCGTTGGCCAGAGCCTCTGCTGCGCGTGAAATATCACGGTCATTGGCACGCGAGAGAGAACAAACCGTCGATTCGGTGATCGCATTGGCAATGGCTTTGACTGCTTGGAAATCACCTTCAGAGCTGGCAGCAAACCCAGCTTCGATGACGTCCACGCGCAAGCGCTCTAATTGACGCGCAATCCGCAACTTTTCATCACGTGTCATCGATGCACCAGGCGACTGCTCTCCATCGCGCAATGTCGTATCAAAAATGATTAATTTATCAGCCATTTTTTTCACTCCCGGAAATGTCAAAGCATGCGAAACCAGACAGCATCAAAACAAAAGGCCCGTTGCGGTTAGCAGACGGGCCTGAAATGGTTTGCACGAACGCTACCAAGGCCCCCAAAGGACCAGTAGCGCCAAATTGTTGGATGTGTTCATGATTTGAATGTATCACACACGAAATGACCTCACTCACCCAGCTCAGTTCAGTGCAAACCCCGCTCATCGGGCTCTTCTGTTGAAGTGCTGATGACGCTGGTGGGCAAGCCTTTGGCGCGTCGCCACGCATAAACAGCATACCCGCTGCCACCATAAACCATGAACAAACTGAAAAGCACGATGGGCGGGTGGATGTTGATCACAGCTATCACCAGCGCAATCGACACAATCACTGCGAATGGAACACTCTTGCGCATTTGAAAATCTTTGAAGCTGTAAAACGGCACGTTGGTCACCATGGTCAAGCCGGCATACAAGCACAACACGAACGTGGCCCACTGGAAGTCGCTTTTTGGCAAATCCAAAACAGTGACCAACCAAATGAAACCCGTCAGAAGAGCTGCTGCCGCAGGAGAAGGCAAGCCTTGGAAAAACCGCTTGTCAACCACCGAGGTATTGACATTGAAACGTGCCAACCGCAAGGCCGCGCAAGCGCAATAGACAAAGGCAGCAAACCACCCCCATCGCCCCAGATCCTTCAACACCCATTCATAAGTGATCAACGCAGGCGCCGCGCCAAAAGACACCATGTCAGCCAGCGAATCCATCTGCGCGCCAAAAGCAGTTTGGGTGTTGGTCATGCGTGCCACACGACCATCTAAACTGTCGAGCACCATGGCGCAAAAAATACCGATGGCAGCGGCCTCAAAATGGTTGCTCATGGCCATCACAATGGCGTAAAAACCACCAAAGAGTGCGGCCAAGGTGAACAAATTGGGCAGGACGTAAATACCCTTGCGCAATTTGCTGGGTGACTCTTGCGGCACTTCGTCCAAATCATGCAGGCTCATGAGGTCACACCCACCTGGCTAAAGCCAAGCAACGGCAAATGCCTCGCCGTGCTTGGTGGGTTGAATAGCCTGGGTTGCGTGGCATCAGTTTTTGCTCTGGTCAACCAATTTGTTTTTAGCGATCCAAGGCATCATGGCGCGCAGTTGGCCGCCAACGACTTCAATCGGGTGGTCAGCTGTGTTGCGTCGACGTGCCGTCATGCTCGGGTAATTGAGACGCCCTTCTTGAATGAACATCTTGGCATAGTCACCGTTTTGAATGCGTTTCAAGGCATGGCGCATGGCCGCACGGCTTTCATCATTGATCACTTCGGGACCAGTAACGTACTCACCAAACTCGGCATTGTTGGAGATGGAGTAATTCATGTTGGCAATGCCGCCTTCATAAATCAAGTCAACAATCAATTTCAATTCGTGCAGGCACTCGAAATAGGCCATCTCAGGGGCATAGCCTGCTTCGACCAAGGTTTCAAACCCCATCTTGACCAATTCAACCGCGCCACCGCACAACACGGCTTGTTCGCCGAACAAGTCGGTTTCGGTTTCTTCTTTGAAGTTGGTTTCGATGATGCCGGCTTTCCCGCCACCATTGGCCATGGCGTAGCTCAGCGCCAAATCACGGGCTTTGCCAGACTTGTCTTGGTGAACAGCCACCAAATGGGGCACGCCGCCGCCTTGGGTGTAGGTGTTTCGAACGGTGTGGCCCGGTGCTTTCGGCGCCACCATCCAGACATCCAAATCAGCGCGTGGCACCACTTGGTTGTAATGCACATTGAATCCATGGGCGAATGCCAATGAAGCGCCTGTTTTCATATGGGGCGCCACATTGTTGTTGTACACATCGGCAATTTGCTCGTCAGGCAGGAGCATCATGACGACGTCTGCAGCTTTGACCGCGTCATTGACTTCCATCACATTCAAGCCAGCTTTGCCAACTTTGTCCCAAGAAACGCCACCTTTGCGCAATCCGACCACCACTTTGACGCCACTGTCGTTCAAGTTTTGGGCATGTGCGTGTCCTTGTGAACCATAACCAATGATGGCCACAGTTTTGCCTTTGATCAGGCTCAGGTCACAGTCTTTGTCGTAATAGACTTTCATTGTTTTCTCCTTGATGAATTTGCTGCTAATCAAACACGCAATATGCGCTCGCCACGACCGATGCCGCTGGCACCGGTTCGCACAGTTTCCAAAATAGCGCTTGTTTCGATGGCCTCCAAAAAGGCATCGTTTTTGGCCAAATCGCCGGTGAGTTCGATGGTGTAGCTCTTGTCAGTCACATCAATGATGCGACCGCGAAAGATGTCAGCCATGCGCTTCATTTCTTCGCGCTCTTTGCCAACGGCACGGACCTTGACCAGCATGAGTTCACGCTCGGTGTAGGCGCCTTCAGTGAGGTCCACCACTTTGACGACTTCAATCAATCGGTTCAAGTGCTTGGTGATTTGTTCAATCACGTCATCAGAGCCTGAGGTTTGCAGTGTCATGCGGGACAAGCTGGGGTCTTCCGTGGGGGCAACTGTCAATGACTCGATGTTGTAGCCGCGGGCTGAAAACAGGCCAACCACGCGGGACAATGCGCCAGGTTCGTTTTCCAATAAGACAGCAATGATGTGTTTCATGGTGTTGCGGTCCTGCTGATTAAAGGTCTTCGCTGCCGAGCAGCATTTCGGTGATGCCCTTGCCGGCTTGCACCATCGGGAACACGTTTTCGGTTTGGTCTGTTCTGAAGTCCATGAAAACCGTTCGGTCCTTCAGTTTGCGGGCTTCGCGCAACGCAGGCTCAACATCTTCAGGGCGTTCAATCAACATCCCTACGTGGCCATAGGCTTCAGCCAACTTCACGAAATCAGGCAAAGCGTCCATGTAGCTGTGGCTGTAGCGACCCGAGTATTCAATTTCTTGCCATTGACGCACCATACCGAGGTAGCGGTTGTTCAGTGCAATCACCTTGATGGGGGTGTTGTATTGCAAACAAGTCGACAGCTCTTGGATACACATCTGCACCGAGCCCTCGCCTGTCACGCAATACACCTCGCTGTCAGGCTTGGCCAGTTTGATACCCATGGCGTAAGGAATGCCCACGCCCATGGTCCCCAAGCCGCCAGAGTTGATCCAGCGACGCGGTTCGTCAAATTTATAGTACTGGGCAGCCCACATTTGGTGCTGACCCACATCGGATGTGATGTAGGCGTCGGCATCTTTGGTCATGTTCCAAAGCGTTTCGATGACCATTTGGGGTTTGATCACCTGGGTGTTGTTGCGGTCATATTTCATGCAATCACGCGCACGCCAAGCTTCGATGGTTTCCCACCAGGCGGCCAGTGATTTGGGGTCGGGTTTGGTACCCAATTCACGCAGGATGCCAATCATTTCTGTCAGCACATCTTTCACATCGCCGACGATGGGTATGTCAACCTTGACACGCTTGGAAATGCTGGAAGGATCGATGTCGATGTGGATGATCTTGCGTTCGTTTTGCGCAAAGTGTTTGGGGTTACCAATCACCCGATCGTCAAAACGCGCGCCAACGGCCAACAACACATCGCAGTTTTGCATGGCGTTATTGGCTTCAACCGTACCGTGCATGCCCAACATGCCTAAGAATTTCCGGTCCGTTGCCGGGTAAGCACCCAAGCCCATCAAGGTGTTGGTGCAAGGCATGCCAAGCATGTCGACCAGGGTGCGCAGTTCGTTGGAGGCTTCGCTCATCAACACACCGCCGCCGGTGTAGATGAAGGGGCGCTTGGCGGCCAGCAACAATTGAAGTGCTTTGCGAATTTGCCCGCTGTGCCCCTTGCGCACCGGGTTGTATGAGCGCATTTCGACTTCTTCTGGATAGCCGTTGTAAGCCGTCTTTTTGAAAGAAATGTCCTTTGGAATGTCAACAACGACTGGGCCAGGACGGCCGCTCTTGGCGATGTGGAAAGCTTTTTTCATCACATCGACCAAATCGCGGACATCCTTGACCAAGAAATTGTGTTTGACGATGGGACGGGTAATGCCCACGGTGTCGCACTCCTGGAAGGCATCAAGGCCAATGGCGTGCGTGGGCACTTGGCCTGTGATGATCACCATCGGGATGCTGTCCATGTAGGCAGTGGCAATCCCAGTCACTGCATTGGTCACGCCGGGGCCGGACGTGACCAAGGCAACGCCCACGTCGCCAGTAGCCCGCGCATAGCCATCGGCCGCATGCACGGCAGCTTGCTCGTGGCGGACCAAAATGTGTTGAATGGTGTCTTGCTTGTAAAGCGCGTCGTAAATATGGAGAACAGCGCCGCCAGGATAGCCCCAGAGGTATTTGACGTTCTCGGCTTGGAGGGCTTTGACAAGGATGTCTGAGCCATTGAGCTCAGTTGAATGTGATTCCATGAGGTAAACCTTTGTGAATTTCGGAAACGAAAAACCGAGGGTGCCTTTTCACCACTTCTTTTGAAAGCGCGTTAAGACTTTGGATTTCGAGCCACAGGCGTTTAACACCAAGCACGAACCCTTTTTGGTCGGAGCCCAAGATTATGACACTTCTTTGAAGTTGCCCCCCTGGCCAGCAAGACCACGGCTACTCGCAATGACATAATGTTCTTGTCCCAGGGTGACTATTACAAGCCCTCTTTCCTCACGAAAAGCAGACCGCGCCCACCCCTTGGCTTCTGAAAAAGAACTCTCTCACTTTCTTGCCAGCGTAGAAAAACGCGCCTTCAAGCGTTCGCTCTACCATGTCCGAGACGAAGAAGCCGCTCTGGACATCGTGCAAGACAGCATGATGAAGTTGGCAGAAAACTATGCAGACAAGCCAGCCAATGAATTACCAATGCTTTTTCAGCGAATTTTGTCCAACACGACGTTCGATTGGTTTCGCCGAAAGAAAACACGCACTGCTTTATTCTTAAATTTCAATGACATCGGCGGCAATACCAGCGAGGGTGATGATTTCGATGTATGGGAAGTTTTATCGGCCAACAATCCCAGCATCGCCATGGAGAGCGCACAAGACAGTTTTTCACGCACACAAATCGTGCAGGAAATAGAATCCGAAATACAAAGATTACCGGGACGTCAACGGGAAGCCTTTCTTTTGCGTTACTGGGAAGAATTAGATGTCGCAGAAACCGCAGCCGCCATGGGATGCTCTGAGGGAAGTGTTAAAACACATTGCTCTCGAGCCATCCAAGCCTTGTACAAAGCACTCCATGCCAAGGGTATAAAACCATGAACAAATCCACCTCATCCCCTGCCCCTCATGATGTGTTGGGTTTTCGCCTGTCTGCCCATTTAGACCATGCCAAACAAGTTCTGCCATACGAGATCACCGAGCGGCTTCGCGCAGGACGTATCCGCGCAGTCGCTGCCCGCCGACTGCCTGCGTTTGAATGGCAAACTGCCACTGCTGTTCAAAGCCAAGTAGACAGTTTGTTGTTGCACTTTCCCAGCAGAGCACATTCTTTTTTCAGTGGCTTGGGCGCCTTCATTCCGCTGGTGTGTTTGCTAGCTGGCTTGGTGTTGCTTTATGACTTCCACAACACCCAATCTGCCCTGGAGTTGGCTGAGGTGGACTCCGCGCTGTTGATCGACGACCTGCCACCACAAGCTTATGCGGATCCGGCATTTGCGAACTTTTTAAAGTCCAACGGCGGCAACAACAATTGATGTTTTGGGTCTCTTGCATGATGTCTCGACAAGCATCCAATGGTTTGATTGGCTTGGTTTGCTTGGTTTTATGCCAACTCGCTTGGGGGCAGTCTGCAACCAACCCGCCAGCCAACCATTCACCTGCCCTGACCCTCTCTGAATCGGGTCCTGCTTGGCTGGAGTTGACATCTGCGCAACAACAAGTGCTCAAACCCATCGAACATCTTTGGCCTTCACTGGATGAAAACCGCAAGCGCAAATGGCTGGTGATCGCCAAAAATTTCCCCAAACTCAACCCTGAGTCCCAAGCTGTGGCGCAACAGCGCATGCGCGAATGGGCAGCCCTCAGCCCTGCACAACGCGCCCAGGCCAGGCTCAACTTTGCCCAGTCGCAAGAGCTGTCCCTCGATGAAAAAAAAGCCAAGTGGGAAGCCTTTCAATCTCTGAACGACGATGAAAAAACCAAACTGATTGAAAAAAAGCTAGCCCTTCCCAAAGGTGCCGCCACGGCCTCCAAACCCATCTCGCCTGACAAACTCACTGCCACACCCAAGGCCAAAGCAGGTCAAGACAAAGCACCCCGCATCGAGACAAGGACGGTCCATCCACAAACCTTGCTCCCTGTGAAAAAGGCAGCTGAAGCAAGCGCTCAGCCATGAACGTGCTGACCAATGACATTGCCAACGCCCATTCACACGCCCCCACGCCGGCCTTGTGGCGCCGCCTGAGTTGCTGGTTTTACGAAGGCACCTTGTTGTTTGGTGTGGTTTTCATCGCAGGCTATCTGTTTGGCGCGCTGAGTCAGACCCGACACGCCATGGACAACCGTCATGGCCTTCAGGCATTTGTCTTTCTGGTGTTTGGGATTTACTTCACATGGTTTTGGCACAAAGGACAAACCTTGGCCATGAAAACCTGGCACTTGCGCATGCTCGACACCCAAGGCCAACCCCTCACTCAAGCCAGGGCCCTGGCCAGGTACCTGCTGAGTTGGGTATGGGTGCTCCCACCTTTGATGGTGGGCAAATGGGCTGGATGGACAGCCCTGCAAATCCTGGGGCTGTGTGCCATTTGGGTGGTTTTATGGGCCTGGAGCAGCCGATTTCAAGCCGATCGACAGTTTTGGCATGATGTTTGGGCCGGCACACGCTTGGTAGATGTACGCCCAACATTGGCCAAACAAGCCAGCGACACAACCCCGGCCGCGCATCCATGACGCCCGCCTTTTCCATGGCTGTTTATTGCGGGTCACGGCCTGGGTCAAACCCCGCTTATACCCATGCAGCCGTTGCTGTGGGCACATGGATAGGTCAACACCAAGGACAGTTGGTTTATGGGGGTGGAAACAACGGTTTGATGGGCTTGGTGGCCGGCGCCACGAAAGCCGCTGGCGGGCGGGTGGTCGGTGTCATTCCGCACGACCTGGCCGCCAAGGAATCTGCCCGCTTGGACTGTGATGAATTGCACCTGGTTGACACGATGCACCAGCGCAAGCACCTCATGGCTGAACGTGCAGATGCTTTTTTGGCCTTGCCTGGCGGCATTGGCACGTTCGAGGAACTGTTCGAGGTCTGGACCTGGCGCCAACTGGGTTACCACAACAAGCCCATGGGTTTGCTCAATGTGGATGGTTACTACGACGGCTTGAATGGGTTCATGAAAACCACGGTCAGCCAGGGGTTTGTGTCAGATTGGCAATTGGATTTCGTTCAAGTGTCTGACGATGTTCAAACACTCATGCCCAGCTTGGTGCAGGCCGCTGGGCTGGCCAAGAGCGACGGTTTGAAACGGATTTAAACCGCTGACTCGTCTTGCTCGCCGGTACGGATACGCACCACTTTCTCAACCGCGGTGACGAAGATTTTGCCGTCACCGATTTTGCCGGTGCGGGCTGCCGAGACGATGGCATCCACGCAGCGGTCCAAATCGGCTGAATTGACCACCACCTCGACCTTGACCTTGGGCAAGAAATCCACGACGTATTCAGCACCCCGGTACAACTCGGTATGCCCTTTTTGACGGCCAAAACCCTTGACTTCGGTGACTGTCAAACCAGTCACGCCACATTCAGCCAAGGCTTCACGGACTTCTTCAAGCTTGAAAGGTTTGATGATGGCGGTGATTTGTTTCATGGTGAGCTCTCTGGGTCGTGCAAAAAAGTGATGGTCAAGCGCGGAAAAGACTGGTTATAGGATAACGCCAATCTTTGCCAAAGGCCCGGTGGGTGATGCGAACCCCCAGCGGCGCTTGGCGGCGTTTGTACTCGTTGAGGCGGATCAGGCGGATCACCTGGTCGATATCGGCGCGGCGGTAACCGGCAGCCTCGATCTGGTCTGGGCTTTGGTCTTGCTCCATGTACATGGCCAAAATCGCGTCCAGCACCTCGTAAGGCGGCAGACTGTCTTGGTCGGTTTGGTCGGGGCGTAACTCCGCGCTGGGTGGTCGGGTAATGATTCGCTCGGGAATCACATCCAAGCCTTGGCCAAACACATCGTTGGCGTTGCGCCAGTGTGCCAACTGGTACACCAAAGTTTTGGCCACGTCCTTGATCACTGCAAAACCACCCGCCATGTCCCCGTAAAGCGTGCAGTACCCGGTAGCCATTTCACTCTTGTTGCCGGTGGTCAGCACCATGCCACCGTGCTTGTTGGACAAGGCCATGAGCAAGGTTCCACGAATGCGGGCTTGGATGTTTTCCTCGGTGGCGTCCAGGGGTTTGCCTGCAAAGTCAGCCTTGAGGGTGGCCAAGAAATCTTCAAACATCGGCACGATGGAAAGCTCATCGTATTGAACCCCGATGCGCTTGGCCATGTCGCGGGCGTCAGTCAGGCTGATGTCTGCGGTGTAGGGCGAAGGCATCATCACCGCCCGCACACGCTCAGGGCCCAAGGCATCGACCGCGACCGCCAGTACCACCGCCGAATCGATGCCGCCCGACAAGCCCAAGAGCACTGCGGGAAACTTGTTTTTGCCGATGTAGTCCCGCACCCCCAGCACCAAGGCTTGCCAGACATCGCCCAGTTCATCGGGCAAGGGTTGCGTGCTGGCCTGCAATACCCAGCCCTGCGAACCCAATGTGCAGAGCACGTCGAAAGCGTCTTCCAGAAAACTCGGGGCTCTCCCTGCGAGTTCGCCGTCGGCCTGCAAGGCAAAGGACCGCCCCTCGAACACCACCTCGTCTTGGCCGCCGACCAAATGGGCATAGACCAAGGGCAAGCCGGTGGCCAGGCAGCGCTCACGCATGGCGACTTCTCGCTCGCCCGACTTGCCTTGGTGAAAGGGAGATGCGTTCATCACCACCAACAGGTCAGCACCCGCGGCTTGGGTGTCGAGGGCGGGTTGTTCAAACCAAGCATCCTCACAAATCAGCAAACCGACTTTCACGCCAGCCACGTCGAAGACGCAGGTGTCATGGCCTGGCTTGAAATAGCGCCGCTCATCAAACACCTGGTAATTGGGCAATTCGCGCTTGGCGTAAGTGGCGATCACCTTGCCCTCGGTCAACACGGAAGCCATGTTGAAGCGGTGCTGAACCGCCACCGACCGGGTGCGTTGGTCGTCCCCGCTGGGGTGACCCACCACCACATGCATGCCTGGCAAATCTGCCAATGACGTGCGCACCAGGGCCAGGGCCTCGGTGCAAGCCTGGATGAACGATGGGCGCAAAAACAAATCTTCGGCGGCGTAGCCACAAATCGACAACTCAGGCGTGACCAACAGGCGCGCCCCACGCGCGTGTGCATCGCGGGCAGCTTGGATGATTTTCTGGGCATTGCCCGGCATGTCACCCACGGTGAAATTGAGCTGGGCTACACTGAGTTCAAGCGTCATAGGTCATATGCAAAAAGAGCTGAACGATTATGGCATCCGGGTGCACCCGCATCTTCAAGAGATTGCCGCCAAAGACTGGGATGGTTTGCTTTTCCAGCAGCACAGTCCCACCCCTTTCATGCGACATGCCTATTTGCTGGCCATG
>CAMDCZ010000035.1 GCA_945890735.1 Bordetella parapertussis | reverse complement strand
ATGGGCGTTGCTTGCGCTTGCGCCAGACTGAGGCTGGCTGCCAGCGGCGCGGTCTGCGCTTGCAACTGCGCCAACAACTCAGGCGCAATGGTGAGCAAATCGCAGCCAGCCAGCGCGGTGATTTGCCCGATGTTGCGAAAGCTCGCCCCCATCACCTCGGTGGCCACACCATGCTGCTTGAAGTAGTTGTAAATATGGCGAACGCTTTGCACGCCTGGGTCATTCGCGCCAGCACGCTCTGCCTCGTTCCAGGCCGCACCCGCCGCCTTTTTGTGCCAGTCGTGAATCCGCCCGACAAACGGGGAAATGAGCTTGACACCCGCTTGCGCACAGGCCACGGCCTGTGAAAACGCGAATAACAAAGTGAGGTTGGTGTGAATGCCTTCTTTTTCCAGCACGGCAGCGGCTTGAATGCCCTCCCAGGTGGCCGCGATTTTGATGAGTACCCGTTGGCGCGTGTCCACCCCTTGCGCCTGGTAAAAAGCCGTGATTTGCCTGGCTCTCGCCACCGTGGCGTCGGTGTCAAAACTCAAGCGCGCGTCCACCTCGGTCGAAACCCGTCCAGGGATGAGCGCCAAGATCTGGCAACCAAAACGCACCAGCAAATGGTCCATCACTTGGTCGATTGGCGCACCAGGGTGGGCATTCAAAGTCGCGTGCAGCAAGCGCTGGTGAGCAGGCATTTGCACCGCCTTCAAGATCAGGGAAGGGTTGGTGGTCGCGTCTTGCGGCTGGAACTGGCTGATTTGCTGAAAGTCACCGGTGTCAGCGACAACCGTGGTGAACTGCTTGAGGGCTTCGAGTTGATTCATGGCGGGGATTATCGCCACCAGGGATGTCTGGGCGCTGACACATGGCCACGCGCGTTTGCCGCTACAGTCAAGCCATGACATCTGTACTTGTTTTGGGTGGAACGGGTTTTGTAGGCCGCCACGTGTGTGAAGCGTTCAACCGTGCTGGCGTGGCGGTGACTGTGCCTACGCGGCGCTTGCCGGCCCGCTCGGTGCAAATGCTGCCCATGGTGACCGTGGTGCAAGCCAATGTGCATGACCCCGTGGCCTTGGCCGCTTTGGTGCGTGGCCATGATGCGGTGGTGAATTTGGTGGCGATTTTGCACGGCGACCGCGAGGATTTCGAACACGCCCATGTGCTGTTGCCCCGCCTGCTGGCCCAAACCTGTATCGACCAAGGCGTGCCGCGCTTGGTGCATGTGAGTGCTTTGGGTGCAGACCTGCATGGCCCGTCGATGTACCAGCGCAGCAAAGCGCAAGGTGAAGCTGCCTTGCAAAGCGGGGTGGTGCAAGGGCTTGAACTCACCGTGCTGCGCCCCAGCGTCATCTTTGGCGAAGACGATGCGTTCATCAACCTGTTCGCCAAGCTGCAGGCCTTGACGCCGGTGGTACCGCTCGCTGGTGCGCACACCCGGTTTCAACCAGTGTGGGTCCAAGATGTCGCCCAAGCCATCGTGCATGCGGTGCTGCACCGTTCCACGGTCGGACAGGTCTACGAGCTGGTCGGCGCGGAAGTGTTCACGCTGCAACAACTGGTGGCGCATGCTGGGGCCTGGGCAGGCCACCCACGTTGGGTTGTCGCGCTGCCACACCCTTTGGCTTATGTGCAGGCCGCGTTGATGGAGATGATGCCGGGCCCACCTTTGATGAGCCGCGACAACCTGGCATCCATGCAAGTCGACAACGTGGCTGATGGCAGTCGACCAGGTTTGTCTGCCTTGGGCATTGCCCATGCCACGGCCTTGGCCACCGTGTTTGCGCATCAAACCTGAGCATGCAAACCTATTTGGTCGGTGGCGCGGTGCGCGACAGCTTGATGGGCATCACCGGCGCCGACCGAGACTGGGTGGTCGTCGGCAGCACGCCTGAAGCCATGGTGGCACTGGGCTTCACGCCAGTGGGCAAAGATTTCCCGGTTTTTTTGCACCCCAACACCAAAGACGAATACGCCCTGGCCCGCACCGAACGCAAAACGGCGCCCGGCTACAAGGGCTTTGTGGTCCATGCCGCGCCCGATGTCACGCTCGAACAGGACTTGGCCAGGCGCGACCTGACCATCAACGCCATCGCACGCGACGAACAAGGCGGCTTGATCGACCCGTTCAACGGCCAAGCAGACATCACGCAACAAGTCTTCAGGCATGTGACCGATGCCTTTCGCGAAGACCCGGTGCGCATCTTGCGGGTGGCCCGATTGGCTGCACGCTTTCCGCAGTTTCGCGTTGCACCAGACACGCAAGCGCTGATGCAAGCCATGGTGCAAGCCGGTGAAGTCGATACCTTGGTGCGCGAACGGGTCTGGCAAGAACTGACCAAAGGCTTGATGGCGGCACAGCCTTCGCGGATGTTGCAGGTGCTGCGCGACTGCGGCGCATTGCAACGTCTGTTGCCTGAGGTAGACCGCTTGTATGGCGTACCCCAACCGATCGAACATCACCCAGAGGTCGACACCGGCATCCACCTGGAGATGGTGCTCGATGAATGCGCCCGCATGAACACGCCCCTGGAAGTGCGCTTTGCCGCGCTGTGCCACGACCTGGGCAAGGGCAACACCCATGCAGCTGCCCTGCCGCGTCACATCGGCCACGAAGGTCGCAGCGTCAAGTTGCTGCGTGGTGTTTGCGAGCGTTTGCGCGTGCCTCAATCGTGCAAGGAACTCGCCGAGGTGGTGGCGCAAGAGCACGGCCACATCCATGGCTGCTTGAAGCTGAGCGCTGAGGCGGTGTTGCGTTTGTTGTTGCGCTGCGATGCCCTGCGCCGCCCCGACCGGTTTGCCCTGGCCTTGCGCGCTTGCGAAGCCGATGCACGCGGTCGCTTGGGTTTGCAAGACCGCGCCTACCCACAAGCCGCGCACCTGCACCGCTTGCTGCAAGCGGCTTTGTCGATAGACACCACGGCGCTGTCGGACCAAGCCATGCAGCAAGGCTTGAAAGGTGTGCAAGTGGGGCAACACATCGATGCAGCGCGGCTACAAGCCATCAAAGCCGTGCTGGCCAGCTGATCAATCCGCAGGTGTCTGCTCAGGCCAACGGCCGGCCAGGTTTTTCAGCAGTTGGGCGCTGGCCAAACGTTGTCGGCTTTGTATGTCCAGCAAACTGCGCTCAGCCGTCAAGGCGCTGGCCTGGGCGCTGACCACATTCAAAAAACTCACCGTGCCCGCGCTGTATTGGGCTTGCGCAATCGCCAGGTTGCGCTGCGCCGAAAGCAATGCTTGGCTTTGCGCGGCCGATTGCAACTGCAGTTGTTGCGCGGCAATCAGGTTGTCCTCGAGTTCTTGCAAAGCCTGCAACACCACCTCTCGGTAAGCAATGCCCGCCGCCTCTAAGGCGGCTGTGGACTCGGCTTTGACGGCTTCACGCTGCCCGCCATCGAACAACTGCATCGCCATGCTCGGGCCCCAGGACCAGAGCAAAGAAGAGGCGCTGAAGATGTTGGACAACTCGCTGCTGCGGTAGCCCAGATTGGCAGAGAACCCCAGGCTCGGGAAAAACGCGGCTTGCGCCACGCCCAGCTGCGCTTGCGCAGCCAAGACACGCTGCGAGGCCGCGCGGATGTCAGGGCGGCGTTTCAACACGTCTGCAGAAATGGTTTCAGGCAACACCGGCAGCACTGGCCAGTCACCTTCAGCGAGAAGGAATTCAGCGGGTGCCAGGCCCAGCAACACGGCCACCGCATGGTGCAACTGCATGCGCGTGGTATTGACTTCGATTTTTTGTGCTTGCGCGGTGGCGAGTTGCACCTCGGCTTGCGCGACATCGGCTGCCGAGACAACGCCTGCTTCGTGGCGGTAGCGGGTGAGCGTCAAGGCGCGGGCATAGGCTTGTTCGGCCTGCGCCAACACCTGCCCTTGACGTTCAGCGGTGCGCAATGCCAAGTAGGTTTGCACCAAGGTCGCTTGGGCGGACAACCGCGCCAAAGCCAGGTCGGCTTGGCTGGCTTGCAAATTGGCTTGTGCGGCGGCATTCAATGACGCCACCCGACCCCAGACATCCCATTCCCAACGGACAGGCGCGGCCACGCCAAACACCGGGCCTTGGCTGCCGGCTGCCTCTCGCGCCCTGGTTGCACTGGCTTGGAGGGACACCGATGGCCACAAACTGCTTTGTGCAGCTGCCAGGCTGGCTTGCGCTTGGCGCACCCGGGTGGCCATGCGTTGCAGGTTCAGGTGGTCTTGGTTCAATTGGTTTTGCAAGCCGTTGAGGACCGGGTCGTTGAACAGGGTCCACCAAGCCGGGTCGACTTCTGGCGAGATCGCATCCCTGCCAGGGGCCGACAAGACGATGGCAGCCGAGGGTGCCGGTGGCACTGGCTTGGCTGTCGGTCGCCATAAAGAGCTGCACCCAGACACGCACAGGCTCACAGCCAGGGCGGTGGTCAACCAGGTCGGAGGGGGGCGCAGCATGGGGTCAGTCATCATGGGGAGAGGGGTGACAAGTCAGGGGGATTGTGCGCGACCTGGGGCTGGGTGCGCGGCCCCAGGCACCGACGTCGCAAGGCCTCGAGACCGGTGAACACCATCGGTGTGGTGTAGAGGGTGAGCAACTGACTCAGGGCCAAGCCACCGAGCATCGCCAGGCCCAAAGGCTGACGCATCTCCGCTCCCACGCCTTGCGCCATCGCCAGGGGAATCGCGCCCAGCATGGCGGCAGCGGTGGTCATCAAGATCGGGCGCAAGCGCATGCTGGAGGCGGCATGGATGGCTTGTGCAGCACTGCGGCCTCGGCGTTGCAGTTGCAGCGCAAAGTCGATCATCAAAATCGCGTTCTTTTTGACAATGCCGATCAACAAAATCACGCCCACCATGGCGATCACGCTGAACTCCATGTCAAACACCATCAGGGTAAGCAAAGCACCCACCCCTGCCGAGGGCAAGGTGGACAAAATCGTCAGGGGGTGCAGCAAACTTTCATACAAGATGCCCAGCACCAGGTAGAGGGTGACCAAGGCGGCCAAGATCAAAAGCGGTTGCGTGTTCAAGGATTGTTGAAACGCGCTGGCAGACCCCGCAAAACCGCCGCGCACTGACACCGGCAGGCGCAGTTGTGCCACGGCGGTTTCGATCTCTTGCGTGGCTTGCGACAAGCTCACGCCCGGGGCCAGGTTGAAGCTGAAGGTGTCAGAGGGTACGCCACCCTCGTGCGAGACCGACAGCGGTGCGCTGGTCAACTCGAGCCGCGCAAACGCGTGCATGGGAACCACCTGCCCTTGCGCATTGATGAAGGGCAAGCGCCGCACCGATTCAGCGCTTTGCAGGTGCTCGGGCGCCAAGGTCAAGACCACCCGGTATTGGTTCAAGGGGTTGTAAATCACACTCACTTGCCGCTGCCCAAAGGCGTTCGCCAAGGTGGCATCGATCGATCGCACCGACAAGCCCAAGCGGGTGGCGGCATCCCGGTCAATCACCAAGGTGGTTTGCAAGCCTCGGTCCTCGTAGTCGGTGTCTATGTCTTCCAGGGACTTGAGCTTGGCCAGGGCTTTGCGCAATGGAGGCTCCCACTCACGCAGGGTTTCCAAATCATCGGCCTTGATGCTGTATTCGTACTGTGCGTTGCTGCCACGTGCGCCAATGCGCAGGTCTTGCACTGGCACCATGAACAAGCGCGCACCCGCCTCTTTGGACAACTTGGCCTTGAGCCGGGCAACCACCTGATCGGCCGTGGCGTTGCGTTCGGCAGGCGGCTTCAAGGTCATGAACATTTGCGCTGCGTTGCGTTGGCCATTGCCGGTGAAACCTGTGACGTTCAACACCGCAGGGTCGGCCTGCACGATGGCCAGCATGGATTGCAAACGCTGTTGCATCGACTGGAAGGACGTGCTTTGGTCAGCTCGGATGTAGCCATTGATTCGCCCGGTGTCTTGCTGCGGGAAAAAGCCTTTGGGGATGGTGCGGTACAAATGCACATTGAGCACCACGGTCGCGGCCAACACCAACCACATCAACCACTGGTGCCGCAAGGCCCACACCAAACTCTGACGGTACCAAGTGGACACGGCCGAGCGCGCTCCACGGGACCCCGGAGGCGGCCATGTGGGTGGTAACCACGCCGCACACATCATGGGCGTGGTGGTGAGAGAGACCAACAAGGACACCAAGACCGCGGCGGTCATCACCAAAGCAAATTCATGGAACAGCCGTCCAAGCACACCACCCATGAACAAGACCGGGATGAACACTGCTACCAAGGAGATGCTCATGGCCACCACAGTGAAGCCGATGTCGCGCGCACCTCGGACACAGGCTTGCTGCAAAGACAGACCACGCTCGCGCAGTCGGGTGATGTTCTCCAACACCACGATCGCATCGTCCACCACAAAACCGGTGGCAATCGTCAGGGCCATCAGGCTCAGGTTGTTCAAGCTGAATTGCATCAGGTACATGACCACGCAAGTACCCGCCAAGGACAGCGGCACCGCCACGGTCGGTATCAAAGCCGTGCGCCAGCGTTTGAGGAACAAAGCCACCACCAGCACCACCAGGCCCATGGACAAAGCCAAGGACTTTTGGATTTCATTGAGGGAAGCCCGGATCGTCGGCGTGCGGTCTGACACCACACTCATCGTCACGCCGGCGGGAATGGCCTGCTGAAGCATGGGCAGAACCTCCCGCACCTTGTCCACGGCCTCGATCACGTTCGCCCCGGGTTGCTGGCTGAGCACCAGCAAGACCGCGGGTTGGCCTTGGGAGATGCCATCGGTGCGCAGGTCTTGCACCGAGTCTTGCACCTGCGCCACATCCTGCAATCGGACAGCGCTGCCTTGTCGGTAGCGGATGATCAACGGTGCATAGTCAGCAGCCGTTCGGGCTTGGTCATTGGCCTCGATCTGCCAGGCTTGGTGTGCATCCTCCAACATGCCTTTGGGGCGGTGCGCGTTGTTGCCCACAATCGCTGTGCGCACATCTTCGAGCGACAACCCCAAAGCGGCCAAGCGGTCTGGCTGCACAGAGACACGCACCGCGGGCAAGGCGCCACCGCCGATCGTGACCTGCCCCACGCCATCGACCTGCGACAAGCGTTGCGCCAGCAAGGTCGACGCCATGTCATACATCTGCCCACGCGAATAGGTGCTGGAGGTCAAGGCCAACACCAGCATCGGGCTTTGGGTCGGGTTGACCTTGCGGTAGGTCGGCTTGGACGGCATGCCACTGGGCAGCAGTGCCTGTGCGGTGTTGATCGCGGCCTGCACATCCCGGGCTGCGCCATGGATATCGCGGTCGAGCTCAAACTGCAGGGTGATGCGGCTCGAACCCTGCATCGAACTCGAGGTCATCTCGCTCACACCCGCGATCGTGCCCAGGACACGCTCCAGGGGGGTGGCCACGCTCGATGCCATGGTCTCTGGACTGGCGCCGGGCAAAGTCGCTTGCACCGAGATGGTGGGAAAGTCCACCTGTGGCAAAGGCGCGACCGGCAACAGGCTGTAAGACAAACCACCGGCCAAGGCCAGGCCCACGCTCAGCAGCGTGGTGGCCACAGGTCGCTGAATGCAAATGGCCGAGATGTTCATGCGGCGGATGTGAAGCGATGCCACCGCTTGGCCAAGGCGTCGAGTTGCAGGTAGATCACCGGTGTGGTGAACAGGGTCAGCCACTGGCTCACCAGCAAACCGCCCACCAATGTCACGCCCAAGGGTTGACGCAGTTCACTGCCCACCCCGCTGCCCAGCATCAAGGGCAGTGCCCCCAGCAAGGCGCACAAGGTGGTCATCAAGATCGGGCGAAACCGCAACAAGCAAGCTTGTTCAATCGCATCACGTGGTGACAGGCCCTGGTGGCGCTCGGCATCGAGCGCAAAGTCGATCATCATGATCGCGTTTTTCTTGACAATGCCGATCAACAAAATGATGCCAATCACCGCAATCAAGCCCAGGTCCATGCGCGCCAGCACCAGGGCCAACAGTGCCCCCAAGGCGGCCGAGGGCAATGTCGACAAAATCGTGACCGGGTGGATGTAACTTTCATACAGCACCCCCAGCACGATGTACATCGTGACCACCGCTGCCAAGATCAACCACAGGCTGTGGGTGAGGGAGGCTTGAAAGGCCAGGGCCGCACCCTCAAAACGCGATTCAATGTCAGTGGGTGCGCCTTCATCGTTTCGCAAACGCTGCCATGCCTGGTCGATGGCACTGACCGCTTCACCCAAGGATGCGCCCTGGGCCGGTTGGAATGACAAGGTCACGGCGGGGAACTGCCCGACATGCATCACGCTCAACAGTGCCGCTTTTTCTTCAACACGGGCGAGGCTGCTCAAAGGCACCAGCGTCCCGGTGCTCGAAGGCACCATCAGGCGAGACAAGGACGCAGGGCCCAACCGGTCTTGGGCTTGCACTTCCAGCACCACGCGGTACTGGTTGCTTTGGGTGAAGATGGTCGAGACCAGGCGTTGCCCAAAGGCGTTGTAGAGGGCATTGTCAATCGCCAACACGCTGACCCCCAATCGACTCGCGGCTTCGCGGTCAATCCGCACATACGCCTGTAAACCTTGGTTTTGCCAGTCGGAGGCCACCTCTGCCAAGGCGGGGTGGCTTCTTAAACGCTCTTGCAAACGCGCTGACCATTGCCCCAACGCATCGGCGTTGGGCCCACTCAACAAAAACCGGTATTGGGTGCGTGCCACCCGGTCCTCCAAGGTCAGGTCTTGCAAGGGTTGCAGGTACAAGCGCATGCCGCTGATGCCCTGGCTGGCCTGGCTCAAGCGTTGCAAGATATCGCTCAGCGGGGCATCGCGTTGCGCTTTGGGCACCAGGTTGATGGTCATGCGACCGGTGTTCAAACTGCTGTTGGGGCCGTCAACACCGATGAACGAGGTCAGGCTGGCAACCGACTTGTCTTGCAACACCACCCGGGCCAGGGCCTGTTGGCGCTCGGCCATGGCCGCCAACGAGGTGGACTGCGTGGCCTCGGTGATGCCTTGGATGGCGCCGGTGTCTTGCACCGGGAAAAAGCCCTTGGGCATCCAGGCGTACAAACCCACGGTCATCAACACGGTTGCCCCAAACACCCAACTGGTTTGGCGTGGGTGGTTCAGGACCTGTTTCAAGACCCGGGCATAGCGGTTGATCAAGGCCTGCAACCAGGCAGGGTTGTGGTCCTGGTTGGGCTGTGGTTGGCCCCGGGGAGCGCGTAAAACATGGGCACACATCATCGGCGTGAGGGTGAGCGAGACCACCGCTGAAATCAGGATCGCCACCGCCAAGGTGATGGCAAATTCGTGGAACAAGCGCCCCACCACATCGCCCATGAACAGCAAAGGAATCAGCACCGCCACCAGTGAGAAAGTCAGCGACAAAATCGTGAAACCGATTTGGCGTGCCCCGGTGAGCGCAGCTTGCAAGGGGCTGAGTGGCCGCTTGGGGTCTTGCAGGTAACGCGTGATGTTTTCGATCATCACGATCGCGTCATCCACCAGGAAACCCGTGGCCACAGTCATCGCCATCAACGTCAGGTTGTTGATGGAAAACCCAGCCAAATACATCACCCCAAAGGTGCCCACCAAGGAGAGTGGCACCACCACCGCAGGAATCAAGGTGGCCGTTGCACTGCGCAAAAACAAAAAAATCACCATCACCACCAAGGCCACCGACAACATCAACTCAAACTGCACATCGCGCACCGAGGCACGGATGGTCACCGTTCGGTCGGTCATCACCTCCATCTGCAAGGAAGCTGGCAAAGACGCTTGCAGTTGCGGCAACAAGGCTTTCA
The DNA here is from genome assembly GCA_945890735.1 of Bordetella parapertussis. Lineage (GTDB taxonomy): Bacteria > Pseudomonadota > Gammaproteobacteria > Burkholderiales > Burkholderiaceae_C > Limnohabitans. Next base: position 11,738 of record CAMDCZ010000035.1, on the reverse strand, counting down.
CCCGCTCCACGGTATCAATCACGTTCGCGCCAGGTTGCCGCTGGATATTCAAGATGATGGCGGGGGTGTCATTGGCCCAGGCCAGCAAACGGTTGTTCTCTGGCGCGTCCACGATGGTGGCCACATCCCGCAATCGCAGTGGGTTGCCTTTGACATAGGCCAGCACCAATTGACCGTAGTCCTCCACCGAACGCAGTTGGTCATTGGCATCCAAACTCGTCGCACGGGTCGGGCCGTCCAAGCTGCCCTTGGCCATGCTCACGTTCGATTGGTTGATCGCGTTGCGCACATCCTCCAAAGAAAAACCGGCAGCCGCCAATGCTTGGCTGTTGACCTGCACCCGCACTGCGGGCCGCTGTCCACCTGCGATGCTGACCAAACCCACACCACTGACCTGGGACAAGCGCATCGCCAAACGGTTTTCGACCATGTCGTGCACACGGGTCATGGGCAAACTGCTGGAACTGATCGCCAAGGTCATGATCGGCGCATCCGCAGGATTGACTTTGCTGTAGGACGGCGGCATGGGCAGGTCGCTGGGCATGACGCTGCTGCTGACATTGATCGCGGCTTGCACCTGTTGCTCCGCCACGTCCAAGGGCAACTTCAAGGCAAAGCGCAAGGTGATGACCGAGGCACCCGCTGAGCTCACCGAGGTCATCAAAGCCAAGCCAGGCATTTGGCCAAACTGACGCTCCAGTGGTGCGGTGATCGAGGCGGTCACCACCTCAGGACTGGCGCCAGGGTAGAGGGTGTTGACCTGGATGGTGGGGTAGTCCACCTGTGGCAGCGAGGCCACGGGCAACAGACGGTAAGCCAGGGCACCGCTGAGCAAGATGGCCAGCATCATGAGCGATGTGGCCACGGGCCGCAGAATGAACAAGCGCGACAGGTTCATGGCTTGGCGGCCTTCACCACCTCCACTTTGCTGCCGGTGCGCAAACGGTCTGCGCCATCGGTGACCACCAAGTCCCCTGCCTGGAGTTCGCCCTGCACCGCTTGCCAATCGCCGTCCACCGCCAACAACTGCACCACCCTGGTTTGCACACTGTTGTCGGCTTGCAGCACATACACCAAGGTACCTTGGGCACCGCGTTGAATGGCTTGGGTGGGCACGGCCAACCTGTCTTTCAAGGTGTCGAGCTCCAAGCGTATTTGCGCAAACTGGTTGGGAAACAACTGACCATCTTGGTTGTCCAAGGTGGCTTTGAGTTTCAAGGTGCCCGTGGCCAGATCGATCGCGTTGTCAGTGGTGCTGACACGCCCTTTGGCCAACCGGTGTTGCATCTCGCGGTCCCAGGCCTGCACCGGCAAGGCCTGCCCCGCTTTCAATTTGCGCATGATCAAGGGCACATGGGCTTCGGGCACGGCAAACACCACCGCCATCGGCTGGGTCTGGGTGATGCTGACAAGGCCATTGGGGTCGCTGGCACGCACCAAGCTGCCCAACTCGGCTTGTTTCAAGCCAAGCCGACCACTGATGGGTGCGGTCACTCGGGTGTAGGAGAGCTGCAAACGGGCGGCATCGACCAAGGCCTGATCAGCTTGCACCGTGCCCTTGTACTGGTTCACCAGCGCGGCTTGGGTTTCAACCTGTTGCCGCGCAATCGCGTCTTTGCTGAGCAAGTCTTGGTAGCGTTGCAAATCGAGTTGGGCGTTTTGCAGTTGCGCGGTATCCCGCGCCAACTGGCCCTGGGCTTGGTTGAGTTGGGCTTCAAAGGGCCGCGCATCGATCTCGGCCAACAATTGGCCGGCTTTGACCCATTGGCCTTCGCTGAAACGCACGGCTTTCAACTCGCCGTCCACCTTGGCCCGCACCACCGCGGTGTTGAGCGCGGTCAGGGTACCCAAGGCGTCCACGGTTTGACGGATGTCCATTTGCCTGACTTCACCGACCGCGACCGGTGTGGGCCTGCTGCCAGGGCGGTCAGCCTGCTTGTTTGGCTTCACAGGCGAAAACGCTGGTGGGGTGTCAGTCAGCCACCAAGCAGCGGCAACCACCACCATCAGCACCAACAGCGACAACCACTTCAGGCGACCCATCCATCCAGGAAACAAAGACATGTTGGCATTCATTGTTGATCAGTAAGCGGACATATTAACCCTCACCCATGATCGCTCAATGGCATGTCAGGCCCTGTGGCCAGGCTACAAAAAATGGGCAATGCCAGCGCACACCATGCTCAACACGATGGTGGTGGTCAAGGGAATGAAGCATTCGCGTCCAAACAAGCGAAACCGCAAGTCCCCGGGCAAGCGGCCAAAGCCGATTTTGCTCAGCCAGGGCGTGATGAACTGAACCAAGAGCAAGACCACAAACACCACGAGCAGCCAGCGGATCATGGGTCAGAGCCTGTGGCTTCGGTCAGCTTGCACAAAGCCCATGGGCGTCCAGGGTTCACCCCGGCCCAAGGCAATCACCTTGAACAGCTCGCCCATCTCGTGGTCTTGGATCAAGGCCTGCGCCCGGCTGCGCTCGGCCACCGAGGCCTGTTCCAGCAACGGTAACAAGCCGCTGTTGAGCAAGAAATGGGCTTGGCTGGTGTAACCCAAGACCTGCAAACCAAGCGCTTGCGCGGCCAGCGCGACACCGGTGAAATTGACATGCGCGGTGATGTCCTTGTCGCCTGCTTGCTGCAATGGATCGGCATCGCTCAAGTGGCCGTGGTGACACATCACCGTGCCCATGTCGCGTTGGGGATGGTAGTACTCGTGCTCAGGAAAGCCGTAATCGATGAAAAACATCGCCCCGGCTTGCAAGCGCTCGCCCACACTGCGCACGAACGCCTCGGCCTGGGGATGGATTTCGGTGAGGTAATCATGATCGCCGTCGATGGCCAAAGGCGGCCTGGCATCGGTCGGCCGGTCTTGCCAAGCCAGCGTTTGCGTCGCCTCGTCCCAGACCACGCCGCGTTCATGCCACTGCCCCGCCACGCGGTGCAACAACCGCACCGGCATGGCGTCCAACACCTCGTTGCCAATCACCACGCCATGCAGCTGTGCCGGCAAGGTGTCTGCCCACTGCACCTTGGCCGCCCTTGCCTGCAAAGTCTGCGCCTGGCGTTCACGCAAAGCGCCCGAGACATCGATGATGGTGTAGCTTGTCACATCGTCGCCGAGTGCGTCGAGCAACTGCAGAGCCAAGCTGCCATTGCCCGCCCCAAATTCATACACCGCGTGGGTCTGGCTCTGCCGCAAAGCCTCGCGCACGCTGTTGGCCAAGGCCTGACCAAAGTGCGCAGACAGCTCAGGCGCGGTCACGAAATCGCTGCCATCTTTGGGCATGCGCCCAATCTGGTGAGCGCCTGCGCTGTAATAGCCCAAACCGGGGGCGTACAAGGCCAGGGCCATGAAGCGGTCAAAAGGCAACCAACCGCCTTGGCTGGCCAAGCTGGCGCGCAACAGGCGGGTCATGGCCGTTGGGGCAGTCGCTACACTCTTGGCCTGTTCCTTCATCCGCCCGATTGTCGTTCATGTCGCCTGCATTGCCCTCAAGTCACACGCCCACCGTGCTGGTCACGGGTGCGGCCAAACGCTTGGGCCGAGCCATGGCTTTGGGGCTGGCCCAAGCCGGTTGGCGGGTGGTGGTGCACTTTCACCAATCTGCCGAACAGGCGCAGGCCACGGTGCGCGACTGCGCAGCCTTCACGCCAGGCGCCATCGGCCTGTCGGCCGATTTGTCACAGACCAACCAGGTCAGCCAATTGCTGCTTGCGGCCATCGCGCAGCTCGGCCATGTGGACGCGGTGGTCAACAGCGCATCCATGTTTGAGCACGATACCGCAGACAGTTTCAACGCCGACAGCCTGGCCACCCACATGCACGTCAACCTGACCGCCCCGGTGTTGCTGGCCCAGGCTTTGGCGCAACACTTGAAGTCTCGCGCGGCTGCGCCCGCCAGCGGTGTGGTCGTCAACTTGCTTGACCAAAAGCTGTGGAACCCGAACCCCGATTTTTTGAGCTACACCTTGTCCAAAGCCGCCCTTGAACAAGCCACCACTTTGCTGGCACAAGCACTGGCCCCGCAGATCCGGGTGGTGGGTGTGGCGCCCGGCTTGACACTCAACAGCCACCTGCTCAGCCAAGCCGATTTCGAGGTGCTGCACAAACTCTCGCCGCTTGGTCAGTCTTCGACCGTGGAAGATGTGGTGTCAGCCGTGGTGTTTGCCTGCACCAACCGCTCGCTCACCGGCACCACCTTGCTGGTCGATGGGGGTCAACACCTGACCCGGTTTCAACGTGATTTTTCCATGATGGGGACCGCCGATGCCTGACAACAACCACCGTGTTTTGCGCATCCAAGGTCTGCGCTTTCATGCCAATTTGGGTATCTTGGACCACGAGCAAAACGCGCCACAGGAAATCCAGGTGGATGCCGAACTGAATTTGAAAACCCCGATGCTCCAAGCCGACCAGGACGCGATCGTGCACGTGCTGGATTACCGCTTGGTGCGCAACCTCATCATCCAAACCTGCACCGACCGGCATGTGAATCTGCTGGAAAGCCTGACGGGCAAGCTTTGCCAGGCCTTGCTGTCACTGCCCAATGTGGTGGGCACGCGGGCGCGCATCACCAAGCTGCATATCTTTGACGACTGTGAAGTCTCTATCCAACAACAAGTGGGAGACTGGTGACCATGACGATGGAACGCGAAACCCTCAAACTCGAAAAACGGCTGTGTCGCCAAGTCGGCGAAGCCATCGTGCAGTTCAACATGATCGAAGCCGGTGACCGGGTCATGGTCTGCATGTCGGGTGGCAAAGACAGCTACGGCATGCTCGACATCTTGCTGAAAATGCAAGCCCGTGCGCCTGTGGACTTCGAGCTGATCGCGGTCAACCTGGACCAAAAACAACCGGGCTTCCCGGCCGATGTGTTGCCCGCTTACCTCGACAGCATGGGCGTGAAGTTTCACATCGAGACCCAAGACACCTATTCCATCGTCAAACAAAAAATCCCCGAAGGCAAAACCATGTGCAGCCTGTGCAGCCGCCTGCGCAGAGGCATTTTGTACAAAGTCGCACGCGAATTGGGCTGCAACAAACTGGCGCTGGGCCACCACCGTGACGACATGCTGCAAACCTTTTTCTTGAACATGTTCTTTGGTGGCAAGCTCAAAGGCATGCCGCCTAAATTGGTGAGCGACAACGGCGAGTTCATGGTGATCCGCCCCCTCGCTTTCGTGGCCGAGACCGATTTGGTGCGCTGGGCCGAGCACCGCCAATTCCCCATCATCCCCTGCTCGCTGTGCGGCAGTCAGGAAAACCTGCAACGCCAACTGATTGGCAACATGCTGCGTGAGTGGCAAAAGAAATACCCTGGCCGCATCGAAAACATGTTCACCGCCTTGCAAAACGTGGTGCCCTCACACCTGATGGATTCGCGCATCCACGACTTTGCCAACCTGCAGACCACCGGCATGCCCGAGCCGGATGGCGACACCGCGTTTGACACCGAAAGCTTTGCGGTGCCCACGCTGCCAGGGATTCAAACCATCGCGGTTTGAAGCTTGGTCGATGGCTCAGTGTTTGCGGTAGGCCACGACCGCTTGGTGCTGCTGACCCAAACCTTCCACACCCAAGCGCATGACATCCCCGGGTTTCAAAAACAGCGGTGCTGGTTTGCCGTTTTTGTTTTTGCGGCCCATGCCCACGCCGGGGGGCGTGCCGGTGGTGATCACATCGCCGGGCATCAAAGTCATGAACTGGCTGACATAGCTGACCAACTTGGCGACCTGGAACACCATGGTTTTGGTGTTGCCCGTTTGCACGCGCACGCCGTTGAGGTCCAGCCACAGGCCTAAACGCTGTGGGTGGGGCACTTCGTCGCGCGTCACCAGCCAGGGGCCGATCGGTCCAAAGGTGTCGCAGCCCTTGCCCTTGTCCCAGGTCATGCCGCGTTCGAGCTGGAATTCGCGTTCGGACACATCATTGACCGTGCAATAACCCGCCACATGTTGCAGTGCTTGGGCTTGCGACACATAACTGGCGCGGGTGCCAATCACCACGCCCAACTCCACTTCCCAATCGGTCTTGACCGACCCTTTGGGCAGCATCACCGGGTCGTTGGGCCCTTGGATGCAACTGGTGGCCTTCATGAACACGACCGGTTCCTTGGGCACCGGCAGATTCGACTCGGCCGCATGGTCGGCATAGTTCAAGCCAATCGCGATGAACTTGCCGACATGACTCACGGGGCAACCCAGGCGAGGTTTGCCACGCACCAGAGGCAGGCTGTCGGTTTTCAGCTTGGCGAGCTTGGCCAAGGCAGTGTCGCTGAGTTGTGCCGGACCGATGTCAGCGATCACCGCGCTCAGGTCGCGCAGTTTGCCTTGCGCATCGATCAAGCCGGGTTTTTCGCGGCCCATCGGGCCAAATCGAACCAATTTCATGAAGACTCCTGGAGGATGGTTGTGATGCCGTTCAGGTCAGCAAGGCCAGCGTTGTGTCCAAATGCTCCAGCGGCGAACGTTTGTAGCCAGATCGGGCAAAGCGTTGCAAACGCCCGACCACCAAAGACACCCACAGCGAGGCCTTGACTTGGGCGTCCACGCTGGGGGTGGTGGATTGGCTGGTTTGCGCCGCGTCACGCAAAACCTGTTTCAAACTCGCCTCGACCTTGTCGAAAAACAAATTCATGCGCTGGTGCAAACGGTCGTTTTCAAACACCAGGGCGTCTCCCACCATCACCCGCGCCATGCCCGGGTTGCGTTCAGCAAACTGCAGCAAGACCGTGACCATGCGTCGCACTTTGTCGTCTGGCGCATGGGGGCCTTCGGTGATTTGGTTGAGCAAGCTGAGCACACTGGTCTCGATGAAGTCGATCAGGCCCTCAAACATCTGCGCTTTGCTGGCGAAATGGCGGTACAGCGCAGCCTCGCTCACTTGCAAACGCGCGGCCAGCGCAGCGGTGGTGACCCGCTCGGCACCCGGGAGCTCGAGCATGGCCGCCAAGGCCTGCAATATTTGGATGCGCCGCTCACCCGGCTTGGGGCGCTTGCGTGGCGTGGCGTTGGGGGGTGTGGCTGGGGCTTGCTGGTCGGCCATGGTTGCTCCCTTGCGTGTTCAGTGTGAACGGATCATGGTGCCAAAGGCTTGGTTGGTCAGGATTTCCAACAACAGCGCATGTGGCACGCGCCCGTCAATGATGTGCACCGAGTTGACCCCGCTTTTGGCGGCATCCAAGGCGCTGCTGATTTTGGGCAACATGCCACCGCTGATCGTGCCATCGGCAAACAAGGCGTCAATTTGGCGCGCACTCAAGTTGGTCAGCAACTGGCCTGCTTTGTCCAGCACACCCGCGGTGTTGGTGAGCAAAACCAGCTTCTCCGCCTGCAGCACGGTGGCGAGTTTGGCCGCCACCACATCCGCATTGATGTTGTAGCTTTCGTTGTTTTCCCCAAAGCCGATCGGGCTGATCACAGGGATGAAAGCGTCGTCTTGCAATGCCCTGACCACGCTGGGGTCGATGCTTTGGATGTCGCCGACTTGCCCGACATCGTGCTCGATGCTGGGGTTGTGGTTGTCCAGCATTTTCAATTTGGTGGCGCGGATCATGCCGCCGTCGCGCCCGGTCAAGCCGACAGCCTTGCCACCGGCTTGGTTGATCAGGCCGACGATGTCTTGCTGCACCTCACCAGCCAACACCCACTCCACCACTTCCATGGTTTCAGCGTCGGTGACCCGCATGCCTTGGATGAATTCGCCTGTTTTGCCCAGGCGTTGCAAGGCGTTTTCAATTTGCGGCCCGCCACCGTGCACCACCACCGGGTTCATACCCACCAATTTGAGCAGCACCACATCGGCGGCGAAGTCGGCCTGCAGGGCCGGGTCGGTCATGGCGTTGCCGCCGTACTTGATGACCAAGGTTTTGCCGTGGAATTGCCGGATATAGGGCAGTGCTTGGGCCAGTGTGTCGGCGGCATCGCGGTGCGGGTTGGTGGCTTTGTCGGTGTTGTTCATGGGTCGACGTGAATGATTACTTGCATTGTGCACCAAGCTCAGACAGCCGCAAGAGGGCATTTGAGGGCTTCATGAAACAGCCCCCATGGCTGAATCCCTGTTTCAAATAAACATGCTTTCGCAAGTTTGGAATATATGCATTTTTAAATCGGTTTGAATATCTGGGATAATCAAGTTTGAATATCATTTATATGGAGTTTGAATATGTCTCGATTAAGTCCTGCCACCCAATTGGAAAAAATCCGCGCTGCCAGAATCAAATTAGAAAAAGAAGAAAAGCGCCTCATGTCGCGCACCCACGATAAAGCCTTGGCGCAAATCGTTCAAATCGCCCACGCAGCCGGATTAACTGCTGCTGACATCACTGCGGCGCTCGGCAGCAAGGGCAAAGCCAAGCCAGCCGGGAAGTCTGCCGTCAAAGCCCCGAAAGCCAAACGCGCCACCGCTGGCAAAAAAGTCGCGCCCAAATACCGCGACCCCGCCAATCCCGCGCAAACTTGGACCGGCCGTGGCCGCATGCCCCAATGGGTTCAAGCCCTGCACGCGGCTGGCAACTTGGCCAGCGCTGAAATCAAAGCGGCTGTTTAAAAGGCCTGGCCGCAGCGTCTTTGGCGGACAGCTGCGGCGGCCCCTGAATTGCTCCCAGGGGCCAATCAATCCCAATCTCTTCGTCATTCCAAATGATCGCGTCTTCATCACTGGCGACCCAGTAATCCGTGGTTTTGTAAATCACCTCGGCCTGCGCGCTCAGCACCAAAAAGCCATGGGCAAACCCGGGCGCAATCCACAGCTGGTGGTGGTTTTCACCACTCAAAATGGCTGAAGTCCATTGCCCGTATTGGGGCGATTCAGGGCGAATGTCCACCGCCACATCGAATATCTCGCCGCGCACCACCCGAATCAATTTGCCTTGCGGAAATTGTTTTTGAAAATGCAAGCCACGCAGCACCCCTTGCTGAGACAAACTGTGGTTATCTTGAACAAACGGGATATTCCAACCCGTGGCTTTTTCAAATTCCCGCTGGTTGAAACTTTCAAAGAAAAAGCCCCGGGCATCGGCAAACAGCTTGGGCTTGAGTAATAAAACGTCTTTTAAACCGGTGTTTTCAACGGAATAAGGCATGTCAGTCCAGTAATTTCAAAAGGTATTGCCCATAATGGGTTTTTTGGTAGGGCGCGGCCAGTTTTTCCAGGGTTTGCGCCGAAATCCAGCCTTGTGCATAGGCAATTTCCTCGGGACAAGCCACCATCAAGCCCTGGCGTTTTTGCAGCGTGGCAATGAAGGTGGCGGCCTCCAGCAAACCGTCGTGGGTGCCTGCATCGAGCCAGGCGTAACCCCGGCCCATGGTTTCCACAGTCAATTGCTGTTGATTCAAATAGCGTTTATTCACATCGGTGATTTCCAATTCACCGCGCGCCGACGGTTGAATATCAGCGGCAATGTCACACACCTGCCGGTCGTAGAAATAAAGCCCGGTCACGGCGTAATTCGAGGTGGGTTGTTTGGGCTTTTCTTCAATCTGGACAGCTTTGTGCTGTGCATCAAATGTCACCACACCATAGCGCTCGGGGTCTTTCACATGGTAAGCAAACACGGTCGCGCCCTCGGTGCGGGCGTGCGAGGCTTGCAGCTGCTTGACCAGGTCGTGACCGTAAAAAATATTGTCCCCCAGCACCAAGGCGCTGGGCTGGTGGTTGACAAAGTCTTTGCCGATGATGAAGGCCTGCGCCAAGCCGTCTGGCGACGGCTGCACCGCGTATTGGATGGACATGCCCCATTGAGAGCCGTCCCCCAGCAAGTCGGCAAAGCGCGGCGTGTCTTGGGGGGTAGAGATGACCAAGACCTCGCGGATGCCACTGAGCATCAAGGTGGTCAGCGGGTAATACACCAGCGGTTTGTCATACACCGGCATCAGTTGCTTGCTGACCGCTTGGGTCAGGGGATACAAGCGGGTGCCGGAGCCCCCTGCCAACAAAATGCCTTTGCGTGATGGATTCATGTGCGCTGCCATGGTGTTCGTCATTAAGATGGGTGATTATCAATTCAAACGAAATGCTGACACCATGACCAACCCCATGCACAGTCGATACACCCCTTGGCTCTGGCTGGCTGGCTTGTGGCTGAGCCTGTGCAGCGCCCATGCCCAAAGCCTTGCCCCATCAGAGTCGGTTTGGCGCATGGGCTTGGGTGTGCAACGCTACAGCGAGTCGCTGATGCAACTGCAAGGCCCCGAGATCGGCGTGCACTGGCGCAACCACGACCAGGTTCAACGCACCGGGGTGCAGCTCGAAGCCGATGCGATTTGGGGACTGCAAAACTACAGCAGCCCGGTGTCGGGTACTTTGAAAAGCATTCCCAACATCCATACCCGCTGGCGCTTGATGGCACCGGTATCTTTCATGTCCGGCGTGAGTTATGGCCTGGCACTGCACACCGATTACAACAACATGCGCGGCATCACCAGCGTGGGCCATGGCGGCTATGAACGCATATCTACCCAACTGTGGTTGCCACTGCGTTGGACCTTGCCCACTGCCCGAGCTTGGGAGCTCGATGCTGGCACCTTGCTCTGGGGTCAACACGTGTCGCGCTTGTCGCAAGCCACGGCCAACAGCGAGGATGTCACAAATACCCAACAGCGGGGCTTTTACCTGCAGGCCAGCACCACGTTGGCAACTTCAGGCGGCAAACTGCTGCCCTATGTTCGCTGGGCATGGATAGACGACTCGGACATCGTGTTGGCCAAAGAGTCGGGTGTGATGAAGTTGGTGAAAGAGCCCCGCAACAGCCGGGTGCAAGTGGGCCTGCAGTGGCCGTTGCGTTGAAGCCTGGGCCCCGGGCTGACTAGGCTTGGCGCAACGCCTGCAGTACCGCGTCCACACCGGTCTGCCATGGCGGCAAATCCATGTCCAGGGCCTTGGCCAACCGGCTGCTGTCCATCAATGCATAGGCCGGGCGCGCAGCAGGCAGCGGGTATTGATCGGTGCGAATCGCTTGCACCTGGGTGACCTTCAAGTCCCAACCCTTTTCCCTGGCTTGCTGAAAAACATACGCGGCGTAAGCGTGCCATGAAGTCTGGCCCGCAGGCGTCAGGTGAAACAAGCCAGACAAACCATCGCGGTCAGACAACTGCATGGCTCGCACCGTGACCGCCGCCATCCAAGCCGCTGACGTGGGGACACCCACTTGGTCGGCCACCACCCGCAAATGCTCGTGTGCTTGGGCCAAACGCAACATGGTTTTCAAAAAATTGTTTCCGTGCGCACCCACCACCCAAGAGCTGCGCAAGGTCAGGTGCCTGGCGCCGCTGGCCAGCACGGCTTGCTCGCCGTCGCGTTTGGTACGGCCATAGACCGACTGCGGGTCGGTGGCATCACCCTCGCGGTAGGGATGCTGGGCGCGCCCATTGAAGACATAGTCGGTGGAGTAATGCACCAAACCCGCACCCAAGTCAGCCGCCACCTCGGCCATCACCCCAGGCGCGGTCGCGTTGATGCAACCGGCCAGGGTGGGCTCTTGCTCGGCCCGATCGACCGCCGTGTAGGCGGCCGCATTGACGATCCAGCGGGGGTGGTGTGCCAACACACAGGCGCGCACCGCTTGCGCATCCGACAAATCAAGCTGCGTGCGGGTCAGCGCGGTGACATGGCCGATGGCATGCAAAGTCTTGTGCAGCTCATGACCGAGCTGGCCGGCCGCGCCCAACAACAAGACGCCACTAGGCGCCATACTGCTTGCCGACCCACTGGCGGTATTGGCCGCTGGTCACATTGGC
>CAMDCZ010000034.1 GCA_945890735.1 Bordetella parapertussis | reverse complement strand
AAGGTGATCAAGTCAAGCTAAAACATGCCGTTGTCATGGCGGGCCTCGTCGGGTACAACTTGCAAAACGTCCCAGTGTTCAATGATTTTCCCGGCTTCATCGAAGCGGAAGATGTCGATGCCGGCCCAGTCCTTGTTAGCATCGGTGGGCCAAATTTGATGGCAGTGAAGTACCACCAAGTTGCCTTCAGCCACGGTTCGCTTGAAGGTCACCGTCTTGCCGGGGTAGTCCCGCGCCATTCGCTCGAAGTATTCGATGAATGAGTCCTTGCCGTCCGCGACATGTGGATTGTGCTGGGTGTAGCAGGCACCAACGAATTTCTCGACGGCCTCTCGCGGCTTGCAGTCATTGAACATCATTTCGTAGAACGCCATCGCGTTGCGGCGATTGTCTTCTGGGGTCGAGGGCATGCGTATTCCTGAATGCTTCGGTTAAAAGAAACGGGTGAGTTTGACGCCGACTTTTGAGCCAAGCCGTCGCCGTAGTGCAGGACGCCAGGACCGAGTCGATGGCAATGGACTGCAAGGGCTTAAAGCCTTTGCCCTATCAATGAATCGATGGTTTCCAATCGCTTCAATGGGTCAAGTTCAGACAACAGCAGGACCTTCAATTCAGGACTGATGTCCAAGGCTTCAGCGTATCGATTGGCCACCCACCCACACTGGTCCAACACATAGGGTTGCAAGATAGGCAAACGATGAAGTTGACCCTGCTTTTGGGCATCTGAAATGATTTTCCCCAAGCGTGCAGCATGATGCTCAAGATGCACTGGCAATTCAACCTCAGGGTCTTGTGCCAACATGGTGATGTTTCCCTGCCAGACACCATAGGGTCCAGGCAGGGTTTCGTTCAACTCGAAGCGCAGTCCACCCTGACATGTGACATGAAACAAGTTGGGCTGCACCTGTTCGAAATCTCGAATGTGAGCGCAGCATCCATAGGTGTGCAACAAAGGCGTCTCTCCAGGCACTTGAACCTCGCTGCCTTTTTGCAGCCACACCACCCCGAAAGGCAGTTGTTGTTGGTGGCAACGTTTGATCAAGTCCAGATACCTGACCTCAAAAATTTGAAGTGACAGCATGCCATCCGGAAACAGCCCATGTGAAAGCGGGAACAGTGGAATGTGGTGCAACTTGGAATCTGACATGAATGCGTTGAGTTTGTTGGATGCCTGCCCTGATCGCAAACCCTGTGCAGGCACCAAACCATGAATGGACAAGTGATCGGCCTTACAGTCTAGCGAATGCGCGCTTGATATTGTCAAGGCATTGACCACCACCATTTTGTCAAAGAGGGTAGAAGGCTCATGAATGAACCTGATTATTTGAAACTTGCCCGCGCACAGTGGCGTTGGCGTGGCCTTGACCGACCGCCTTTTGCTGAAAATTCCAAGCAGGGTCAGGTCTCCGTTTGGGATTTCCCGCGCCCACCAGAACTCATTCGTGACCCACGCGAGATCGTGGTGCAGTGGGGCAAGACTTTGATAGCACAAACGTTTGGAGCTTGGGCGGTCAGGGAAACCTCACACCCACCCACTTTTTATTTACCGATCTCGGACGTGAAGGCTGATCTTTTGAAACCTGCAGGCCGAGGCTCATTTTGCGAGTGGAAAGGCCCTGCCCTCTATTGGGATTTGGTGGATGGTGAACGTCATTTGCCACGGGTTGCTTGGAGCTATCCGCAACCCCTGGCAGGCGCGCAACCGCTGGCGGATTGCATCGCTTTTTATGCGCACCATCTCCATTGCACTGTCGACGGCGAAAAGGTCGCGCCACAGGCTGGCGGGTTTTATGGCGGGTGGATCACGCCTGATCTGGCAGGGCCCTTCAAGGGGGAACCCAACAGCAATGACTGGTAATTGCTATTCGTCTCTGGTTTTGCAGCCCCGGCCTGGCACTTCGTGTCAGCCAAGACAGGTGTCGTCAATGGTTTCAAAGGTTTCTACAATCGTTTTCTCGTCGCAAGCACTGGCTGGCCAATGGTGGATGCCTGCGTCGTGATGCTCAGGGAAACAGGATGGCTGAACTTTCGAATGCGCGCGATGTTAGTGTCTGTCGCTGCTTACCCCTTATGGCTACACTGGCGACCGGTGGGTGAATGGCTGGCAACGCAATTTTTAGACTACGAACCGGGTATCCATTGGAGCCAATTACAAATGCAATCGGGCACCACGGGAATCAACACGACCAGGGTCTATAACCCGATCAAGCAAGCCCAAGACCACGATCCCCACGGTCAATTCGTCAAGCGCTGGTTGCCTCGCATGCGCCATGTTCCTCTGGCTTGGCTGTTCCAACCCTGGTTGATTCGCCATGACACAATCAAGAGCGGTGAAGGGGTTCTGAATATCGTGAAGCCTGTGGTGGACTTGGCCACAGCCACGCGAGCATCCAAACAAAGACTTCACCAGCTCAGGCAAACGCCCTCAGTCAGGGCCGGCAAAAAGGAAGTGGTGGAAAAGCATGCGTCTCGCAAGAAGCCAAGTTCTGTTTCCAAGCCATCGCCGCTTCACAGTCAAGACAATCAACAACTCGGATTTGATTTTTAAACCATGAAACGCCACACCGACATCAAGCTCAAGGTCGCAGTTGATACCGCTGGTGTGCCTTGGACTGCCTCGCCCGTTGATGGCATTGAGAGAAAAATGCTTGAGCGTGATGGCGATGAACTGGCTCGCGCAACCAGCTTGGTTCGCTACGCGCCCCATGCCCGCTTCACAATGCACCAGCATGACCTGGGGGAAGAATTTTTGGTGCTTGACGGCGTGTTTGAAGATGAGCATGGCCAATACCCTGCAGGCACTTATGTCAAGAATCCGGTTGGTTCGAGACACACACCATTCACAGAAACGGGTTGCACCCTGTTTGTCAAACTTCGCTATTTAGACCCCGCAGACGAGGATCGCGTGGTCATCAACACCGAAACAACTGACTGGTACCAGGGATTGGTGCCAGGACTGACTGTGATGCCATTGTCAACCTTTGGCACCACCAATACGGCATTGGTTCGCTGGGCTCCAGGCACTTATTTCAACCCTCACAGGCATTTCGGCGGTGAAGAAATTTTTGTCGTGGAGGGTGTTTTTGAAGACGAGCATGGTCGCTATCCAAAGGGGTACTGGCTGCGCAGTCCTCACATGAGCGCACACAAACCTTTCAGCGTTGAAGGTTGCACCATCTTGGTAAAGACGGGGCATTTGGCAGTCGATTCTCAGTGACTGTGTTGGTGATCAGATTTCAATAACGAATGAAGCAACAAGCCCAGGAATCCGCCCACCATCTGAGCCAGGACAAAGGCTGGTACATCAGAGGGTGAAATGCCTGCAAAGGTATTGGAGAACATGCGCCCGAAAGCCGCTGCCGGATTGGCAAAAGACGTGCTTGCAGTGAACCAATAGGCTGCACCGATATAGCAAGCAACCATGCTGGATACCTTTCCTGCTGGGGAACGCAAGATGACAAACAGCAAGCCACCAGTCGCCACAGCTTCAGCAAACCACTGGGCTGGGCCAGTTCTCACTTTGGTGGACCATTGCAGTATGTCAAGTTCAAACATGGCGTGTGCGACCCAAGCACCCAGGGCAGCACCAATGAGTTGTGCCACCACATAGCCCATCAAATGGTGTCGTGCCAAATCCTTGCGAAACGCCATCACCATCGAAACCACTGGATTGAAGTGAGCACCACTGATGGGCCCAAGGGCTTCGATCAGGACATAAAGGGCAAAGACTGTCGCAAGTGTGTTGGCCAGTAGCGCAACGGCCATGTTTCCATCCGCCAATTGCTCTGCCATGATGCCCGAGCCGATCACGGCACAAAGCAAGGCAGCCGTGCCTACAAGCTCTGCGGCATATCGTCTCCAATGGATCATTTTTTGGCCAGGTCTCTGGCTGTATTTTCCAAAGCCATCTTGGTCAAGCTGGAAAGCGGTAGGCTGGTGAAGATGTCCAGACGTCTTTTGATTTGGTGCAGCGTCTGCTTGAACGCTTCCAGCTTTTGTTCATCCGTTCCGTCTGTCGCTGAAGGATCGGCATAGCCCCAATGTGCCGTTGCCGGTTGGCCTGGCCAATAGGGGCAGACTTCGCCTGCTGCGTTGTCGCAAACCGTGATCACCAAGTCCATGTGGGGCGCATCGGGTATCGCAAACACATCCCAGCTTTTGCTAGACAAGCCATCGGTTGAAATGCCGGCATTTTTCAAGGTGGCAATGGCCATTGGATTGGGTTGCTGATTGTCTCTGGGGCTGCTGCCAGCTGAAAACGCCTTGAATTTGCCTTTGCCCAAATGATTCAGCAAGGCTTCGGCCAAAATGCTGCGCGCAGAGTTGTGGGTGCAGAGAAACAGGACGTTTAATGGCTTTGTATCAGTCACTTTGAATTCCTTGGGCCTAACAGGTTTGACAGACGTCCTCAGGGATCACTTCGCAGCTTTCCCCTTGGCAACAGTTTTGAGACAGGTATGCCAGCACAGCATTCATGCGGTCATATTGCGCGCGGTAAATCAGGTTGCGGCCGTTGCGCTCTTGAGATATCAAGTCGGCATTCATTAACTCTTTCAAATGAAATGAAAGGGTGTTTGCAGGCATGCCCAAAGATTCCGCCAACAAAGCTGGCGTGAGGCCGTCAATGCCTTTCACAACCAATGCGCGAAAAATTTGGAGGCGATGCGGTTGAGCGAGGGCGGCAAGCGCTTTGATGACGTATTTGTCTTCCATATTTCGACTTTACTGGAAACATGTGACTTTTCCGTGACAGAGGCGCTGAGGCTAGGCGGTGACTTTCACGCCCTTCCAAAAAGCGACTCTCCCTCGGATCTCTTCGGCCTCGGGTTTGGGATCAGCGTAAAACCAAACAGCGTCACTGTTGAGTTCACCATTGACCAGCAAAGACAAATAGCTTGCCTGCCCTTTCCATGCGCAGATGGTTTTGTGGTTGCTGTTGGATACATAGTTGGGATTCAATGCATCAGCAGGGAAATAGTGGTTGCCCTCCAGCAAAACAGTGTCGTTGCTTTCGGCAACCACGGTATCGTTCCAAATGGCTTTCATCTCAAAGTCTCCTGTGTGTGAGGAATATCTAACCAAAGCAGGCCAAAGTATTGGTGTGGGTCGGTCCAAACCGCGCCAACTTGCAAGCCAGCCAATTGTGCTGCGTGTTGCACCCCGGCAAGGGTGAACTTGTGCGAGTACTCGGTATGCAGGGTTTCGCCTTGTGCAAACGTGTAAGCCACACCGTTCAAATGCACTGTTTGCGGCTTCAAACTGAGTAAGTGCATTTCTATGCGTTGCTTGGGTGAGTTGTAGAACGCACTGTGTGCAAATTGTGCAAGGTCAAAGTCTGAGCCAAGCTCACGGTTGGCACGTGCCAACACATTCAAATTGAACTGGGCTGTGACACCTTCTGTGTCGTTGTACGCACGGTGCAAAACCGCCGGCGACTTCACCAAATCCACACCCATCAGCAGAGCTCCGCCCCGCAAGTGCAACGCACAGTTTTGGAAAAAAACATGGGCTTGGCCGGGCGAAAAATTGCCAATGGTTGAGCCCGGGAAAAAAGCAACGCGTCGCCCTGTACCGGGCAACGCAGTCGGCAGATGCCAGGGGTTGGTGTAATCAGCCACCAAGGGTTGAATCAGAAGTTGCGGGAACTCTGCTTGCAAGTCTGCACTGGCCGCCTGCAAATGCGAACCAGAGATGTCCATTGGCACAAACCGGGCTGGGTTGTGGGCCGCCTTGAGCAAATAACGTACCTTTTGCAGTGAGCCTGCGCCAAATTCGATGATGTCCGCCTTTTCCCCCATGGCACTCGCCATGTCCTGTGCGTGGGTTTTCAAAATGGACAGCTCAGTTCGGGTTGGGTAGTACTCGGGCAATTCGCAGATGCGGTCGAACAAATCAGAGCCGGCTTGATCATAAAAATATTTGGGGGAAATTTGCTTTGGCGTTTGCGACAGCGCAGTTTGCATGTCCTGCATGAATGTCAGACGCTCGGATTCAAGGGTTGTCATGTTCAGTGGTTTCAGATGTCTTTGGCCAAACGCAAACCGCTGAATTGCCAACGTGCTGCTGCAGGGAAAAAATTGCGGTAGGTGTTTCGACTGTGTTGTTTGGGCGTGGCAAAACTGCTGCCGCGCAACACTTGTTGACCCACCATGAATTTACCGTTGTACTCGCGGACTGCGCCGCTGGCTGGTACAAAACCAGGATAGGGCTCATAGCTCGAACGGGTCCATTGCCATGCCTGGGCATGCAAGTCTTTCATGGCTGGGTGTGCAGTGGCGATTTCCCATTCAAACTCAGTGGGCAGTCGTGCCTTGGCCCATTGCGCATAAGCCGAGGCTTCGTAAAAACTCAGATTGACAACAGGGGCTTGCGGGTCCAGTGTTTGTAGACCATTCAAACCAAATACTTGCCACTGCGCAGAAGGCGCCCGTGGGTCATGGGGTGCCAGCCAGTACAGCGGGCATTGCCAGTCGTTTTGCAACACCTGTGCTCGTCCCTCGGACAACCAATGCTCAGCGTTGTCATAACCGCCGTCTTGAATGAAAGACAAATACTCACCACAGGTGACCAACCGGTTGGCTATTTGAAACCGCTGAACAAACCGTTGGTGTGCAGGCGTTTCGTTGTCGAAGGCGAACCCAGGCTGATCCATCGGATGGCCCACTGTGTGCAGGCCCTCATCGAATGAAAGCCAGTGCAGGAGCGTGGTGTCAGCGTGCGGGTCAGAAAAAGTGGGGTCGTACGCAGGCAGCAATGGGTTGCAGGACAACAAATGCAAAGCATCGGACAGCAACAACTCCTGGTGCTGCTGCTCATGGTTCAGCCCAAGTTCTGTCCATGCTAGGGCTTGAGGGGCCAGCAACTGGGGTTGGCTCAGCAAGTGCCGCATCGCGTCATCCACGTGTTGTCGATAGGACAACACCTGTGACAGGGTGGGACGGGTGAGCAAACCGCGCTGTGGTCGAGGATGACGTGGGCCGAGTGCTTCGTAGTACGAATTGAACAAATAAGCAAATGACGGGTCAAACACCTGGTAGGGCTGCATGGATGGCACCAACACCAAGTTTTCAAAAAACCAACTGGTGTGGGCCAAGTGCCATTTGGTCGGACTGGTGTCGGGCATTGACTGCACACACTGATCCTCAGCACTGAGGGGCGCTGCAAGCTTCAAAGAATGCGATCGCACGTCTTGGTAACGGGCTAAAAGCGATGAACTCAACGGATGCTTTTCTGTCATGGGTGAGTGGAATATTTTGGCATGCTGGTGCGATGGGCGCTCGTTGTTTGTCGCCAACGTTGAGCGCAACGGTGATTCAGGTCAGGAAATTGAGCAAGCTGGTGATGACCAGTGCATTGGTGAAGTCGATGAAAAATGCGCCGACGATCGGGGCCACCAAAAAAGCACGTGGTGAAGGCCCATAACGATCAACCACCGAGTGCATCACCGCCATGGCGTTCGCGGTGGTGCCCAACATGAACCCAGTGAACCCGCCACTCATCACGGCGGCATCATAGTCACTGCCCATGACCTTGAAGACCACCAACCAGCAAAAAACGGCAATCACCGTGACTTGCACTAACAAGTTGACCACCAAAGGCAAAGCGATTGAAGTCAACTCCCACAGGCGCAAGTTCATCAGTGCCACCGACAAAAAGAGGCTCAGACAAACCACGCCGATGCGATCTGTGAGGCCATGAGGAATCTGGAACCAGCCTGTTTGATCGTCCAAATTGCGAATCACGGCACCCATGAGCATGGCGCCCACGTACCCCGGCAGGGTTAAGTCTGCCGACTTCATGAGGCCACCCATCCAAGCGCCAATACCCATGGCCACCAGCAACACCGTGATGGCCCTGAGGACAACCACCAAATCGCCCTCCTCATTCGATGCACTGTCTGCGGTGTTGAGTGCATTCACGGCTGCCACCCCTTTGGCACTTGCGCGCAGATTTTTTCGCTCAAGCAATTGGGTGACTATCGGCCCGCCAAGCAAGCCACCCAAGACGATACCCGCCATGGCAGCGGCAATGGCAACAGATTCGGCTGAAGCCACGCCAGCGGCTTGGAACTGTGGAGCAAATGCAAGCGCGGTTGCCGGACCACCTGCCAATGCGGCGGGGCCGATCAACACCCCAAGCAAGGCCGGCTGATCAAACGCAACTGCCGTTGCGATACCAATCAAAGCCTGAACCATGGCCATGAAAGTGGCCAGGCCCAAAAAAACCAAGGCTTGACGGCTGCCTGTTCGCAGCAGATTGAAACTTGCACTCAGTCCAATCGTGGTGAAAAAAGCCGTCATCAATGGGGCTTGCAGCGTCGTGTCAAACTTCACTTTGGTCACATGGAATTCATGGGCCAAGAACACAACGATGGAGACCACAAGCCCACCAACCACTGCCGCTGGAATGTTGTAACGCTTCAAGACAGGGATGCGCACAAGCAGGGCCATGCCCAAAAACAATGCAACCGCACCAACCGCCAACGTCTGAACAAAGTCGAGCGTTAACAAGTGCACAAATGAAGGGTCGCTGATGAAATTCATATAGTTTTTATTTGACAAGGTTATTGAAATTCGCTTGAACCACTCAAATGTATAGGAGATAAACTCGTTGAACATTCTTTGGAATCATTTCAGGAGCATCCTATGAACAACCGTTTTCTTTCCATTGCCATGGTTTTTGTGATTGGTTTTTCCAGTCTGACTGCTGAAGCGGCCAGACGTATGGGCTCCGGAAAATCCATGGGGCAACAATCCAACAATGTGTCTCAAACACAAGGTACGAAGCCCGCACAAAATGCAACCCCCGCCTCGCCTGCTTCCGCTGCAGCAGCTGCACCGCAAAGACGTCCTTGGGGAGCCATGCTGGGCGGTCTTGCCGCTGGTCTTGGCTTGGCCTGGTTGGCCAGTTCATTGGGTCTGGGTGAAGCGTTTGGACAAATCATCATGTTCGGTCTCATCGCCCTGGCGATCATGATGGCCGTCGGTTACTTCATGCGCCGCAGAGCTGCAGCCAATTTTGGCGCATCCCCTGGGCCACTGGCATACCAAGGCGCATCTGCCTCTTATCCCGCCCAACAAAACACCGACATGTTCAAGTCGCAGCCAAGCACCCCCAGCACCGGCGCCAACACCGGCAGCATGATTGGTTCAGCCGTGGCAGGTTTTCAGCCCAATTGGTCTGTGCCCGCCGGTTTTGATGTGGATGGATTCTTGGCCAAGGCCAAAGAAAACTTCGTGACCATGCAAGACGCTTGGGATCGCTCTGACACCTCCAGCCTGCGCCAACTCATGACAGACAACATGCTGACAGAGATCAAGGCTCAAATAGCCGAGCGTGATGCAGCCAGCACGGTTGGTCAAATGTCAACCACAGAGGTCGTTTCACTCGACGCCAACTTGTTGGGCATTGAAGAGTCCGTGGACGGTTACCTGGCCAGCATTGAATTCACTGGAATGATCCGCGAAACATCCAATGCCTCACCCGAATCCTTCAAGGAAATTTGGAACATGTCGCGCAGCAAACATGACAACAGCGGTTGGTTGCTGGCGGGTATCCAAGGCTTCTGAAGCTGTCAATCAGGACCGGCGAATCCACCATGCACAAAGACCCCCGTTGTTGCGGCACTGGCACCTGCATCATCAACCACGAAGGTGTTTGTTGGTGCGGGCAAGCATGGGATGGTGAGAAAATGTGCATGCCCACCAACATGCCTGACCACCTGTCAGAAGCAACCCCAAAACCAACGGCCGCTAGTGTGGCGCAAGCGCAAAGTCTGGGCCCACCGAGCTCGGACCTTTAAAGTAAGCTGCCGCTGTCGAAGCTTGCGCCACTTGGAGCCTGGGTATGGCGGCCAGCATGGGGGCATCGATTCTCTGCGCGATGGTGTCGATGTTTTCTTGCTGGTACAACATCGCCGTCTCCGCACAATTTGCAACCCACCCCATCAGCTTTAAACCTCTGGCCGAAATCGCTTCTGCGGTCAACAATGCCTGATTGATGCAGCCTAGGCGCATGCCAACCACCATCACCACTGGCAGGTTCAGGTCCTTGGCCAAATCCGCTGTGTCGTATTGCCGAGTCAAGGGGACGCGAAACCCACCGACACCTTCCACCACCACGGCCTCAGACTGCGCCCGCACCTGTTCATAGCAACGCAGAATGTGTTGAGGGTCGATCGCCTGATGCGCCAGACTGGCAGCGATGTGCGGTGCAGCCGGTGTTTGAAACAGGTAAGGGGTGGTGATGTCTTGCGGCAGGACCACGCTCACACAGGCTGCCAGCGCATCCACATCCTCATTGCACCACCGCCCTTCATGCCAATGGGCACCAGCAGCCACCGGTTTCATGGCTGCAACGCGGTGCCCATGCTGGGCTTGCAGGTACACCAAGGTGGATGCAACCAAGGTCTTGCCCATCTCCGTGTCGGTTCCGGTGACAAAACAAGAAAAAGCCTGGGTGGTCAGTGTATCGGTCATGCGAGTGCAGCGCGGGACAAAGCCTGCACCAATTGATGGACATCTTGCTCGGCATGGCTGGCAGACAAGGTGATGCGCAATCGTGCTGTGTTGACAGGCACGGTGGGTGCACGAATCGCACTGATCCAAATGCCCTGTTCAAGCAAAGCCTCGGAAGCTTGCAACACGGCTTGGTTGCTGCCCAACACCATGGGCTGTATGGGCGTTGGGGAGGATAAACGTTGCCAAGCGGCTGGCACGGGTGCGCTTGACAACTGCTGAACCAAAGCTTGCAGATGCTGACGTCGCCTGCGACCCTCATCACTGCGAATGATGCGAATACTGGTCAGCAACGCATGAGCCAGTGCAGGGGCTGCGGCCGTCGTATAAATGTAGGGACGCGAACGCTGCACCATCCACTCCACCAAGTGGTCGTGGGCCGCCACAAACGCCCCACCCACTCCGGCAGCTTTACCCAGCGTACCCATGTAAATCAACTGTGGTGATTGCAAATTGAAATGTTCCAAGATACCTGCGCCGCTATCGCCCAACACGCCAAACCCGTGAGCATCGTCGACCAACAGCCATGCACCATGCTGTTCACACAAGCGCAGCAAGGCAGGCAGCGGTGCGATATCACCGTCCATGCTGAACACCCCATCGGTCACCACCACTTTGGTGCCATGCTGGCTAGCAGCGAGCTTGCTTGAGAGGTCATTGATGTCCACGTGCGCATAGATGTGACAGGGTTCACGTGTCAACCGAATGCCATCGATCAAGGAGGCATGGTTCAAGCGATCAGAGAAAAAAGCAATGTCGCCGGGGGAGGATGTTGCCAACGCAGTCAACACCCCCAGGTTGGCCATGTAACCGCTGGCGAAAAAAAGTGCCCTTGCCGCGGGCAGATACGGTGAAAGCACCGAGGCCAGCAAGGCCTCTAGCCGATCATGGGCTTGTGAATGGCCGCTGATCAAATGGGAAGCCCCACTGCCCGCCCCGTAAAGGCTGACACCTTCTTTGAGGGCTTCCACCACTTGCGGGTGGGCGGCCAAACCCAAATAGTCGTTGCTGTTGAAGGTGAGCAGTGGGCGACCATCCACCACCATCCGAGGGTCACAGGCTGAGCCAACGCTGCGTCTGATCCTCTTGAGCCCCCCGGTTTCCAATCCCCCTAATTGCGAGGCCAATGTGTCTAATGGCTTGAAGTTCATGGCTGGATGACTTCATGAAAAACCGCTTCTAAGCGTTCAGCCAACAACCCAACATCTGAATCACTCAACACATACGGTGGCATCACATAGACAGTGGTACCAATCGGGCGCAGCAACAATTCATGCTTCAACGCACTGGCAAAAAAGCGCCGCGAAAAAGTAGCCGCCAGATGGGGGTCTTCCACTTGTGCATCGAATGCCCAGATCATGCCCTGCTGTCGAAAGTGTTTGACTTGGGGGTGGTTCGCCAAGGATGCCAACCCTTGGCTCAATTGCGCTGCAAGCACGCGGTTGTGGGCCAGCACATCTTCTTGCTCAAAAATAGCCAGCGTGGCCAATGCAGCGCGGCAAGCCAGGGGATTGCCAGTGTAGGAATGCGAATGCAAAAACCCCCGTGCCAGGCTGTCACTGTAAAAAGAGGCATACACATCGTCGCGGGTCATGACCAGCGACAAGGGCAAATACCCCCCACTGATGCCCTTGGACAAGCATAAAAAGTCAGGCCAGACAGCTGCATGTTCGCAAGCAAAAAAGCGACCCGTCCGACCACAACCCACTGCAATTTCATCCGCGATCAGGTGAACATCGTATGCACTGCACAAGCGCCGAACCTCACGCAAATACAAGGGGCTGTGCATGGCCATGCCGCCGGCGCACTGCACCAAGGGTTCGATGATCACAGCACTGATGTGCTTGGACCGCAGCGCAAGCAAGGTCGCCAGTTCGTGCACTGCGCGCATGGCCACTTGGTCCGCTGTTTCACCTGCGATGGCCTGCCGGGCATCTGGCGACATGATGCAATGGGCCGGCTGCAACAGAGCTGCATAAGCATCTCGGAAAATGGGTACATCGGTCACGGCAAGCGCGCCAACCGTTTCACCGTGGTAACCGCCTTTCAAACACACGAATTCCGTTTTGCCATCCAAGCCCTGATTGCGCCAACTGTGAAAACTCATCTTCAGCGCAATCTCTACAGCTGACGCACCGTCTGAGGCATAAAAGCAGTGTCCCAGCGCATGGCCAGTGAGCGCAGACAGTTTTTCAGACAAAGACACCACCGGTTCATGCGTGAAGCCTGCCAACATGGCGTGCTCCAGGGTGTCGAGTTGCTGCTTCAAGGCCGCGTTGATGGTGGGGTTGGCGTGACCAAACAGGTTGACCCACCAAGAGCTGATGGCGTCGAGGTAACGGTGTCCATCTTGGTCAAACAACCAAGGGCCGCGACCATGGCTGACGGCGACCAAGGGCACGGTTTCGTGGTGTTGCATTTGCGTACACGGATGCCATACGCTTTGCAAACTGCGTTGTACCCATTGCGAAGAATGTGAGCTCAGATGAATTCCCTTGTTTGGTCACGGCAGGCCCATGACAGCCGCGCGGGGATTATCCTGTGCGATTTAGCCCTGTGATTAGTAGGTTTATTTGTTGCTATATTCAAAGTGTTCACTCCCTCACACCTTGTCCATGCCATCCGCAGTCACCCCACACCCGCAAGCTGTTCACTTTCACAAGCCGCTCAAGCCCCTTGAAACTGCCCCAGAAAGATGGCGTCGTGTTGACGTTGAAGCCTTGTTCAACCTGCCCTTCAACGACTTGATCTTTCAGGCTCAGCAAATTCACCGCGAACATTTCAACCCCAACGAAATTCAACTGTCGACCTTGCTGTCCATCAAAACCGGCGGCTGTCCAGAGGACTGCGGCTACTGCCCTCAATCCGTGCACTACGACACCGGGGTTGAAGCCGCCAAGATGCTGGATATCGAAGCGGTCAAATCGGCCGCATTCGAAGCCAAGCAAAATGGTGCGAGCCGTTTTTGCATGGGTGCAGCCTGGCGCGAGCCCAAAGACCGCGACATTGAAAAAGTGGCTGAACTGATTCGCACGGTCAAGGCGCTGGACATGGAAGCTTGTTGCACCTTGGGCATGTTGAGTGCGTCACAAGCTGACACGCTCAAAGAAGCTGGCTTGGATTACTACAACCACAACCTTGACACGGCGCCTGAAATTTACGGCGACATCATCAGTACACGGGATTACCAGGAACGGCTAGACACCCTGGCCCATGTCCGCTCTGCAGGTATGCATGTCTGCAGCGGCGGGATCGTCGGCATGGGCGAAAGTCGCGCCCAGCGCGCAGGACTGGTGCAACAACTCGCGAACCTGACGCCCTACCCAGAATCTGTCCCGATCAACAACCTCGTCCAAGTTGAAGGCACCCCCTTGCACGGCACCGACTCGCTCGACTTGCTGGAGTTCGTTCGGACCATTGCGGTCGCACGCATCACCATGCCTAAAGCCCGGGTGCGTTTATCGGCTGGCCGCCAGGAGATGGGTGAAGCGATTCAAGCCCTTTGTTTCATGGCCGGCGCCAACTCCATTTTTTACGGTGACAAATTGCTCACCACAGGCAACCCGGATTGGCAAAAAGACCAAGCCCTGCTGAACAAATTGGGGCTCTATACTGCCTGAATGAATTTCAACGCTCGGTACCTGCTCGTATGGCTGTTTGGCATTTTTTGCACCGGAGGAGCCATGGCGATCGAAGAGCCCAAGTTTGAAGTCTTGTTTTCTGACAAGCAGCATGAGATCAGAAAGTACGCCCCCCTGATCGTTGCTGAAACCTTGGTCGACGGCGACATGGACGATGCATCCAGCAAGGGTTTCAGGCTGATCGCAGACTACATCTTTGGCAATAACCAACTGGCCAATGCATCCAGCAGTGGAAAAATCGCCATGACTGCGCCGGTGATCGTTGAGCCCCAATCCGCCAAAATAGCCATGACTGCGCCAGTCACCATTGAGCCCCAGCGCGATGTGACGAGCATGCAAACTGCCCAGCAATGGCTGGTCAAATTTGTCATGCCGAGTCAATACACCTTGGCATCGATTCCCAAGCCCAAAAACAGCGCGGTGACCTTGCGGGAAATACCAAGCCAATATTTTGCAGTGCTGAAATTTTCAGGCTTTAATACATTGGCCAGGGTTCAAACCAAAACCCTTGAAGCCCAGCAGTGGGCAGCACAAAGAAATCTGCAAACCATTGGTCAGCCCCAACTGTCGAGGTATGACCCTCCTTGGACATTACCCATGTTCAGGCGCAACGAAATCATGATCGAAATTGCCGCACCCTGAGTTGCACCGGCAGCGACTGATGGCGCTGCACTGGTGAGCGGCATTGGCGTTTGTTCTGCTCAGCGGTACTGTTTGCGCAACTCGGATTTTTGAATCTTGCCGGTGCCACCCAAAGGCAGTGACGCCAAGAACACCACCCGCTCAGGCACCCACCACTTGGCCACTTGGCCAGCCAAAAACGCCAAGATCTCTGCACTTTCAAGCGCCGCATCGGGTTTGCGCACGATGAACAGCAAAGGTCGCTCACCCCATTTGGGATCTTCCACGCCAATCACCGCCGCCATGGCCACAGCAGGATGCGCCAAGGCGGCGTTTTCCAAGTCGATCGAGCTGATCCATTCGCCACCCGTCTTGATCACATCTTTGGCCCGATCGCGAATTTGCATCACACCATCAGGGTCAATGGTTGCGATGTCTCCGGTGGGAAACCAACCATCCACCAAAGGTGATTTCTCGCCTTGATGGTAGTTGGACACAATCCATTGGCCCCGCACCATCAACTCGCCTTGGGTCTGGCCATCGCGTGGTATGTCTTGCCCGTTTTCATCCATCAATTTGATATTCACGCCAAACACGGTTTTGCCTTGCTTGGCCAGATGCTCATACTGCGCAGCGGCGGGCAACAAACGTTGTGATGGTGACAAGGTGCCGATGGTGGCCACCGCTGAGGTTTCAGTCATGCCCCAACCATGGCGAACCTCGACTTGGTAGACCTCCATGAATTTGGCAATCAGTGTCTTGGGCATGGCTGAACCACCGACCGCCGTGCGGCGCATGGTGGAAAAACGCACATTGTTTTGTTCCACATGGGCCAACAGGGCCTGCCAGATGGTGGGCACGCCCGCACTGACCGTCACACCCTCGGTCTCCATCAGCGCATACAACGATGCCCCATCCAATTGCGGTCCTGGCAACACCAGCTTGGCCCCGCTGACAAAAGCCGCATAAGGGATGCACCAGGCATTGATATGAAACATCGGCACCACCGGCAGGATGGTTTCCTGCGCTGAGAGATTCAACACGCCAGGCAGGCAGCTGGACATGGCACTGAGCACGAGGGCACGGTGCGAATACATCACACCCTTGGGGTTACCGGTGGTGCCCGAGGTGTAGCAAAGCGCGGCGGCGGTGCGCTCGTCAAACGCTGGCCACGCAAACTGATCGGAGGATGCGTCCAGCAACACGTCATAGGCATACAGGTGTTCGATACCCTCCAGCGCGGCGGTGTTGACGCCATCATCCAAACACACCCAAGCCATGACCTGAGGGCACTTTGCTGCCACGGCTTTCACCAACGGGGCAAAAGTGGTGTCAAACATGACCACGCGGTCTTCCGCGTGGTTGATGATGTAGATGAGCTGATCCGGGTGCAGGCGCGGATTGCAGGTGTGCATCACCATGCCACTGCCCGATACCGCGTAATAGGTCTCCAAGTGCCGGTGGTTGTTCCAAGCGATGGAGCCCACCACATCGCCCGCTTTCAAACCCAGGCCCCCCAGCGCATTGGCCAACTGCCGCGCGCGTTTGGCGCAATCGGCAAAGGTATAGCGAAACAAGGGTCCATGGGTTTCGCGCGACACCACTTCCACCCGACCAAATTGCGCCTCGGCATGTTCCAGCACACCTGAGAGCAGCAAAGGCAGTTCCATCATTGTTCCAGCTTGGGGCATGGGGGCAGTCCTTTTAAAAAAGCGGTGAAACACAAACACCGTGCTGGGATTACACCAGCAAGCCACCTAGGACAAACCCGAGTCATCCAAGGCGCCAGGGACAGCCGCTAAGCTATCGATAAAAATGATTGAACAGCCATGTCTGAACAAATGAAATGGGGCGGGGTGATTTTGGCCGGTGGCCGAGGTTCACGCATGAACGGACTGGACAAGGGTTTGCAACTTTTCCACGGCCACAGCTTGGCCGACCATGCGGTTCAGCGATTGCAATCACAGACCTTGCCCGCGGCCTCGATCGGTATCAATGCCAATCGGCACTTGAGCCAATACCAAGCTTTGGGTCTGCCAGTGTGGCCAGATGCGCACGACGACCATGCGGGGCCTTTGGCGGGCTTCTTGGTGGGGATGGCACATTGCCCACACCCCTACCTGCTGACCGTCCCTTGTGACACGCCTTTGTTTCCCTTGAACCTGGCAGAAAAACTGATGCACCACTTGCTCAGCAGTGGCGCTGACATTGCCGTGGCCGCAGCGCCAGAGGCCGATGGTGTGGTGCGTCGACAGCCCGTGTTTTGTTTGATGAAGGTGGCGCTGCAAACCAGTTTGCACCACTTCATGGCCGAGGGCGGACGCAAGATTGGCGCATGGACATCACGCCACCCAGTGGTGGAAGTGCTGTTTGATGAAGGCTCCAACGGGTCGTTTCAAAACCTCAATACCTTGGAAGATTTGAGGCAACTTGAAAGCAAGCATGCCCACCATCGCTCTGGTTGCAGTGATGTGGCCTAGAAAACCTTGTGCTCACCCCTGTCCGGCGCCTTGTCGTTCTTGATCCAGGTGGCATAGGCATCCAGCAAGGTTTGGGTTCCGTGAGAGGGCGTGGCGGCCGCATCGTATTGCTGCGTCGTGGCATTGAACACCAGCATGGACTCGGTGGCGTAATAGCGTCCAATGCGCGCGAGTTCGGCCTTGCCGGCTGCGGCTGGCGAAACTTTGCCCAGCAAGGTCAAGGCACCAATGATCAGGTCCAGCATGCCCACTGGCACGCTGGTGAAGCGCGGCTTCAAGCCCATCAACTTGAACAAATGCTCTCCCTGCTCGCGGGGCGTGATCGCCGGCCCTGGCCCACCAATGGGCAAGATGCGGTTTTGTCGGTCAGGCTGGTCCAAGCAGCCCGCGATGAAATCGCCCAAGTCGTCATCGCTGATCGGTTTGCAAGCGGTGCGACGTCCATCGCCAAACAGCAAAAAAGCCTTGCCATTTTTGACCCGTTGCACCTGACCAGACAGTGACTTGAAAAATGCCGTGGGACGGACGATGGCGTAGGTCATGCCCGAATCGATCAAGGTTTGCTCAAAAGCCAACTTGGCCTGCTGAAAAGCCAACAAGGGCTTTTGCACACAAATGGCCGAGAGCAACACAAACTGTTTGACGCCAGCCGATTGGGCTGCTTTGAGCGCATCCACATGGGCTTGGTGATCGACACGCCAAGCGTCTTGTGGTGCGCCAGTGCGAGAAGCCATGCAGGACACAACCGCGTCAAACTGCCCATCGGCAAATCCATCACGCCGCAGGGAAACCGGGTCGCATGGATCACCCCAGCGCAGGCAAGCGCCTGACAAGGAGGCGACCAATGTTTGCCTGGCTTTGGCAGCATCGTTACCTTGACGAGGGCGAACCAAGCAGACCACCTCATGCCCGCGAGCGATCAACGCGCGCACGCTGGCCAAACCAATCGTGCCACTGGCGCCCAACACCAAGACACGCAAGGGCGTGCCCTGGGCTGTCACCGATTGGCCAGAAGGTGTCTGCATGGTCAGATGGGATCGAGCCGATGGGCTTGGCCTGAGACTCGCTCGCGTGCAATCGCTGCAACCCCCTGCTTGTTCAACATCCACTGCACCGGCTCAGCGGTTGCGCGAAGCGCGACACGCCTGACTTGAACCGACACCTCGCAGGGGTGCGTTCGGTGAATGCAGTCACGGGCCCATGCAGGCATGATGTCAAAGGCAGCAGCGAGCACCAAGGACATGAAAGGCTTTTCTGTCCAATCCGTGGGGTAATTTTCAATGATGTCAATGATCTGTTGAGCCCTGGCGTCAAAAGACAATTCAGATTGGTAGTCACGCAAGGCCTGCTGTGTGGCCAGCCAAGTGGTGGGCAGGTGGACTGCGCCCAGCAAATGCCCCACGGTGGTCATTTCTTGGATGTACTGATCGCATTCGCGCAAGGACAAAGGCTGCTTGGACAAGTGCTGAAAGGCTGTCAAAAACGACGCCACTTCCACCACATGCACCCACCTGAGCAAAGCGGGTTCGTTGGCCACATAGGCCTTGCCCTGCAAATCTGTGCCTGTCACATGGGCATGGATGTTGTTCACACGCGCGATGGTTTTCATGGCCAACGCTTCGCCGCCATAGGTCGTGGCTGCCACGAAATACGCCGTGCGGCCCAAGCGCGCTTTGAGGTTGCTGCGAAAGTCGGAATGGTCCCAAACAGCGGCCAATGCCCTGGGATGCAGCGACTGCACCATCAAGGATGACAAGCCGCCCACCATCATGGCAGTGAAGTCAGCGTGCACCCGCCACACCATGGCATCGGGGCCAAACAGGCCTGGGTCACCCAGCGGTGTGGTGAAGTCCTCTAAAGAAGATTGCGAACCGGTGATCGCGCGGACCCGTTCACCGATCTGCTGCATCGCGAAGTCTGCGAGGAACGGGGGCACTGAAAATGGCGGAAAAACAGGCATGAGATATTCAGCCTATCACCACCAAGGGTAGAAGTCAGGCATGTCGCTCGATGCCCGGTCGGTGAACACGGGTTTGCGCTTTTCCTTGAAAGAGGCCACGCCTTCTTTGCCGCTGGTTTGGCTGGCATAAAAAATCGCCAGCGAGTCCACCTGATGCGCTTTCAAGGGGTGGTCTTGCGCTGCGTTGCGGTAGAGCATTTGTCGCGTGAGTGCGATCGCCACTGGGCTGTGGTTCACGATTTTTCGTGCAATCGCATAAGCCGCTTCCAGCAAGTTGTCAGCAGGCACAACGGCTTTGACATAGCCGGCGTCCAGCAAGGTTTGCGCATCATGGATATCACCCGTGTAGCACCACTCCAGGGCTGTTGACAAGCCCACCAAGCGCGGCAAGAACCAACTCGAGCAAGCCTCGGGCGTGATGCCAATTTTGTTGAACACGAAACCCACTCGCGCCTTGTCGGATGCAAGACGAATGTCCATCGCGCAGGTCATGGTGGCACCAATGCCCACTGCCGCACCATTGATGGCCCCGATGATCGGTTTTTTGCATTCATACATGGCCAAGGTGACCGTGCCACCTGTGTCACGCACACCGTTGGCAATGGCCTCGGTACCGAGCTTGTCTTGCATGTCCTGCAAGGTGGGGCGCAATGTTTCGTCTAAGCCAAACACATTGCCCTCGATGCTCAAATCCATGCCGGCGCAAAACGCCTTGCCGGCCCCCGTGACCACGATCACAGCCACGTCATCGTCTTGGCTGGCATGCTCAAACGCATGAATGAGTTCGTGTGCCATTTCTACCGTGAACGCATTGAGTTGGCCTGGACGGTTCAAGGTCAGGGTCAAGATCTGGTCTGTCACCGCGCAATCAATGGTCTTGTAGGGTTTCATGTTGGATTCGAAAGAATGGATGTGGATGGGTGGAACGCGCTGTGAGCCTGCACACCACTGATGTGCCTTGGATTCGGGTCAATCATTGTATTGACCCGAATGCACCGCCATGGACAAGGTCGATCAAGCCAAGGGCACTGCCGCCCACTGGGTGGTGTAGTTGGGCGACTTGCGCTCTTGCCGCATTTGCCAGCCTTGGTGCGCCCCTTGGGTCGAGACTTTCACCGTGCCTCGGCCATAGCGCTGGTTGAGCTTGTCCAAGGTATGCATGAGACGCGTGTCGGTGGCTTGGGCAGGCTCTAGCCAATCGGTTTGGTAGCGCCCCACTGGTGAGATGTCGCCCAACATCACGCCTGCTTTTTTATAGGCATAGTCGGGTTTGAACATGCGCCCGACCAGGTAGTCGGCCCAGCGGTTGACCACCAGGCTGTCGTTGGTGGGTTGGGGCAAAGGCACGGTGATGCAAGGGTTGTACTGCGGTAAGTCCTTGCGAAAGCGGTTGGTCTGCAAAAACACCTGTAAGAGCGCGGCATGCGAGCCTTGTGCACGCAACTTGACACAGGCATTGGCCACAAAGGTGCTCATGGCATCTTTGAGTACCGCCAGGTCACTGACCATGTGGCCAAAGGATCGGCTGCTGATGATTTGCTGCTTGTCGGGCACCACCTCTTGCAAATCGATGCAAGCCGTGCCTTGCAGCTCGCGTTGTGTTTTTTCAAGGACCACCCCAAACTCAGCCCGCAGCGTGGCGGTGTGGGCGATGCGCAGGTCTTCGACAGTGAAGATGCCGTGCTCGGCGAGCCGCGCTGCAATGCGTCGTCCCACACCCCACACCTCGGACACAGCGATCTGACTGAGCAGTTTTTCTTGTTGCAAATCGGTCAAGTCGTTGAAGTTGAAAACACCCTTGGAGCGCGGGTGCTTTTTGGCAATGTGATTGGCGAGTTTGGCCAATGTTTTCGTAGGGCCGATGCCCACACACACAGGAATGCCTGTCCACTTGATCACCCGCTCACGCATTTGATAACTCACTTCGCGGAGTTTGGCGATGCCTGTGAGGTCCACGAAACATTCATCGATGGAATACACCTCATGCCGAGGCGAATACCCACTCAGAATCGACATGACGCGGTTGGACATGTCGGCGTACAAAGCGTAGTTGGAGCTCAAAGCCACCACGCCATGCACTTGTGCCAGGGCTTGGCACTCAAACCACGGCTGCCCCATCTGAATGCCCAGCGCCTTGGCCTCGTTCGAGCGTGACACTGCGCATCCATCGTTGTTGGACAAGACCACCACGGGCACGGTTTTCAAGTCAGGGCGAAACACCCGTTCGCATGAGACATAAAAATTGTTGCAGTCCACCAAGGCCAGCTGCTGTTTCATGCCTGCACCATGTCCAGTTTGACGGTTTGCAACATGATCGGCCTGACCAAGATTTTGTAGCTGTCAAGGTCAAAGCCCTCGGACTGGTCACTCACTGGCACGGTGGTTGTGCCTGTTTTGGAGCACCAGGTGCCCAGGTAACACCAGTGGTTGACGCGGTGCTTTTGCACCCAGCCATCGCTGGTCTCCACCAAGTCCACGGGTCCACTGAAAGGCCAGACCTCGACTTGCGAGTCCACCAAGGCAGCGAACAAACGCTCGTCATGCACCTGCCGGTCTTCTTGACCCACGCAAGTACCCAGACATGTTTTGATTTGCAAACCAAAACAACCGCGTGCCGAGGCTTTCTCTAGACCGATGGCCGCCAGGCACAAGCGGTGTTGCTGCGCCAGGTTTTTGAGCTTGCTGAGCGCCGCATGCCGTGAAGAAAACAAACCATACAAACCCGGCGTGCTTCCCAGGTTGACCGACTTGCCATCGACCACCACTGGCACCCGGCCTTGCGAAGTGGTGTGGAGTTGGACCGAGCACAGGCTGCGTATGCGCCGCAGCCGCTGGTTGAACAAAGGGTTTTGCGTTTTGATCAGCCTTGACTCCAGCAACAGTGCGCCCACCTCGCCTGCGGTTTCAATCACGTCGATGTGCCGGGTTTGCGCCATCATGTTGGCTTCTTCGGGAGCGCGCATGTGGCTCATGACACGGGCGCGGATATCCACGCTTTTGCCGATGTACAGAGGCAAGCTGCCCTCGCCTTGGAAGATGTACACCCCCGCACCCCTTGGCAAATCGGTCAAACGACCGATATCGATGCGCATGCTGACAGCCACACCCCGCATGGCTCAGCACAGTTTGTGGATGTTGTTGGTGACCACGCCCCAGACGATGAAGTCGTCTTCTTCTTTGATGAGTCGGTGCGGGTACAAGGGGTTCTCGGCAATGAGCTTGACCACGCCGCCTCGGCGGTACAAGCGCTTGACCGTGAACTCGTTGTTCAACTGGGCAATGACGATGCTGTTGTGTTTGGGGTCGAGGCTGCGGTCGACCAGCAAAGCGTCGCCTTCGTAAATACCGATGCCGGTCATCGAGTCGCCCTTGACGCGAAAAATATAGGTGGCGTCTTTGTTGCGGATGAGTTGCTGGTTGAGGTCGATGCGCTCTTGGGTGTGGTCTGCCGCGGGTGAAGGAAACCCGGCTGGCATGGCGCTACCGCACACGTCCAGCCAGAGCTGGCTGGAGACCACCGGTAGCGGCTGCGCGTTGGAAGGATGGGATGAACGAGACATGGATCCATAATACTGTATAAATAAACAGCCCCATGACTGACCTTGATAATGGTCTCATGCAATCCGATGTCTTGCGCTCCTTACACCAACTGGGCATTGGTCACGGCCAAGCAGTACGCCACATGGCGCAGCTCACCGGGGGCGTGTCCTCCGACATTTGGCGCATTGATTTTGAAGACCACAGCGTGTGCGCCAAGCGTGCCCTGGCCAAGTTGAAGGTGGCTGCGGATTGGCAAGCGCCTTTGAGTCGCAATGCGTATGAATACGATTGGTTCCAGGCGATGGCCCCGGCCTTCCCACAAGCAGTTCCACAGATGCTTGGGCGAGACGACCAGGCTGGCATGTTTTTCATGTCTTACCTGGCCGCCGAGACACACCCGGTCTGGAAGGCACAACTGCTGCAAGGCCGGGTAGACGCTGTGTTTGCCCAACGCGTAGGTCATGTGCTGGGTCAGATGCATGCCACCACCGCAGACCAGCCTCTGCTGGCGAAACGCTTTCAAAGTGACACCGAGTTCCATGCCTTGCGCCTGGAGCCTTACTTGCTGGCCACCGCACAACGCCACCCCTTGTTGGCCGATCGCTTGCGTGCGATCCACCAGCTCACCGCAGACACCCATGTCGCTTTGGTACACGGTGACATCAGCCCCAAAAACATCTTGGTGGGTCCCGATGGCCCGGTTTTTTTGGATGCGGAATGCGCTTGGTATGGCGACCCCGCGTTTGACCTGGCCTTTTGCCTGAACCATTTGCTGCTCAAAGCCATTCACCTGCCCGAGCAGGCACCAGCGCTGGCCCAGTCGTTTGAGGCGATGACCCAAGCGTATCTGGCGCAAGTGCATTGGGAAGACGCCGCCGCCTTCGAGCAACGCACTGCCCTGCTCTTGCCCGCGTTGTTGTTGGCGCGGGTGGACGGCAAGTCACCGGTCGAGTACCTCACCCATCCCGTGTCGCACCAACAGGTGCGGCACATTGCCAGCCACTGCTTGCAAGCACCGCAGGCCCACCTCCAACAGGTTTTGCAAACCACCCTGAAAGCCTTGAAGCCATGAGTCACATCCAAGCTGTTGTCGCCAGGTCTGTGTGGGATTCGCGGGGCTGCCCCACGGTCGAAGCACAAGTCACACTGAGCTCGGGCCACACCGGCCGCGCCATCGCACCCGCCGG
>CAMDCZ010000033.1 GCA_945890735.1 Bordetella parapertussis | reverse complement strand
AAATGTATTAGAGGCAATTTTGTGGCATGGCGGTGAGGCCAAAAAAGCACGAGATACGTTTGCCTCGATGCTAAAAGATGAACGAGATGCAGTCTTGCAATTTGTGAACTCACTATGAAAATACAATTTCTTGCAGGATTGATCGCATTTTTTTCGTTGACCTTAACTCACGCTGACTGGCTTGAATATGCAGACAACGGTAAAGCTGTTTTTTATTACGACCCGGCCACCGTACAAATCAACAAAGACAAGGTGATCGTTTGGGAAATGCTCAATTACAGTTTTCCTTTAAATCGCGTGTTGTCTAGCAAAACACGCAAAGAGTATGACTGTGGCAAACAGCTTTTTCGTAATCTGTCGGGTGAATTTTTTGCCGGGCCCCTGCTCAGTGGTGAACGCATCAGTGCCAGCGAGGAGGCTGACAACGATTGGCGGGTGGCGGTCGAGGGAACCCGTAATCTAGAGTTGCTCCACATGCTGTGCCCTAAGCTCAGTTAACCCGTCATTTTTTAGCAAAGGAAATCTATGAAGAAGAGCCTAATTTTGTTGGGTTTGTTTATCGCGCCCTTATTGGTTGCTGCTCAAGGGGTAGATTTTATTTATCCCAAAGATGGAGACACTGTCGAGCCAACATTTTGGGCCAAATTTTCTGTCAGCGGTTTGGAATTGGCGCCAGCAACTGAGGTGAGACCAGGGACAGGACATCATCATTTGTTTATCAATGCAGTGGATATTGAAAAGAATGTGGTGATTCCGTTCGACAATCAACACAAGCATTACGGAAAAGGTCAATCTGAGGCTGAAATATTTTTACAGCCCGGAAAATACAAATTGACTTTGCAATTTGGGGATAGTGCGCACCGCTCGTACGGCGCCGCATTCAGAAAAACAATTTCAATCAATGTGGTGGGTAAACCTTGATAAATACTGGCCTTTAATGACTACTTGGATACACATGTGCTCTAAAAGCATCGTGTGGGTGTGCGTTTTTTCATCATAAATTATTGATTTATATAGGTTTTTCCGAGCCTGGATTTCTGTTAGTCCGTTGGTTTTTCAGCCGAAATCGGCAGGCCGCTTGGCCTTCAATGCAGCCACACCTTCGCGCACATCGGGGCCGGCAAAGCCCATGAATTCCAACGCCAGCGAGGTGTCAAATGCAGGACCGGCTTGGCGCAGCCAGTTGTTCAAGGAATACTTGGTCCAGCGGATGGCGCTTTGGCTGCCATTGGCCAATTTATCGGCCACCTCATACGCCTTGTTCAGCAATTGATCGTCTTCCACGCACAAGGACACCAGCCCAATGCGCTCGGCCTCTTCACCGCTGACTGCCTCGCACAGCAACAGGTAGTACTTGGCTTTGGCCATGCCGCACAACAAGGGCCAGATGATGGCCGCGTGGTCACCAGCGGCCACGCCCAAGCGGGTATGGCCATCGACGATCTTGGCGCTTTTGGCAGCGATGGAAATGTCGGCCAACAAACCTGCCACCAAACCAGCGCCCACAGCCGGGCCGTGCAGGGCGCTGACGATGGGTTTGTCGCAATTGATGACGTTGTAGACCAAGTCCCGCGCCTCTTTCCATACGCGGGTTCGCACCTCGAAGTCCTCGGCCATGTCTTGCACCAGTTGCAAGTCGCCGCCGCCCGAAAACCCCATGCCCTCGCCACGCAACACCGCGCAACGCACGCTGTCGTCGCGGCCCACATCACGCCAAATCTCGCACAAGTCCTCGTGGCCCGCATGTCCCGCCGTGGGCAATTTGCCGTTGATGGCCTTCATTTGAATATCCAGCACGCTGTCCTTGGGGCCGCGGCGGGTGATGTTCAGGCTGCTGTAAATGCTGTAGTCGATGGTTTTCATGCTTCTCTGGGCTGGCAGTGGGTGGGGGAAGTCCAGTGGTCAACGAACCAGGGGCGCGATGCTTTGGTCGATGGCGCCAAACACGCTGAGGCCGTCTTTGCCCTTCATCTCGATGCGCACGGTGTCGCCAAATTGCATGAAGTCGGTGCTGGCTTTGCCATCCAAGATGGTTTCGATGGCACGCTTTTCAGCGATGCAGCTGTAGCCTTTGGGCCAGTCTTTTTGGCCCTTGGTTTCCACGGCTTTGTTGCTGACCGTGCCGCTGCCGATGATGCTGCCTGCGCGCACATTGCGGGTTTTGCACAGGTGGGCGATGAGCTGGCCAAAGTGAAACGTCATCTCGGGGCCTGCCTCGCACATGCCTACGCGCTTGCCGTTCCAGTCCACCCGCATGGTCAGGTGCAAACGCCCGTGGTCCCAAGCGTCACCCAGTTCGTCAGGCGTGACCGCGACGGGGCTGAAGGCGGTGGCGGGTTTGCCTTGCAAGAAGCCAAAGTTTTTGGCGAGCTCGTCAGGGATCAAGCGGCGCAAAGACACGTCATTGGCGAGCATGACCAAGCGAATGCCTTCCAAGGCTTCGTCCGGGTTGGCTTGCATCGGCACGTCGCCGGTGATGACCGCCACCTCGGCCTCGAAGTCGATGCCGTGGTCTTCTGACACGCACACCACCGGGTCACATGGGCCCAGGAAATCATCGCTGCCGCCTTGGTACATCAGCGGGTCGGTGTAATAGTTGTCAGGCACGGGGCTGTTGCGGGAAGCGCGCACCAATTCCACATGGTTCATGTAAGCCGAGCCGTCTGCCCACTGGTAGGCGCGGGGCAAGGGCGCCATGCACATCTTGGGGTCAAAGGCGAAGGCGTGTCGGGCGCGGCCTTGGTTGAGGGTTTGCGACAGGTCTTGGAGTTGGGGGGAGATGAAGTTCCAATCGTCGAGCAACTGCTGCATGTGTGAAGCGATGCCGCTCGCATAATGTGCTGTCGCCAAATCGCGCGACACCACCACCAGCTGTCCATCGCGAGAACCGTCTTTGTAAGTGGCTAATTTCATGCAGTCATTCTATCCATCGCCCCCTCGGCACCGTTGGCAGCTCACGCTGTTGGCCGCGCTGGTGCTGCTGTTGCATGGCATGGTTTTGCAGGGTGTGCGCTGGGATGCGCCCCCACCAGACAACGGGCTGCGCTCCTGGCAAGTACAGATCCCCCCCAGCGTGGCTGTCACGGCCCAGCCAGCCACAGATGCGCCCGCGCCGGCTGTTGCCAAGGCAGCCATTGCCAACGCGCCTGTTGTGAAGGAGCCTGAACCAGCGGCTGCCCCGCCAGCTGAATCCGCCACGGTTGTGGCAAACGCACCTGCACCTGCACCTGCACCTGAACCAGAACCAGAACCCCTGCTCGAACCCCAGCCCGATGTTGCTGCCGCCCCTGAACCCGCCAACCCACCGCAGGCTGCACCCACGGTCCAAACAAACTACCGCTGGCCCGCCCCCGCCAAATTGGTGTTTGATTTCGTCGGCGAAACCAAAGGCATCCGCTTCAGCGCAGATGGCGACATGCTGTGGCAACACGACGGCCAGCAATACCAGCTGCGCCAAGAAGTTCGGCACCTGCTGCTGGGCTCGCGCAGCCAAACCAGCATCGGCCAACTCACTGAACAAGGCTTGCAGCCCAGCCGCTTTGGCGACAAGTTCAAACAAGAGGTGGCCGCGCATTTCGAACGCAGCAAAGGGGTGGTGAGTTTCAGCGCCAACACCCCCTCTCAGCCTTTGCAAGAGGGCGCGCAAGACCGGCTGAGTTTGTTTTTTCAACTGGCCGCGCTGATGGAAGGCAACCCTGAGATGCGTCAACCCGGGCACCGGCTGCAACTGCAAGTGGCGTCAGCGCGGTCCGCCGAGGTCTGGGCTTTTGCGGTGGACAAGCGCGAAACCTTGAAGCTGCCCATCGGTCTTTTGCCCAGCTTGAAGCTGGTGCGCTTGCCGGTTCAGCAATACGACCAAACGGTGGAAATATGGTTGTCTCCCGGCCATGCGCACTTGCCGGTGCGGGTACGGGTGGTGCAAACCAATGGCGATGTGCTCGAGCAGTTTTTGCGCAAGCTGGAAAAGCCTTGAGTGACTATGCAGCGTGGCGCTTGATGGCGGCGGCCAAGGTATCGACCATTTGCGCGATTTGCGCAGGACTGACCACATAAGCGGGTGCCAGCACCAGGTTGTCGCCTGCCGAACGCACCAAGACGCCGTGCGCCAAGCAGTCCAAGAAAATCTCATAGGCGGCTTTGCCGGGCGCCGCCGGGTTGGCGGCCAGCTCAACGGCAGCGGCCAGCCCCAAACTGCGGATGCCCACCACGTTGGGCAAACCTTTGATCGCCGCATGCACCGCGTCGCCCAGCACAGGGGCCGCGGCCGAAGCACGCGCCAGCAGGTCTTCTTGCACAAACACATCCATCGTGGCCACCGCAGCGGCACAGGCCACGGGGTGCCCTGAATAGGTATAGCCATGGGCGAACTCGATCGCGTGCAGGGGTGCATCGGTGTGCATCAAGGCGGCATGGATGTGCTCGCGGCACAGCACGCCGCCCAGCGGAACCACGCCATTGGTCACGCCTTTGGCAAAAGTGAGCATGTCGGGCAGGACACCGAAAAAATCGGCTGCAAACGGCTTACCCAGGCGACCAAAGCCGGTGATCACCTCATCAAACACCAGCAAAATGCCGTGCTTGTCGCAAATGGCGCGCAAGCGTTGCAAATAGCCTTTGGGCGGGATGTACCAACCCGCACTGCCGGCGATCGGCTCGACAAAAATCGCCGCCACATTGCTCGGGTCGTGCAGGGGCAAGATGCGCTGCTCCAGCTCGAGCAAGGGGTCCTCTGCCCACTCGGGCAATTCACCATGGATATAGGCATGGTTGACCGGGTCGTGGATGAAACGCATGTGGTCTACCCGTGGCAGCATGGCCGCGCCAAACACCTTGCGGTTGCCTGGGATGCCGCCCACGCTCATGCCGCCCAAGCCCACGCCGTGGTAACCGCGCTCCCGACCAATGAAGACTTGCCGGTGCGCTTGTCCCCGCGCACGGTGGTAGGCCAGTGCCAGCTTGATCGCGGTGTCGGCGGCTTCTGAGCCCGAGCTGCACAGCAGCACTTTGTTCAGGTCGCCGGGCGCGAACGCAGCGATGCGCTGTGCGGCTTCAAAAGCGCGATCGGTGCCGAACTGAAAAGCGGTGGCGTAGTCCAGTGTTTGCAACTGCCGGGTGATGGCTTCATTGATGGGCGCTTGGTTGTGCCCAGCCACCACGCACCAGAGGCTGGAAATGCCGTCGAGCACCTGCTGCCCGTCTTGGGTGGTGAAGTGCATGCCATCGGCCTTCACCATGACCCGGGGTTGCTGGTGGAAATGGCGGTTGGGGGTGAAGGGCAACCACAAATGGTCCTGGGTGGGCGCGGCAGCAGTCATTCAAACCTCTTGAGGCGGATGGGGATGGTGTGCTTGAGTGTAGGACGAATGGCCACAGCCGGGGGTGGTCGACCCAAAGTTTGGCAAATACAACAAATACCTAATTAATACTAATTTTTGTTGATTTCTTGATTTTGATGTATAAAATTCACTCTATATGATTGCATTCAACGAATAATGAGCTCTTTAGTAGTGATGCAGCTGATTCAACCCAACAGGAACCACCATGACCCCTGCCAAAACCTACCGCGTGAAACTGGCCTCGCCCGCCAAACTCTGGGCCCAAGCCTGGCGCACTGCCAGCCTTGGGCTGAGTTTGGCCATGGTCGTGGCCACCGTGTTCAACCAACCGCTCTTGGTGCTGAGCATGGCCTTGTTGGCCGCCGCGTTAGGTTGGGTGGCGCTGGATTACCTCGAACGGGAAGCTGCGCAGCCCAAAACCAACACCAACAAAACCAAATTCGACCACTGGCAAGCCCGGCGCCAGCAACTCGAAACCGAACTGGAGGCCGCGAAACGCTTGGCGCTGCAGTACCAATCGCAGCTGCAGGCTGTGACCAGCCAGGCGCCTGAGGACGACGAGCTTGCCGAGCACACCTTGAAGAGCCATTTCTTGTCCACCTTGAGCCACGAAATACGCACGCCGATGAACGGTCTGGTGGGCATGACCCAAATGGTGCTGCAAACCGACCTGACGCCGCAACAACGGGAACACATCAGCCTGGCACACGAATCGGCCTTGCACCTGATGAACGTGATCAACACCGTGCTCGACTATTCCAAACTCCAAGCTGGCCACCTTCACTTGGATACCCGCCCTTGCCACCCCATGGACTTGTTGCACCACACCTTGCGTGGCTTTTACCCACAAGCCCATGCCAAAGGGCTGAGCCTGGGCTACGAAGACATTCCCGCGGAGACGCCGCCGGTGCTGCTCGACCCCCTGCGCTTGCGCCAGGTGATGAGCAACCTGATCAGCAATGCGATCAAGTTCACCACCAAAGGCTATGTGCACACCAGCCTGCGCTTGACGCCTACCGCACAAGCCGGTACCTGGTTGCTCAACTTCACGGTGCAAGACTCCGGCGTGGGCTTCCAAGCCAGCAAAGCCGACAACCTCTTCCAGCCCTTCACCCTGGGTCACCACCACAACCCGGCCATCAGCGGCACGGGGTTGGGTTTGGCCATCACCCGTGAGTTGGTGCAACT
The DNA here is from genome assembly GCA_945890735.1 of Bordetella parapertussis. Taxonomy (GTDB): domain Bacteria; phylum Pseudomonadota; class Gammaproteobacteria; order Burkholderiales; family Burkholderiaceae_C; genus Limnohabitans. The sequence goes on along the minus strand of CAMDCZ010000033.1, from coordinate 18,729 downwards.
GATGGGCGGCCACATGCAAATCGAATCTGCACCCAACCAAGGTGCCAAGTTCAGCCTGACCTTGCCGTGCGCCCAAGCCACACAAGCGACCCCGGTGCAGTTACACACGGCCGAGCCCCTGGGCCGCGCTGTCACGCCGCTGCATATCCTGGTGGCCGAAGACCACCCGATCAACATGAAGCTGCTGTCCATGATGCTCGACCAAATGGGTCACACCTGCGCCCAAGCCCACGACGGGCAAGCCGCCCTAGAGCTGTTCACCCAGCAACGGTTTGACTTGGTGCTGTTGGATGTGATGATGCCCGTGATGGACGGCATGGCGGCTTTGCGCCGGATGCGCGAAAGCCGGGGTGCCTCACACCCAGACACACCGGTGATCATGGTGACCGCCTACGCGCTCAACTTTGACCGAGAACGGTTCATGGATGCCGGCGCCAATGGCTATGTCGCCAAGCCGATTTCACCTTCGGCACTGCAAGAAGAAATCAACCGCTTGGCCCAGGTCAAAGCCCTTGCCGCCGCTTGAGTTGGGGGCAGGGCTTACAGTAGCGGTTTCTTGTCCTTGTTTTGCCCATGAATGCTCCCCTGTCGACCGAACACCAAGCGCTGCTTCACACTGCAGACAATGCGGTTGTTTTAAGCGCCTTGCGCAGCGTCTTGCCCGCCCATGCGGTGCTGTCTTCTGCCGAAAACACCACCCCCTATGAATGCGATGGCCTGACCGCCTACCGCCAACGCCCGATGTGTGTGGTCTTGCCCGAAACCGAGGCCCAAGTGCAAGCCGTGCTTCGCACCTGCCACCAACTGGGTGTGCCGGTGGTGGCCCGCGGCGCAGGCACTGGCTTGTCGGGTGGCGCCATGCCGCACCCCCAAGGCGTCACGCTGTCCTTGGCCAAATTCAACCAGATTTTGAAAATGGATTTGCACAGCCGAACCGCTGTGGTGCAGTGCGGCGTGCGCAACCTGGCCATCAGCGAAGCCGCTGCGCCTTTGGGTTTGTATTACGCGCCCGATCCTTCCAGCCAAATCGCTTGCACCATCGGTGGCAACGTGGCGGAAAACTCAGGCGGCGTGCACTGCCTGAAATACGGTCTGACCTTGCACAACGTGCTCAAGGTCAAGGGCTTCACCATGGACGGCGAGCCGATCGAGTTCGGTGGCGATGCGCTGGACACCCCTGGCCTGGACCTGCTGCCCTTGGTGGTGGGCTCGGAGGGCATGCTGGCCGTGACCACCGAGGTGACAGTCAAGCTCACGCCCAAGCCCCAACTGGCACGCTGCATCATGGCCAGCTTCGACGACCTGCGCAAAGCCGGTGATGCAGTGGCTGCGGTGATCGCAGCGGGCATCATCCCTGCGGGTTTGGAGATGATGGACAAGCCGATGACTGCCGCTGTGGAAGACTTTGTGCATGCGGGCTACGACCTGAATGCCGAGGCCATTTTGCTGTGCGAGAGCGACGGCACACCCGAAGAGGTGGAAGAAGAAATCGGCCGCATGAGCGCGGTGCTGCAAGGCTGTGGTGCCACCGCGATTGCCGTGAGCAAAGACGAAGCTGAGCGCTTGCGTTTTTGGAGTGGCCGCAAAAACGCGTTTCCCGCGTCGGGCCGCATCAGCCCCGACTACATGTGCATGGACTCGACCATCCCGCGCAAACGCTTGGCTGACATCCTGCTCGCGATTGCCGAGATGGAAAAAAAGTATGGCTTGCGCTGCGCCAATGTGTTCCACGCAGGGGACGGCAATTTGCACCCGCTCATCTTGTTTGATGCGAATGACCCCGACCAACTGCACCGCTGCGAACTGTTTGGCGCGGACATTTTGGAAACCAGCGTGGCCATGGGCGGCACCGTCACCGGCGAGCACGGTGTGGGTGTGGAAAAACTCAACTCCATGTGCGTGCAGTTTTCAGCCGCCGAAAACGAGCAAATGTTTGGCGTCAAACGCGCCTTTGACCCGCAAGGCTTGCTCAACCCTGGCAAGGTGATTCCCACCCTGCAACGCTGCGCCGAGTACGGCAAGATGTTGGTGAGAGGCGGGCAAATCAGCCATCCCGATTTACCCCGGTTTTGAGTTGCGCGCTCAGCGCGCCCCAAACACCGCCGTCCCCACCCGCACCATGGTGCTGCCCGCTTGTATCGCGGCCTCCAGATCGGCACTCATGCCCATGGACAAGGTGTCAAAGTTCGGCAAGCCCAAGGCGGCTTGCAATTCATCAAACAACCGCTTGGCTTGGGCATGCAGTGCCACTTGTGCGTCAAAGCCATCCACTGCATCGGGGATGGTCATGAGGCCGCGCAACACCAAGCGAGGCAAAACGGCCACGGCTTGGGCCAGCGCCAAGGCCTCGGCAGGCAGCACACCTGCCTTGGTGGGGCCGCCATCGATGTTGACCTGCATACACACCTGCAATGGCGGCAAATGCGCGGGGCGTTGCTCGCTCAACCGCTGGGCGATTTTCAGGCGGTCCACGCTGTGCACCCAATCAAAGTGCTCGGCCACGGGGCGGGTTTTGTTGCTTTGCAAAGGGCCGATGCAATGCCATACCAAACCGGCCACGCTTTTGAGCGCGACGATTTTGTCCACACCCTCTTGCACATAGTTTTCGCCAAAGTCACGCTGGCCCAAGGCGGCCACAGCAGCGACGGCATCGGCAGGAAAGGTTTTGGACACGGCAAGCAACTTCACACTGAGCGTTGGGCGCCCTGTTTGCAACGCCGCTTGTGTGATGCGTTCACGCACTGCTTGATAACGCTTGCTCAGTTCATCCATGATGGAACTGTAACAAGCCCCGACCATGCACCACGACCTGAACCACTGGCTGACTCAAACCCTTGCCCTGCAGGCCAGTGACCTGCACCTGAGCGCGGGCTTGCCGCCCATGGTGCGGGTGCACGGTGAACTGCAAACCTTGCCTGTACCCGCCCTGACCGCGCCGCAACTCGAAGGCATCTTGCGCCAAGCTTTGCCTGACTGGTCAGCACAAGAACCATTGACCAAGTCGACATCCCATTTGCCCAGGCATCAAGCTTGGCCACAAGACCACGACACCGCCATCGATTGGCCAGGCTTGGGGCGTTTTCGGGTGAACGTGTTTGCACAGTCGCGCGGTTGGTCCTCGGTGTGGCGGGTCATCCCGCAGCAAGTACCGCATTTGGCTGACATTGGTGCGCCTGCATGTTTGACAGATTGGACGCGTCGACCGCATGGTTTGTTGCTGGTCACCGGCGCCACCGGGTCGGGCAAATCCACCACCTTGGCCGCCTTGGTGCACCACCTGAACGCCACGCAAGCGCTGCACATCCTCACCTTGGAAGACCCGATCGAGTTTGTCCACACCAGCCAGCGCAGTCTGGTGCAGCAACGCAGCGTGCCTGGGCACAGCGCGGGTTTTGACACGGCTTTGCGGGCTGCGCTGCGGCAAGACCCGGACGTGATTTTGGTCGGTGAAATGCGTGATTTGCCCACGGTGCGATTGGCCTTGAGCGCGGCTGAAACCGGGCATTTGGTCTTGGGCAGCCTGCACACCCGCAGCGCCACGCAAGCGGTTGAGCGCTTGGTCGATGTGTTCCCCAGCAGCGACAAAGCCTTGGTGCGCCAGCAACTGAGCTTGTCGCTTTTGGGCGTGGTGACCCAAACCTTGTGCCGCAGGGCTGACGGCGCCGGCCGGGTCGCAGCCCATGAGTTGCTGTATGCCACCCCAGCGGTGCGCCACCTGATTCGCGAGAGCAAAACCGCGCAACTGCCCACGGTGCTGCAAACCGGCGCACAGCACAGCATGCAAACCCTGGCGCAAAGCTTGGCGCAGCTGGTTTCTCGTGGGCTGGTTTCACCCGAGGAAGCCTTGCAACACAGCTGAGCGCATGGCCCTAAGATGCAGACCTTCTGTCTGGAGCCACACACATGCCACGCATCAACCCGAAAACCCACGAACCCTCCACCGCCACCTCAGTCGCCTTCATTGGTCTAGGCGTCATGGGCTACCCCATGGCTGGCCACTTGGCACAAGCCGGCCACCGGGTCACGGTCTACAACCGTCACCCGGTCAAAGCCCACGACTGGTGTGCCGAGTTCCCCGGTCATGCCAGCGCCGCCACGCCCCGCGAAGCCGCCGCCGGGGCGGAGATGGTGTTTTGCTGCGTTGGCAATGACGACGATCTGCGTGCGGTCATGCTCGGTGCCGATGGCGCCTTGAGCGGCATGCAAAAGGGCACGGTCCTGGTCGACCACACCACGGCCTCCGCCAATGTGGCGCGTGAGTTGTTTGCCAAGGCACAAGGCCTGGGCGTGCACTTCATCGATGCACCGGTTTCAGGCGGCGAAGCCGGTGCGGTCAATGGCCTGCTGACCGTCATGTGTGGCGGCGAGGCGGCGGCTTTCGAGCGCATGCAACCCGTGGCCATGGCTTTCGCCAAAGCCGTCACCCTGATGGGCGAGAGTGGCGCGGGTCAACTCACCAAAATGGTCAACCAGGTGTGTATCGCAGGCCTGGTGCAGGGCCTGGCTGAAGGCATAGCGTTTGGCATGAAAGCCGGTCTTGACATGGCACAGGTGCTTGACGTGATCGGCAAAGGGGCGGCGCAGAGCTGGCAAATGGACAACCGTGGCAAAACCATGGTGGCCGACAAATTTGACTTTGGTTTTGCCGTGGACTGGATGCGCAAAGACCTGGGGCTGGTGATCGACGAGGCCAAACGCAATGGTGCAAGGGTGCCGGTGACGGCACTGGTCGATCAGTTTTACGCGGATGTGCAGGCCATGGGGGGCAACCGCTTGGATACCTCCAGCCTGGTCAAGCGGCTGCGCTGAAACCACCAAGCCAGCCGCAGGTGGCTTCAGCCTTGACCACAGAAGCGCGGTCAGGTTTTGGGTTTGCCGCTGTCGGCAGGCTTGTCCGCAGGGGGCGGGGGGGGCAGCAGGTTGCGCAGCTCTTCCTCGGTGATGATTTCAAACAAGCGCACCACTTTGTTGACGCCGTTGACATTGCGGATCACGTTGGTGGCGCTGTTGGCCTCGCGCAGGGTGACGCGCCCCATCAGGTAAACCGTGCCGCGCTCGGTGACGACTTTGAAGGCATTGGCAAACAAGTCTCGGCTGTCGACCAAGCTGCCTTTGACCTTGGCGGTGATCAGCAGGTCGTTGGAGCGCTCGCCCAGGGTCGAGATCGGGGTGATCGACATCTCACTGACCACGCTGCGCACGTTTTCAATTTTTTCCACCAACTGAACAACGGTCTGGCGGTCGCGCTCGCTGGCGATCTCGCCGGTCAGCAACACCTGGCGATTGAAGCTGGTGACGTTGACATGGGCTTTGTCGCCCAAGGCGTCGCGGATGCGCGCCGAACCACGCAACTCGATGGTTTCATCCTCGAGCTGTGCGCCCGAGGTGCGCCGGTCGCTGGCCACGATCGCGGTACCGGCAAAACCCGCCACCATCAATGGTGCACAAGCGTTCAACGACAAGCTCAACAACACAACACCACCGAGGGTGGCCAGCTTTTTTGATTTCATTCGGGGGTCTCCTGTTCGCCCAACAACTGACTGTCCACGCCGTCGCACAGGCAGTGCAGCGCCAGCAAATGGACTTCTTGAATACGCGCCGTCCGGTCGTGCGGCACACACACATGCACATCGGTTTCACGCAAGGTCTGGCCGATCTTGCCGCCGCCCTTGCCGGTCAAGGCAATCACCGTCAATTCGCGCTCATGGGCAGCAGCGATCGCGGTGAGCACGTTGCGGGAGTTGCCACTGGTGGAGATCGCCAGCAACACATCGCCTGGTTGTCCCAGCGCCCTGACTTGCTTGGAAAAAATCTGGTCAAAGTCGTAGTCGTTGGCGATGGCGGTGAGGATGGACGAGTCGGTGGTGAGGGCAATCGCACCCAACTCTGGGCGTTCGCGCTCAAAGCGGCCCACAAACTCGGCAGCGAAATGCTGCGCGTCGGCGGCTGAACCGCCATTGCCACAGGCCAACACCTTGCCTCCGCTGGTCACACAGGCCAGCAGAGCCTGAACCGCGGCGGCCAAAGGTTTGCTTAAGGCTTGCGCGGCTTGGTATTTCAAGTCTGCGCTGTCGATGAACTGCTGTTCGATGCGTTGCTCTAACATGCGGCGATCATACCTTTGCAAGATGTCATTTGTCGCAACCGGCCTGCGTCCTAAGCGGTGAATGCCGCTTGGAGCCACTGCAACTCGCCGGCTTGCACCACCACCACATCAAAACGGCAAGGCGGCCACTGGCCCCAGGCCCGCAGGTAGTGCTGCGCAGCATACACAATGCGCTGGCGCTTGACCGCGCCGATGCTGGCCAATGCGCCCCCTTGCCTGGCGCTTTGCCGCCGTCGCACCTCCACAAACACCACGGTGCCAGCAGGGTCGCGCACAATCAGGTCGATCTCGCCGCCGCCGCGCCCGGGTGTGCGGTAATTGCGGACCAACAGGCGATACCCTTGGTCTTGCAAATGTGACAAAGCCATGTCTTCGGCGGCGTCGCCGAGTTGTTTGGTGGTTTTGTCCTTTGTTGCCCGAAAGGTGTTCATTGAATCCTCGCTATGAAACAGTGTTGGCCGCAGCCCAAGCGGCCTGTGCCGCCCAGGACCACCCCGGCGGCTGTCTGTATGTGTTGGCCACGCCGATTGGCAACCTGGCCGACATGGGCTTGCGGGCGCTGCACCTGCTGCACACCGCCGACCTGCTGGCCTGTGAAGACACCCGCCACAGCCAAAGCCTGCTGCGCAACTACGGCATTGACAAACCCGCCCACGCTTGGCTGGCAGTGCACCAACACAACGAGGCCAGCGCCGCCGAGCAAGTGATTGTGCGTTTGCAACAAGGCGAGCGGGTGGTCTATTTGAGTGATGCAGGTACACCGGCGATCAGCGATCCGGGTGCGCGCCTGGTCGCCTTGGTGCAAGCCGCTGGCCTGAAGGTCTCGCCGATCCCGGGCGCGAGCAGCATCACCGCCTTGCTCAGCGTGAGCGGCTGCTCGGGCGATTCTGGGTTTGTGTTTGCAGGCTTTTTGCCCAGCAAAGCGCAAGAGCGCCAAGCCGCCATCTTGGCCATGGGGCAAGAGGCGCGGGCTCAGGTGTTTTTAGAAGCCCCTCACCGGGTCGAAGCCGTGGCCAAGGACTTGGCCGCCTTGGGCGAGCGCCGCTTGAGTGTCGGGCGCGAGCTCACCAAACAGTTTGAAGAGGTGGCCGTCATGCGGGCCGATGCATTCAGCGCCTGGCTCGACGCCTCAGCGCAGCGCGGCAAAGGCGAATTTGCCTTGGCATTGCATCCCTTGGCGCAAGCCGAACCGGGCCTGGGAGAAGCCGAGCGGGTGTTGGATGCGTTGCTCGCCGAATTGCCCACCAAAACAGCCGTCCGCTTGGCCGCACAGATCTCGGGCGCGCCCCGCAACGCCTTGTACGCCATGGCGCTGGCGAAAAAGCCTGGCCAAGACCAGGACTGAACCTGCGCTTCAGGTCACCAGGTGCTGGGGCTGGTTGGCGATAAAGGCCTCGATGTTGTCGATCAGTTGGTCGGCCAAAAACTGCATGGCTTGTTGCGACGCCCAGGCCACATGCGGTGTCAAGATGAAATGGGGCGAACGAATCTCCAACAAAGGGTTGCCGTCTTTCGGGGGCTCTTGACTCAGCACATCGAAACCCGCACCGGCAATCACGCCGGTTTCCAAGGCGATCTTCAGCGCCTGCTCATCGACCAAGCCGCCACGCGAGGTGTTGATCAGCAAGGCACTGGGCTTCATTTGTTGCAACTGCGCCATGCCGATGAAATGGCGCGAGGCCGGCGTCAGGGGGCAGTGCAGTGAAATGATGTCGGACTCGGCAAACACCTGGGCTGGCGGGACAAAGTCCACGCCCGGGGCTTTGGGCGGCGCATGGTCGGCAAACAGCACTCTCATGCCCAAGGCGCGTCCAATCTGGGCGGTGGCTTGGCCCAGCACACCTTCACCAAAAATACCCAAGGTGCTGCCATGCAGGTCACGGATCGGGTAGTCGAAAAAGCAAAACTGCGATTCCTTTTGCCAGCGCCCATTCAAAACATCTTCGCGGTAGGCCAACAGGTTGCGGCGCAAGGCAAAGATCAGGGCAAAGGCATGCTCTGGCACGGTGTGCACCGCGTAGTTGCGGATGTTGGCCACCGCCACACCCCGCTCACGGCAAGCGTCAATGTCGATCACGTCGTAGCCTGTCGCGGCCATGGCGATCAGTTTGAGGTTTGGCAATTGAGCCAGCGTGTCCCGGCGGATCGGTACTTTGTTGCTGATGGCGACCGTGGCGTGTTGCAAACGCTCGACCACTTGATCGGGTCGGGTTTGCGCATGCTCGGTCCAGGCGTGCGCAAACGACGGCGCCCGCAGCTCAGCCTTTAACGATTGCCTGTCCAGAAAGACTATGTTTTGCATGTTCGTCCTTGTTGATGACGGGTGCACCCAGACCCGAGGGCTGCGCGTGCTGGCGCCAGTAGTTGCCCGCAGCCGCACTGCCGCTGCCAGGCTGCAGCGCAACGCCACAGTCAAGCATGGCCATTTCAGCCCCATTGATCGCAGCCATCAAATGCACCTCGTTCATGTCGCCCAAATGGCCGATGCGAAACAGCTTACCAGCTACTTTAGACAAACCGCCGCCCAGTGACAGGTTGTAGCGACGATAGGCGCGGGCAATCACCTCCGTGCCGGCAATGTTGGCAGGCAGCATCACCGCAGTGACCGTGTCCGAATGCCATTTGGCTTCTGCCGCGCACAGCTTGAGTTGCCAGCCCTGGGTGACAGCGGCGCGAACACCCTCTGCCAGGTAGTGGTGACGGGCATACACATTCTCCAAGCCTTCTTCGTTGAGCATTTTCATGGACTCGATCAGTCCATACATCAAAGGCAAAGCCGGGGTGTAGGGGAAGTAGCCAGTGGCATTGCTTTTCAGCATGTCTTGCAAGTCAAAGAAGGCTCGCTTGAGTTGCGCTGTTGCGTGCATGGCCAAGGCTTTGTCGCTGGCGCACAAAATACCCAAACCAGCTGGCAGCATCAAACCCTTTTGCGAGCCACTGACCGCCATGTCCACGCCCCAGTCATCAAAGCGGAAATCGATACAGCCCAATGAAGAGACGCAATCAACAAACAACAGCGCCGGGTGGGCGGCGTCATCCAAAGCCTCGCGCACGCCAGCCATGTCCGAGGTCACGCCGGTGGCGGTTTCATTGTGACAAGCCAACACCGCTTTGAACTGGTGCTGGGTATCGCTTTTCAAAATGTCGGCGAACTGTTGCAAGGGAACGCCTGTGCCCCATTCGCAGTCGACGATATGCACATCCAAGCCCAGACGCTGACACATGTCGATCCACAGGTGGCTGAACTGACCGAACCTTGCTGCCAGCACTTTGTCGCCAGGGGAAAGGGTGTTCGTCAGCGCGGCCTCCCAGCAACCCGTGCCAGAGGACGGGAAGATGAAAGGGGTACCGGTTTTGGTGCGGAAGATGTCCTTGAGCCCAGCCAACAGGGTATGGGTCAGGTGTGGAAAGTTGGGTGAGCGGTGATCCTCCATCGACACCATCATGGCGCGTTGGACGCGCTCAGGTACGTTGGTGGGACCAGGGACAAACAAGAAATTACGACCAGCCATTTGGATTCCCTTCGATGGTTAAACGTTTCACATAGATAGACTGACAAACCAGCCCTGTGCTTCAGGGATGCAACACACTGTCGCCATACACCGGAAAAGGTGCGACCAACTCGGCCACCTTGGCGCGCACCTTGGCGATGTGCTCGGCGTCATCCGGCGCCTCCAACACATCCGCGATCAGGTGCGCGGTCATGCGTGCTTGTACCTGCGTGAAGCCACGGGTGGTCATGGCAGGCGTGCCCAAACGGATGCCACTGGTCACCATGGGTTTTTCCGGGTCGTTGGGTATGCCGTTTTTGTTGCAAGTGATGTGGGCTTGGCCCAAGGCCTGCTCAGCGGCCTTGCCAGTGATGCCTTTGGCGCGCAAATCAACCAACATCACATGGCTTTCCGTGCGGCCGCTGACGATGCGCAAACCGCGCTCGACCAAGGTTGTGGCCAAGGTGTCTGCATTCAAGACAACCTGTTGTTGGTAAGCCTTGAAGGCGGGCTGCAAGGCTTCGTGAAAAGCCGTCGCCTTGCCTGCAATGACATGCATCAGCGGACCGCCTTGCAAACCTGGAAAAACGGCACTGTTGATTTTTTTCGACATCTCTTCACTGTTGGTCAAGATGATGCCGCCTCGCGGTCCGCGCAAGCTTTTGTGGGTGGTGGACGTGACCACATCGGCATGGGGCATGGGGTTGGGGTAGACGCCCCCGGCGATCAAGCCAGAGTAATGGGCCATGTCCACCATCAGGTAAGCGCCTATGCTTTTGGCGACCTGGGCAAATTTGGCCCAATCGATCTTGAGTGAATAGGCAGAGGCACCCGCAATGATGAGTTTGGGCTTGTGGGCATGCGCCATGCGCTCCATCGCTTCGTAATCAATTTCTTCAGCGGCATTCAGGCCATAACTCACCACATTGAACCATTTGCCGCTCATGTTCAAGTGCATGCCGTGGGTCAGGTGGCCGCCTTCGGCCAAGCTCATGCCCATGATGGTGTCGCCAGGTTGCAGCAAGGCCAAAAACACCGCTTGGTTGGCTTGCGAACCAGAGTTGGCCTGCACATTGGCGAAGTGGGCGCCGTAGAGCGCCTGCAGGCGGTCAATACACAGCTGTTCGACCATGTCCACGAATTCACAACCGCCGTAGTAGCGTTTGCCGGGGTAGCCTTCGGCGTACTTGTTGGTCAAGACCGAGCCTTGTAGACGCATGACGGCAGGACTGGTGTAGTTTTCAGAGGCGATCAATTCAATGTGCTGCTCTTGGCGGGCTGCCTCTTGCAACACCGCTGACCACAGCTGCGGGTCGCTTTGGGACACATCCGCTTGCGCAGCAAAGGACATCACAGGTGTGGTGGATTTGTTCAACATGGCTGTCTTTGAAAAGGGTGGGGCAACAAGGAGTGGATCGGTCAGGCGTAACGACTGACCATGTCATCGAGTGCAATGGGTTTGATGCGGTCCGCATGCCCGGCACACCCAAAGGCTTCGAAACGGGCTTTGCAAATGCCGCGTGCCGCCTTGCGCGCAGCGATCAGCACTTTGCGCGGGTCGAACTCGCTGCGGTCTTGTGCAAAGGCCTGGCGCATCGCACCGGTCATGGCCAAGCGAATGTCGGTATCGATGTTGACCTTGCGCACACCAGAGCGGATGCCGCGCTGGATTTCTTCCACGGGCACGCCATAGGTTTCTTTGATCTCGCCACCGAACTCACGGATGATCGCCAGCCACTCTTGGGGTACGCTGCTCGAGCCGTGCATCACCAAATGGGTGTTGGGAATGCTTTGGTGAATCGCCACGATCTGGTCCATGGCCAAGATGTCGCCCGTGGGCTTGCGGGTGAATTTGTAAGCACCGTGGCTGGTACCAATGGCGATCGCCAAGGCGTCCACGCCGGTGCGCTCGACAAAGTCTTTGGCCTGCACCGGGTCGGTCAGCAGCATGTCGTGCGTGAGTTTGCCCACCGCACCAATGCCGTCTTCTTCGCCGGCCTCACCCGTCTCCAAGGAGCCCAAGCAACCGAGCTCGCCTTCGACGGACACGCCCACCGCGTGGGCCATCTCGCAGACACGGCGAGTCACGTCCACGTTGTAGTCATAACTGGCGGGGGTCTTGCCGTCTTGCATGAGCGAGCCGTCCATCATCACGCTGGAGAAACCCGAGCGAATCGACTGTTGGCACACCGCAGGGGAGACGCCATGGTCTTGGTGCATCACCACAGGGATGTCGGGGTGCGATTCAATCGCGGCCAACACCAGGTGGCGCAAATAAGCTTCGCCCGCGTATTTGCGTGCACCCGCCGAGGCTTGCAAGATCACCGGGCTGTGGGTCTCTTGCGCAGCCTCCATGATGGCTTGCACTTGCTCTAAGTTATTGACGTTGAAAGCGGGCACGCCATAGCCGTGTTCGGCAGCATGGTCGAGCACTTGGCGCAAAGAAACGAGGGCCATGAATATCTCCAGTTAAACAGTTAGGGAATGGCCTCAGGCCTTTTTCTTGCGTTCCATCATTCGCCACACAAACGGTGTGAAGATGAGTTGCATCGCGAGCTCCATCTTGCCGCCAGGCACCACCACGGTGTTGGCGCGGGACATGAAAGAGTCGTGAATCATGTTGAGCAAATAGGGAAAGTCGATGCCCTTGGGGTTGGCAAAGCGAATCACCACAAAGCTCTCATCGGGCGCGGGAATCTCGCGGGCGATGAACGGGTTGGAGGTGTCCACACAGGGCACACGCTGGAAGTTGACATGGGTGTGGGCAAACTGCGGGCAGATGTAGTTCACGTAGTCGGGCATGCGGCGCAGGATGGTGTCGGTCACCGCTTCGGTCGAGTAGCCACGCTTGGATTTGTCGCGCCAGAGTTTTTGAATCCACTCCAGGTTGATGACAGGCACCACGCCAATCAGCAAGTCAGGGTGCTTGGCGATGTTGACCTCGGGGGTGACCACCGCGCCGTGCAAGCCTTCGTAAAACAACAAATCGGTGTCCGAGGGCACGTCTTCCCAAGGCGTGAAGGTGCCGGGGTCTTGTTTGTAAGGCGCAGCCTCCTCATGGTCATGCAAGTACTTGCGGCGCTTGCCCGTGCCGGTGTCGCCATAAGACTTGAACAAGGCTTCGAGCTCAGGGAACAGGTTGGTGGTGGGGCCAAAGTGACTGAAGTTTTTGTCGCCTTGCTTTTCAGCGTCGGCGGCCATTTTGCGCATTTCTAAGCGGTCGAAGCGGTGAAAGCTGTCGCCTTCGATGATGGCGGCAGTGACTTTTTCGCGGCGAAAAATATTTTCAAAAGTGCGGGTCACCGAGGTGGTGCCAGCACCGGAGGAACCAGTGATGGCGATGATGGGGTGTTTAACAGACATGGCTCAGGCTTTCCAAAGGAGATCAATCGCGGAACAAGGTGCGTTCAGCAAACAAAGGCGTGTTGTTTTCTATTTCAACAGGCTCACGGTGGTAACGCTCGATGCGCTCGACTTCGTTTTTCGAGCCAAACACCAAGCCGATGCGTTGGTGCAAACCGCTGGGCTGAACCGACAGCATGGGTTCGCGGCCCGTGCTGGCGCGGCCACCGGCCTGCTCCATCACCATGCCAATCGGGTTGGCTTCGTACAGCAGGCGCAAGCGCCCGGCTTTGCTCGGGTCTTTGTTGTCGCGCGGGTACATGAACACGCCGCCGCGCATCAAGATACGGTGCGCCTCGGCCACCATGGAAGCGATCCAACGCATGTTGAAGTCTTTCCCGCGCGGACCGGATTTGCCAGCCAGGCATTCATCCACATACCGCTTGATCGGTGCTTCCCAAAATCGGCTGTTGGAGGCGTTGATCGCAAACTCTTGGGTGTCCTCGGGCACGTGCAACTTGGGGTGTGTCAGCATGAACTCGCCGAGGTTCGGGTCCAAGGTGAACCCAGCCACGCCATTGCCCACCGTCAACACCAGCATGGTGGTCGGGCCGTACAGCGCATAGCCTGCGGCCACTTGGCTGGTGCCCGGTTGCAAAAAGTCTTGCTCCGTCAGGTCGCGACCACTGTCGATGGCGTCTGGCGGGGCGCGCAGCACCGAGAAGATGCTGCCCACCGACACGTTCACATCGATGTTGCTCGAACCGTCCAGCGGGTCAAACACCAACAGGTACTTGCCACGCGGGTTGGCCTTGGGGATTTGGTAAGGGTCGGTCATTTCTTCCGACGCCATGCCCGCCAAGTGTCCGCCCCATTGGTTCAAGCGAATGAACAACTCGTTGCTCAGCACATCGAGTTTCTTTTGGGTTTCACCTTGCACGTTGATGGCGCCACCGGCCTCGCCGGGGTGGTCGCCGTACAAGCCACCCAATTCACCCATGGCCACTGCCCGGGCAATGGCTTTGCAAGCCAAGGCGATGTCCAGCACCAAGGCATTGAAGTCGCCACTGGAGCCGGGGAAACGGCGGCGCTCTTCAATCAGGTACTGGGTCAAGGTGGTGCGGTGGCGCAAAGGCATCGGGGTCTCCTGTCAGGTCTTTTGTGGGCTGGCATGCCAAGCGTGTAACTGGGCCAAATCCACATGGCTCAAATCAGGCACCACCTGAGATGCGCCGGTGAAATCATGGTGTTGGGTAAAGCTGTTGGGGGTGACGATGGTTGCCAAGCCCGCGGCCAGGGCCGCTTGCAAGCCATTGCTGGAATCTTCAAAAGCCATGCAACCGCTGGCAGGCAAACCCAATCGCGTCAGGGTCTGCGTATAAACCTGCGGATGCGGTTTTTTCTTGGGCGCGGTGGACGCGTCTTCGATCACCACGAACATGTCTTTCCAGTCTGGTCCGATCGCGGTGCGCAGCAACACCGCGATATTCACAGGTGAAGTGGTGGTGGCGATCGCCAACCGCAGACCGGCTTGGTGCGCGGCTTGGATCAGGGCGAGCACACCGGGGCGCAATTGCACCTCGCCGCTTTGCACCGCGCTTTCATAGGCCGCTGTTTTGACCGCATGCAATCGCTCGATCGTGTCTTGCAAAGCGCCCCCATCGATGGCTTTCATGTCCGGGTGTGTTTGCTGCCAAAAATGCAGCATGCGTTCTTTGCCGCCGGAGATGCCCAGCAGCTCGGTGTAGGTTGGCAAATCCCAATGCCAATCCATGCCCTCTTGCTCGAAGGCATGGTTGAAGGCGTTCATGTGGGCGGTTTCGGTGTCGGCCAAGGTGCCGTCGACATCGAAGATCAGTGCTTGCAATCGGCTCATGGCTTGACCTGCGGGGCTTGAAAGACACGGCTGGCCAAGATGTCCTGGGCATTCAAGGTGCTCAGGTCATCCGCGGTCAACACTTTGTCGGGGTTGGCAAACAAGCGGCTGGCTTGACGCAGGCGGGCCCGCTCCAAGGCATTGCGGACACTGCGGGCATTGGCAAAGTGCGGTTGCTGCTTGCGCAAGTGCAGGTACTGTCCAAACGCGGCTTGCGCTTCAGGGTCGAGTCGGTAGTTTTGCACTTGCAGCATGTGCTGGGCAATTTCTGCCAACTCGTCTTCCGCGTAGTCGGGGAAATCGATGTGGTGCGCGATGCGTGAGTTCATGCCAGGGTTGGACTGGAAGAAGGTGTCCATCCGGTCCTTGTAGCCCGCCAAGATCACCACCAAGTCGTCACGTTGGTTTTCCATGACCTGCAACAAAATCTCGATCGCCTCTTGCCCATAGTCGCGCTCGTTTTCAGGGCGGTACAGGTAATACGCCTCGTCAATGAACAGCACGCCGCCCATGGCTTTTTTCAGCACTTCTTTGGTTTTGGGTGCGGTGTGACCGATGTACTGGCCCACCAAATCGTCCCGCGTGACCGCCACCAAATGGCCGCTGCGCACATAACCCAACTCGTGCAGGATTTGCGCCATGCGCATGGCCACCGTGGTTTTGCCCGTGCCAGGGTTGCCACTGAAACACATGTGCAGTGACGGCGCTTGCGCAGCCAATCCCAGGTTCAAGCGCAAGCGGTCAATCACCAACAAGGCCGCGATGTCCCGGATGCGCGTCTTGACCGGCTTCAAGCCGACCAAGTCGCGGTCCAGCGCGTCCATCACCTGTTGCACTTGCGTCTGCGCCATGACCTCGGCCACGGTACGCGCGCCGGTGTCGGTCACAGCCACACCCGAGCCACTCGCATGGGGCTGGGACTCGGGCATGGGGGTCACCCCTGGCAGGTTGTATGCAGGTGCGTTCATGGTGGTCTGGGCTTACTTGCTGTAACGCTTGGTTTCTGGTTTGTCGCTCGCGTAGCCATGCGTGGTGTAGCGCATGCTGCGACCCTGCACTTCTTGGCGGTCCAAGCGGAAGCCAGGCTCATTGGCGGGTCGGTGCACGATGAAGCTCATGGCCACCGATTCAATGCCGCGGGTGGAGTCAAATGCCATCAAGCGGATGTAGTGGTTGGGGAAGGTTTTGCGGCAGTTGTTGACTTCGAGCAAAACACCGGCGGGATCTTGCAGGTCGAACATGGGCATGCCGAACATGTCCCAGTAAGTGTTGCGTGGGTGCGGGTCGTCGGTGTATTCCACGCTCCAAGCGTAGCCTTTGGACAGGCCATACTTGATTTGCAAGCCGATTTCCGCGTCAGTGAGCTCAGGCAAAAAGCTGAACTGGCCTTGGGTGAGTTTCCCGGTGGGGTTGGTCAACATGTGAGTTTCCTTTGTGTATCAAGCAACGCTTGGGGTGACGGCATAGTCGCTGCTGTCTGTGGATTGGTAGTTGAAGCTGATGTCGCCCCAGGTGTCCAACGCCGCTTGCAAGGGTCCGCAGGTTTTGGCGGCGTTCTTCAAAATCGTGGGGCCTTCTTCCAAGATGTTCTTGCCTTCGTTGCGTGCTTTGACCATGGACTCGAGCGCCACACGGTTGGCCACGGCACCGGCTTGGATGCCTTGGGGGTGACCGATGGTGCCGCCACCGAATTGCAAAATCACATCGTCGCCGAACAAGTCGATGAGCTGGTGCATTTGACCGGCGTGGATACCGCCTGACGCCACGGGCATGACCTTCTTGGTGTCGGCCCAATCTTGGTCAAAGAACAAACCGCGTGGCAAGTCTTGCTTGGTGTAGCTGTCGCGGCACACGTTGTAATAGCCTTGCACGGTCAGCGGGTCGCCCTCGAGCTTGCCCACCGCGGTGCCGGTGTGCAGGTGATCGACACCCGCCAAGCGCAGCCACTTGGCCATGACGCGGAAACTCACGCCGTGGTTTTTCTGGCGGGTGTAGGTGCCGTGTCCAGCGCGGTGCATGTGCACGATCATGTCGTTTTTGCGCGCCCAGTTGGCCATGCTTTGGATCGCTGACCAGCCGATCACCAAGTCCAGCATGATCACGACCGAGCCGAGCTCTTTGGCGAACTCTGCACGCTCATAGATGTCTTCCATGGTGGCACCGGTCACGTTCAGGTACGAGCCCTTGACCTCACCGGTCACGGCTTGCGCTTTGTTCACACCGTCCATCACGTACAAGAAACGGTCACGCCAGTGCATGAAAGGCTGTGAGTTGATGTTCTCGTCGTCTTTCATGAAGTCCAAACCGCCTTTGAGGCCCTCGTAAATCACGCGGCCGTAGTTGCGGCCTGACAAACCGAGCTTGGGCTTGGTGGTGGCGCCCAACAAGGGACGGCCAAATTTGTCCAAGCGCTCGCGCTCCACGATCAAACCTGTGGGTGGGCCTTTGAAGGTCTTGATGTAGGCCACGGGCAATCGGATGTCTTCCAAACGGGCGGCCTTGAGCGGCTTGAAGGAAAACACGTTGCCGATCAAAGACGCGGTCATGTTGGAGATGGAGCCTTCCTCGAACAAGATCAGGTCATAGGCCACCCAAGCAAAGTACTCGCCTGGGCGTCCGGGCACGGCTTCGACTTTGTAGGCCTTGGCGCGGTAGCTGTCGCAGGCGGTCAGGCGGTCAGTCCACACCACGGTCCAGGTGGCGGTGGAGGATTCGCCGGCCACAGCCGCTGCTGCCTCCTCGGGGTCCACGCCCTCTTGGGGGGTAATGCGAAACAGACAGATGGTGTCTGTGTCGATGGGTACATAGTCGGGCATCCAGTAGCCCATCTGTTTGTACTTGAGTACGCCAGCGCTGTAGCGCTTTTTGGCATCGGTGATTTGGGTGCTTGCGGTCATTGAAAACTCCATCGGGTGAGAAGATGGAAGGACTGTAAAAAAGCTGGCAGAATAAGTAAATTCATATTTTCAGAGCTTTCGATTCAGCTTTCCTTAATTGAAAAACGCCACCTTTCGTCAATTGCGGGTGTTCAATGCGGTCGCTCGCCACCTCAGTTTCGCCAAAGCTGCCGAGACTTTGCACGTGTCTGCGCCCGCAATCACCATGCAAATCAAAGAGTTAGAAGCGGCTGTGGGCATGCCGCTGTTTGAGCGTCAGGGCCGCAAGGTGTCGCTCACCACCAGTGGCGAGTACATGCTGGTCTATGCCCGCAAAATGCTTGCCCTGCTCAAAGACGCCGAAGACGCCGCGGCCCGCTTGCAGCGCATCCAAACCGGCAAGCTGACCATCGGCATGGTTGACACCACCACTTATTTCATCCCCGCTTTGCTGCGCAAGTTTTTGAATGAGCACGAGGGCATTGACCTGGCGCTGAACGTGGGCAACCGAAGCGAGTTGGTGCAATGGCTGCAAAACAGCGAGGTGGACATTG
The DNA here is from genome assembly GCA_945890735.1 of Bordetella parapertussis. Taxonomy (GTDB): domain Bacteria; phylum Pseudomonadota; class Gammaproteobacteria; order Burkholderiales; family Burkholderiaceae_C; genus Limnohabitans. The sequence continues at coordinate 484 of CAMDCZ010000033.1, read as the reverse complement.
CCGTGATGGGCAGCCCGCCCTCTGAAATCCCGACCCGCGCCGAGCCCTTCGCCGCTAACCCGCTGGTGTTTGTGGCCTCTCCCGATCACCCTTTGGCGAGCGAATCCGGCTTGCAGGCCGAGGATTTGCGTCAACAGTCCTTCATCGTGCGCGAACCCGGCTCGGGCACCCGCTCCGCGATGGAAGCGTTTTTCACACAAGCCCGGTTTCAACCCCGTTTCACCATGGAACTCAAAAGCAATGACGCGATCAAACAGGCGGTCAAGGCCAATTTGGGGCTGAGCTTTTTGAGCCTGCACACCATTGGCCTCGAGCTGCAAACCCAGCAACTGTGCGTCTTGAAGGTCAAGGGTGCACCCGTGGTGCGTGCTTGGCATGTGGTGCACACCTTGTCCAAGCTGCTGTCGCCAGCGGCCGAAGCTTTCAGGTATTTTGTGCTGGAGCACGCAGAAGCCGACTTGGCAGCGCAGTTTGCTGACTTTGG
>CAMDCZ010000032.1 GCA_945890735.1 Bordetella parapertussis | reverse complement strand
AAGTACAACTTAATAGCTGAAACATAGTCCCGAAAGCTAGGTTTGGCGGTACCTGCGGCAATTTCAGACTCCAAGCGATGCAGGACGATTTCAGCCACTGGCTTGAACTTTCTGCTGATGACTGGACGGCCTTCTTCAAAGTCAAACGTTGCCTTCATCCACATGCGTTCAGCAATGCGCGCTGCTTCCTTCACGTTGGCTGTATCAGTGCTGCGACGGAACCAAGTTTTGAGATTCTCTAGCTTGTAATGTGCTTGCCATTTTTTGCTGTCGTCACGACGCACAAGCCTAATCAATTCAGGCTTGACTACGACGGTTTCGCTTGCTGGTACACGCATGTCAGCACTTTACAATGACTTTTAGGAAAAAGCAACCAGCGGCAGGTTTAATATTCGTGTAATAACCGTGTAATTAACAAATAAAATAAAAACAACGATTTAAGTCGTTGTTTTTAAAGGGGTTTTGGCTCCTCGACCTGGGCTCGAACCAGGGACCTACGGATTAACAGTCCGGCGCTCTACCGACTGAGCTATCGAGGAATGTATTCGGTTGGTTTTGACAGACCTGTGTCGCCAAAACGAACAAGATTGTAACAAAATAATTCCATGAGACCGGTGGCACATGCGCCTGGAATGTCTTGTGGGTTAGAGTGTCCCTCATGTCTGACATCCCAACAGCAAACCGCTCCCCGCTGACCCCAGCCACCATTGGCTTGTTGTTGTTGCCACCGCTGGTTTGGGCCGGCAACTCTATCTTGGGTAAATTGGTTGCTGACATGGTGCCACCGATCACCTTGAATTTTTTCCGTTGGTTACTGGCCACCCTGTTGCTCATGCCCTGGGCCTGGCGGATTTTGTTGCCCAGCAGCCCTTTATGGCCGCTTTGGCGTCGCTATGCAGTCATGAGCCTCTTGGGCGTGGGTTGTTACAACAGCTTTCAATACCTGGCTTTGCACACCTCCACACCGATCAACGTGACGCTGGTGGGTTCCAGCGTCCCGGTGTTCATGTTGGCGTTGGGGGCGCTTTTTTTCAAGCAGCGGATTCGACCTCAGCAGTTGTTGGGTGCGGCCATGTCGATCGCTGGTGTCTTATGCGTCTTAGGGCGGGGCGATTGGCAAACCTTGATGCGTGTCGAGCTCGTGATTGGCGATGTATACATCCTCATCGCTGTGTTGTGCTGGGCCACCTACAGTTGGTTGGTCTCCTTGCCCCATGACCCACCCGAGATCCGGGGCAACTGGGCTTATTTTTTGATGGGTCAAATGGTGTTTGGTCTGGTTTGGTGCGCACTGTTCACCGGTGTTGAGTGGCATTACATGACCGACCCGCACATCGTTTGGGGTTGGCCTTTGGCTGCCACGCTGTTGTTTGTGGCTTTGGGACCGGCTTTGTTGGCTTACCGCAGTTGGGGCTTGGGGATTCAACGCGTTGGGCCGAATGTGGCCGGTTTTTTTGCCAACCTCACGCCTTTGTTTGCTGCGGTCATGTCCACTGCATTCTTGGGGGAAGCACCGCACTTCTACCACTTGGCGGCTTTTCTGCTGATCGCAGGCGGTATCGTGGTGTCTTCACTGGCGGTTGACCCGCGCTGAGAGCGCTTCGGCGCTTTCTTTGCGTTCGCTGTAGCGGTCTACCAGGTATGGCGCGACATCACGGGTGAGCAAGGTGAATTTCACCAACTCTTCCATGACATCCACCAAGCGGTCATAAAAAGAAGAGGGTTTCATTCGGCCGGCTTCGTCAAACTCTGTGAATGCCTTGGCCACTGAACTTTGGTTGGGGATGGTCAGCATGCGCATCCAGCGTCCCAAGATGCGCATTTGGTTGACCGCGTTGAAGGATTGCGAGCCGCCACTGACCTCCATCACCGCCAGTGTTTTGCCTTGGGTCGGGCGAACAGCGCCCACAGACAACGGTATCCAGTCGATTTGGCTTTTCATGATGCCGGTCATGGCGCCATGCCGCTCGGGCGAGCACCAGACCATGCCTTCGGACCAAGCGGCCAAGTCGCGCAGTTCTTGCACCTTGGGGTGGGTGTCTGGCGCAGCGTCGGGTTGGGGCAGTCCCAAGGGGTTGTAAATCTTGACCTCTGCGCCCATGGATTCGAGCAAACGAGCGCCTTCCAGGGTCAGAAGCTTGCTGTATGAGCGTTCGCGCAGGGAACCATAAAGCATCAATATCCGGGGCGGATGCCTGGAGGGTTGGGTGACGGCCAGGTGGGCTGGGGTTGGCGCAGCGAAGCTGCCCAGGTCCAAATGGGGGCAGGCCGATGGGCTGGATGGGGAGGTCGAGGAAGTCATCTCACGATCTTAGTCGGATGCTTACCCGGCCTGCTTGCTGACCATGGCATACCAAGCCGTTCAATAATCCGTGCTTTTTGTCGATTCTTGTGGTTGACAGCTGAAACCATGGAAATATAGGGTTTCGTGAACACTGAATTGGTAGCACAATCAAAGATGACAAGTTTGACATTTAAGTGGAGCTTTTTCGCGATATGAAATTGATGGATTCCCCTGAAGCCAAAGACAAGCTGGTGCATGGCATCACCATGTTCTATGACAACGTCATGGAGCAGAAGGACTTAAGGCATTTTTTCTTTGGCATGAAAATCGAAACGCTGGTCAAAGACATTCAGCTCTACCAAGATTTCGTCATGCCCAAGCCCGATCGTTACTACCGCGAGCCCATGAGCCAGACCGCTCCATCAGCCCTGCAAATCAAGGTTCCCCAATTTGATGAATTGCAAATCGTTTTGCAAAACAACATCCGCGCGGCTGGCTATTTGAAATCCCAGGTGCCCATCATCGCGGCCAAGCTGCTGGAGTTGTTTGAGGAGTCTCGCGCGCAGCTGGCCGATGAAAACATCAAAGTATGGAAGCCCCATGAAGTGACCGGCCAATTGGTTTGTGATCTTTACAACGCCAGCCGCACCGATGCCCGTTTGGAGAAAAACGGTGATGTCTATGGCTCGCGTGGTTTCATGTACCCCTTTTGGACAAGGGTTGCTGTCGACACCAAGCAGTTGGTTTTCATCGGTCAGGGATTCCCGGTTGGCCTGGAAACACCCAAGGAGCGTGTGGAAGCGTTTTGTCAACAGGTCAATGAAAAAATCACCCACCAAGTCTTTCAAGTTCGCGAAAGTCCCAAAGGCCCGGTGCTGTTTGCGCGGCACACCATTGCCTATCCCAACGGGGTACCCACCCGCATGCTCATGCGCGCTGCCAAGCACTTTGCCACCACGTTTGAGGCGGCCATGAACATGGACACAGACAAATTGCTGGTCAACCTGATCCGCTGAAGTCAGCTTGTCTGGGTCATGCAGGCGCGGAGTTGATGGACACTGGCAGCCACATCCGTGGCTGCTGTGATCGCCCGCACAAAGGCCACTGAGCCGACGCCGCTTTGCATCACGGCAGGCAGGCTGTGCTGGTCGATGCCGCCAATCGCCACCAAAGGCATGTGGCGCATCAATCTCGCGTACATGTGCAAGCGGCCCAAGCCCTGCGGCGCTGTGGCCATGCGTTTCAAGGTGGTGGGAAACACCGCGCCCAAGGCCAGGTAGCTCGGGGCGTGTTGAATGGCTTGCAGCATTTCGGCATAGCCGTGGCTCGACAGCCCCAAACGCAAACCAGCACCGCGAATCCTCGCCAAGGGCGCGTCTTGCATGTCTTCTTGGCCCAGGTGCACGCCATAGGCGCCCGCATCGATGGCGGCTTGCCAATGGTCGTTGATGAACAGCAGGCTTTGGCTGCCTTGCACGGCTTTGACGGCTGCCCGCACTTCGCGTTGCACGGCCGCTGTGTCTTCAGACTTGAAACGCAGTTGCACTGTGGGCACACCCAGGTCTACCATGCGCGACACCCACTCGGCATCTGGCAAAACCGCGTAGAGACCGAGTCGCTGTGGGCAGGGAGGAAAAGGTTTGGGGTGGCTCAAGGGCACACCAAAGTCCATGGGTTCGCAAGGCCAGTTGTCAAGCTCAAAACGTCCAGTTCGCCGGGTCTGTGCTTCCCAAGCCGTCGCCACACACTGGGCATCGTGTTCCAAAAACCCCAACAGCCTGGCCGCCAGCAGGGCGGCTTGGAATGGTTCGCTGCCGGCCAAACCACGGCTGGCCTCGGCCACTGCCGGCGGCGTTCCGATGCTCAAGTCGCTGTGGTGTTGCGCGATGTGTTGGGCTTGTTCGAGGGTGTTCATGTGTGGTGCCAAAAAGGGGTACCGAGCACTGGGGTGCTGGCCTGGGCGCTCTCTTGGGCTTGCATGGCACCCGACAAAAACGCTGTGCGTCCAGCCTTGACCGCATGGGCAAAGGCTTCGGCCATGGCAGCGGGTTGGGTGGCCAGGGCAACCGCCGTGTTGAGCAGCACCGCGTCATAGCCCCATTCCATGACTTGGCAGGCATGCGAGGGCAGGCCCAAGCCTGCGTCCACGATCATGGGCACATCCAGGCGCTCGCGCAGCATTTGCATGGCGTAGGGGTTGATCGGGCCTTTGCCCGTGCCGATCGGCGCAGCCCATGGCATGACCGCTTGGCAACCGACATCCACCAAGCGTTGGCACAACACCAGGTCTTCGGTGCAATAGGGCAAGACCTTGAAGCCAGCTTTGACCAAGCGCTCGGCGGCCTCGGGCAGCTTCAAGGTGTCAGGCTGAAGGCTGTAATCGTCGCCAATCAACTCGAGCTTGAGCCAATCGGTTTCAAACACCTCACGCGCCATCTCTGCGGTGGTGATGACTTCTTGCACGCTGTGGCAGCCTGCGGTGTTGGGCAACACCGGCACTTGCATGGCCTTGAGCAAATCCCAAAACTCGGGCGAGGCCTTGGCATGCGCGGTTTGGCGGCGCAGCGAGGCAGTCAGCATGGCAGGTTGGGCCAAGCGCACCGCGTCGGCCAGCACCTGCGGCGAAGGGTAGCGCGAGGTACCCAGCAACAAGCGGCTGGCAAAGCGCTCGCCATACAAAACCAAGTCATCCTTGGGGGTCATGGGGTCATCCTCCTGTGATGGGTGCGATGAGTTCAACCTGGTCATGGGGTTGAAGCACATGGCTGGCGTGCGCCGTGCGCGGCACGAACTGCAAGTTGACGGCTGCGGCAAACGGCGGGGTGACCCCGGCGGCGGTGATGGCGTCGAGCAAGGTGGCTTGGACAGGCAGTTGGTGAGCTACCTGGTTGATCAAGATGGTCATGGTGTCTGCGCTCATGACCTGGCGCCCCTGGGGGTGGGCGTGGGCTGCAACAGACCAAACTGTTTTGCCAACGCCGTGTCGCCTTGCATCAGGGCCAAGGCCGCGTCAAGCATGGCTGGCGCGATCAAAAACCCATGGCGATACAAACCGTTGATTTGCATCACGCCAGGGCGGGGCAGGTGAATGGCAGGCAGGTTGTCGGGCAGGGTCGGGCGTGCTTGCACATTGATCTCCAAGATCCGCGCTTCGGCAAAACCACTGTGCACGCTGTAGGCCGCACTCAAGAGCTCTAGGCTCGAGCGCACGCTGGCGGGCGACAGGTCATCGGTTTCGATCTCGGTGGCGCCGACCACGAACACATTGTTCTCTTTCGGGGCGATGTACAGCGGATAGCGCGGGTGGATCAGCCGCACCGGGCGCGACAACGTCACCTCTGGTGCATGCAGGCGCAGCACCTCGCCACGCACCCCGCGCAAGCCGCGCCACTGTGGCTTGGCCCCCAAGCCTCGGCAGTCAAACACCCAGTCGGCCTGGACATCTTCCAGGGTTTGAGGGCTGTGCCAATGCATCTGAGCCTGGCTGTCGCTCAAGCTCGCCAGCAAAGCGTCCAGCAGTTGGCGGTTGTCGAGTTGCCCTTCCTCGGGCAGCCACAGGCCTTGGTTGAACTGATGTCCCAAGCTGGGTTCGAGCCGCACCAGGTCTGGGCTTTGCAGGCTTTGCGGTGCGGCCAACGCGGGTAAGTGGGTTCGGGTCTCGCGCAGTTTGTCGGCAAAGCGTTTGGCGTCACCCGCGTCTTGGCGGTGCCACACGATCACCGTGCCCTCACGCTGAAAAAACACCGAGGCAGGCAGCTCAGAGATCAGGGCTGGCCAGCGGGCCAAGCTGTGCTGTCCCATGCGCACCACCGGCAGTTCGGTGATCGCCGATTCGGCCAAGGGCGCCAGCATGGAGGCGGCGACCCATGCCGCTGCACCTCGTGCGTCTGGTCCTTGTGCCTCGTGCACGGTGACCTGGTGGCCTTCACGCACCAGGGCGTGGGCGAGCAAGCGGCCCATCAGGCCCGCACCCAGGACCACGCAACGCAGGGCGTGGCTCATGCGTGGAGCCTCGCTGGATAATCAGCGCCATGAACACACACACTTTCACCGGTCAATACGCCCGCGTCTTGACGATTGCAGGCTCGGACAGCGGCGGCGGCGCAGGTATCCAAGCCGATCTGAAAACGGTCAGTGCTTTGGGCTGTTTTGGCATGACCGCGGTCACCGCGCTCACCGCGCAAAACACCCAAGGCGTGCAAGGCATCCATGCGGTGCCAGCGGCATTTTTGAAAGCGCAATTGCAGTCGGTGTTGGACGACATCGGTGTGGATGCGGTCAAGATCGGCATGTTGCACGCACCCGAGATCGTCGAGGTGGTGGCCTGGGCGATTGACCATTACCAACTCAAACAAGTCGTGCTCGACCCGGTGATGGTGGCCACCAGCGGGGACCGCTTGATTGCCGAGGAGACCATCGCGGTCTTGGTGAGCGAATTGTTTCCACGCGTGCAGTTGCTCACGCCCAATTTGGACGAAGCAGCTTTGTTGCTCGGGCGGCCATTGAGCCAAGTCAATCAGCTGCCACAGGCGGCTGTGGATTTGCAAGCCATGGGTGCCAGCGGTGTTTTGCTCAAGGGCGGTCACTTGGCGGGCAACGAGGTGGTTGATGTGTTGGCCATGCGCGGACACGAGCCGGTGACCTTCAACGCGGCCCGCATCCACAGCCACAATGTGCACGGCACGGGGTGCAGCTTGTCCTCGGCCATCGCCGCGCACCTGGCTTTGGGCCACACCATGGACTCGGCGGTGGCGCACGCACGCCAATTCATCTTGCAAGCCATCGCCACGGGTGCGCAGGTGCGCACCGGGCAAGGCCACGGACCGCTCAACCATGGTTTTGCACCCCAGGTCATGCATGTGAAACCCTTGCAGCCGAGGGGCGGCTAAGCCATGCCAGCGTCAATGTCAGTGCCAGGCAGGGCAGGGCCGCGCCCAAGTGTGGCGTCCAGTGTCTGCAGGCATGGAACACCCCGATGCCGAGCAACCAGATGGCGGCCGCCCCCCAGTGCACCGGCAAGCCTGCTGTGTGCGCTGGCTTGCCGCTGCCCAAGCGACCCAAAATCACGCCGTACAAGGGCACAAACACCGAACTGAGCATCAGCAAGAATGGCTCCAAACTGTGCATGGGCAGCACCATGGCCAGACCGGTGCAAACCACGGCCATGCCCAAACCCCAGTGTTTGACGCTGACACCAGACCACAGGCTGTGGCTGTTCACCGCTGAGGAATAGGTGTCGCCGTAAGCGTTGTCCAGCTCGTCGAGCAAAATCAAACCCAGTGCCAGCAAGCCGCCTTGTGCAAGCAACAAGGTGTTGACCAAATGGGCGTCCGGCGCAGACACGCTCACCACCATCACACCCAGGGTGTAGCACCAAACATTGGCCAAGGCATAGCCGACCCAGCTGCCGCTCATGGCGGCTCGGCTGTTGGTGCCATGCCTGGCGTAATCAGCGATCAGGGGCAGCCAAGAAATGGGCATGGCGATGACCAAATCCACCGCGGACAAAAAACCCATGCTGCCGGTACCGGGACGGTTCCAAAAAGCCGACAGACCTTGGGTTTGCAACAGACCCCAAAACTGCCAAGTCAACCAAACCAAAGACAGGACAACCAATGGAAGCCCAAAGCGGCTGACGAAACTGCGCACCAAACCCAGCATGGAGCTGGCCATCAGCAGGGTCAGCACGCCGCCCCAGAGCAAGGTGGCCAGCACCGGTGCCGCGCCCCAGGTGCTGCCAAACATCGCCAAGGTACCCTCACGCATGACGACCAACTCAAAGGTGGTCCAACCCACCAATTGCACGATGTTGAGCACGATGGGCAGGCGTGCAAAAGCACGGCCATACACCTGGTGCATCAAGCCTGCGCTTGACAAGCCGGTGTCGCAGCCGATCTTGGCCACCCAAGCCAGCAAACCTGCGCCGAGCACCGAACCCAAGACAATCGCGACCAAGGCATCTTGCGTGCCCACCGCCGGGACCAAATAGGCCCCGATTTGCATGACCAACAGGCCCACCCCCAAGGAGAACCAAAGGGACGCGTGGCTGTACCAACCAAAAACCCGCTGATCGGGACTGACTGGTGTGAGCGATTCATTGGGTGAAATGTGTGCCATCTGTTTTTCCAAAAGCATGGCAGTTCGGCGAGGCCTTCAAAGGCTCAAGAGAGCAGCAACAGAGGCCGTGCTTCCCTGCGCGAGGATTACCTCAATCAGGTTCAAAGGGACTTTCTCAGCCTTGGTTTCTTGGTGAAACCTCAGCACCCCCAGCGTGCTTGCACGAGTGCAAGTGGCGCCATTCTATACGCCCAAGCGTTGGTGCAGCCTGGGCGAGGCGGTGGTGTATTCGAGCGGGATTTTTTGGCCGGGATTCAAGTAGGCGGCTGCACCAAAGGCGGCCAAGGTGGCTTCGTGGAAACCGCTCACGATCAGCTTGCGCTTGCCGGGGTAGGTGTTGACATCACCGACCGCGAAGATACCTGCCGCGCTGGTTGCAAAGTTTTCGGTGTTCACGCTCAACTGCTTTTTCGCCATGTCCAGGCCCCATTCAGTCAACGGCCCGAGTTGGGGTGACAAGCCGAGCAACACCCAGAGCTGGTCGCAGCGCAGGCTCAAGTCACCTTCTGGCGTGGTCAGTTGCAAGCCAGTCATCCGCGCGTTGTCAGCCTGGACCGCTTGCACCTGGCCGACCTGCAAACGCACTTGACCGCTGGCGCAGGCCAGTTTGAAAGCGGCTTGCAGCTGCTCGGAAGCATCCAAGGTCGAGCGGCGGTGCACCAAGGTGACGCTGGCAGGGCCCTGGCTTTGGCTGTCGAGCACAGCTTCAAGCGCGGCATCGTCACTGCCCACCACCACCAGGTGTTGGCCATGCAGGTTGGGTTGGTCGGGAGCGGCATGGAAAACCTGCGTGCCCTCCCAGGCTGTCAAGCCAGGCAAGGCGAGTTGGCGTGGCATGAAGGCACCGACGCCAGCGGCGATGAAGACGGTTTTGCACAACCAGGACAAGCCTGTGCTGGCGGAGACCAACCAACGTCCATCGGTTTGCCATTGCAATTGGGCAACCTGCTGGTTCAGGTGGAACCGTGGTGCAAATGGCGCGGCTTGCTGCTGCAAACGCTCGGTCAGTTCTTGGCCGGTGCAGCGCGGCAAGCCAGGGATGTCATAGATCGGTTTGTCAGGGTAGAGCGCCATGCATTGGCCACCCACCATCGGCAACACATCCACCACCTGGGCATGGATGCCTTGCAAGCCAAGCTCAAAGACCAAAAACAAACCCACCGGCCCGGCGCCAATGACCAAGGCGTCGGTGTCGATGGGTGGGGAGTTGGCGTTCATGGGCAGGTTGGCACAGCCCAACAGGCTTCAGCGCTGGAGTTCAGACAGCTTGCCGGTTTTGTCTTTCCAGTCATCCGCATCAGCCAGGGGGACTTTGCGCTTGGTGATGCTGGGCCAACCGATGCGGGACAGCTCTGCGTTCAGGGCAGTCATGTGCTGCTGATCGCTGGGCACGTCTTCTTCGGCGTAGATGGCATTGACCGGGCACTCGGGGATGCAAACCGCGCAGTCGATGCATTCGTCAGGGTCGATGGTCAGGAAATTGGGGCCTTCGCGGAAACAATCGACCGGACAAACGTCCACACAGTCGGTGTATTTGCAACGGATACAGGCTTCGGTGACAACATGGGTCATGGTGGCTTCTTCAAACGAACGGGTTCAACGGAAGTTGGATTTTAGGGCCAGTGCAGGCTCAGGCCTGAACCAGCACCGCGGCTGATGTTTTGTGGCTGGCGGTGTCGACCAAGACCAGCGAACCCAGGCTTCGCGACTGCTCAAACGGCAGGGTCACCAAGGGTTGTTGGAAAGTCAGCTGCACATGGCCAATCGCGTTGGGTGGCAACTCGGTGGCCTCGTGTTCTTCCAGGGTATGGATGTCCAAACGGTGCACGATGCGGGTGACCTTGGCCTTGACCCAGCGGTGACCATGCAGGGCCCAGTAAAGCCGGCCAGCGACCAGCGGCTCATCGTCCAACCAGGCGAGGGTGACGCTGAGTTGGGTGTCGGTCTTGACCGAGCTCTCGGGCGAGAGCATCCAGTCACCACGTGACACATCCACCTCATGGTCGAGCACCACGCCAGCGCTGTGACCGGCTGCCACATTGCCTGCCACGCGAACCGCGGACAGGACTTCTTTGATGACCGCGCTTTGGCCGCTGGGGAACACCTTGACGCTGTCGCCCACGCGGGCCACGCCGGTGCCGACCCGGCCCCAGTAGACCCGGCGGCCCTTGGAGGTGTCTGCGCTGTCATGAAACTTCTCGACCCACTGCACCGCAAAAGCCAAAGGACCTTCTTCGTCTGCGGGGGTGACAGGCAAGCACTCGAGCAGTTCGAGCAAGCTGGGGCCGCTGTAGTTGCACCAATTGGGCTGGGCGCTGACCACGTTCCAGCCCTTGAGCGCAGACATCGGCACGATGGCGTTGATGTCGATTGCGGCGTCATCGGCAAACCGCTGCAGAGCCTGCGCGATGTTGACAAAGGCAGTAGCGGCATCGGCCACGGCGTCGAGCTTGTTGATGGCGAAGATGACCGAGGGCACGCGCAGGAGCTTGAGCAGCAGGCTGTGGCGGCGGGTCTGTGGCAACAAGGCCAAACCAGGCTTGGCCCACTCCACCTTGGTCGCGTCCACCAAGACCACGGCCGCGTCCGCGCTGGAGGCGGCAGTCACCATGTTGCGGGTGTATTGCTCGTGGCCGGGGGCGTCGCCAATGATGAATTTGCGGGTTTCGGTGCTGAAGTAGCGGTAGGCCACGTCGATGGTGATGCCTTGCTCGCGCTCAGCCGACAAGCCATCGGTCAGCAGCGCGAGGTCGGTTTCGCCTTGGCGTTGCACGCCAGCCAAATGGTCTTGCAGCACCGACTTGGAGTCCACCAGCAAGCGACCGATGAGCGTGGATTTGCCGTCATCGACTGAGCCGCAGGTGATGAACTTGAGGGCGGGGCGGGTAGCGAGTTGGGCGGTCATCAGAAATAGCCTTCTTTCTTGCGTTTTTCCATGGAGGCGTCCGAGGTTTGGTCGTCCATGCGGGTGGCGCCACGCTCAGAAACGTCAGCGGCCAGGGTTTCCAACACAATCGCCTCGGGGTTGGAGGCTGTGCTCTCGACCGGGCAGGTGCAGGTGATGTCGCCCACGGTGCGAAAACGCACCTGGCGCTGTTGCACCACTTCGCCGTCTTTGGGCGGGGTCATGTGGGTCACCGGCACCAGCAAACCGCGGCGCTCGATCACCTCACGCGTGTGGCTGTAATACAGCGAGGGCAGGGCGATGTGTTCGCGGGAAATGTATTGCCAAACGTCCAACTCGGTCCAGTTGGAGATCGGGAACACGCGGAAATGCTCACCCGGGTGCAAACGCGTGTTGAACAGGTTCCACAGTTCGGGGCGCTGGGACTTGGGTTGCCACTGGCCAAAGCTGTCGCGGTGGCTGAAGATGCGTTCTTTGGCGCGGGCTTTTTCCTCGTCGCGGCGTGCGCCACCAATCAGTGCGTCAAAGCGAAACTCTTCGATCGCTTCGAGCAGCGTGATCGACTGGTGCACATTGCGGCTCTCGCCTGGGTGGGCCAAGCGCACCGTGCCCTTTTTCATCGAGTCTTCCACGCTGCGCACAATGAGTTCGGCACCCAATTCGTTGGCGCGGAAATCGCGGAAGTCGGTCACCTCGGGGAAGTTGTGTCCGGTGTCGATCATCAGCAGGGGATAGGGGATGCGACCAGCGCCAAAGGCTTTTTCGGCGCATTTCAGCATCACCAAGGAATCTTTGCCGCCCGAAAACAGCAGGGTGGGGCGCTCGAAAGCGGCGGCCACTTCGCGCAGGATGAAGATGGTTTCTTCTTCCAATGCATCCAGGTGGGCATTGCTCAAGCCGAGCAACTCGTTGTGGGTGATGGCGTTCATGGTGTTCTCGTTGAAATGGGGTTGCAAGCGGTTCTTCAAGCTTTCACATGAAGGCCACACTCCTTCGCGTTTTCTTCCTCCCACCACCAGCGGCCGGCGCGGAAATCCTCGCCCAGGCTGATCGCACGGGTGCAAGGCGCGCAGCCGATGCTGGGGAAAAATTGGTCGTGCAGCGGGTTGTAGTCGACGTTGTGGATCGCGATGTAGTGCCACACGTCGCCCAAGGTCCAGTCCACCAGCGGGTTGAGCTTGAGGATGGGCACGCCGTTGGTCAGATCGGCTTCTTGGGCAGCGACCTCGGCCCGTGCTTGCGACTGTTCGCGGCGCAAGCCGGTGATCCAGGCTTTTTGGTCTTGCAGGGCGCGGCCCAGCGGTTCGAGCTTGCGGATGCCGCAGCAGGCTTTTCGGTTGGCGATGCTGTCGTAAATCGCGGCTTGGCCTGGGTGTTTCACAAATGCCATCACGGCCTCATGTTGGGGCTGGTAGACCTGCACCGCGACGCGGGAATGCGCTTGCAAGCGCTCGAGCAGGGCCAGGGTATCGCTGTGCAGTGCGCCAGTCTCGAGCACAAACACGGGTATGTCGAGTTGCAAGTTGCTCAGGAGGTGGGTGATCACCACGTCTTCTGCGCCCAAGCTGGAAGCTTGTTTCAAAGGCTGCAGTTCAGCGGCTGCCGCTTTCAATTGCGCTTGGGTGGCAGCGAGCTTGTCAGCAAATGTGGCGCTGGGCTTGGCGTGCAGCGCGGTGGCTTTGGTGTGTGGTTTCATCGGGCAAACAAAGGTTGGGGCTGGGTCACGTCGCCTTGGTAGAAGGCGCTGAAATGGGTCAGCAATTCTCTCGCTTTGGCAAGGTCTTGGTCGGCACGCAGCACAGCGCTGGAGAAACCGCAGCGCTGCATTTGGCTGAGCTGGTCCACCAGCACATCGCCGGTGGCACGGATGTCGCCTGTGAAGCCGCAGCGTCGACGCAGCATCAGTGCTTGGCTGAAGGCGCGGCCATCGGTGAAACTGGGGAAATGCAGTGCGATGGTGTTCACGCCCGCCAAGTTTTGTGCCATTGGGTCAGCGTCGTTGGCGAGTTGCAAATCGGCGGTTGCCAGGGTATCGGTGTGTGAAAGAAGTTCCATGGTGTGCTTTCAGGCTGCAGGGCTCAAGGCCTCGTCGTCAGCCGAGTGGCGAGCCGCATTGGCCGCGGCTTTGAAGGGCTCAAACCCCACGCGCTGCAAGGCATCGATGAAGGTTTCGCCATGCTGGCGCTGGTCGCTGTAGACCTGCAGCACCGCGTCGATCACGTCCACCACCTCGGCAGACGAGAACGATGGGCCGACCACCTTGCCGGGCTTGGGTTCGCCGCTGAGGGCGGAGCCGTCTGAGCCGCCCAAGGTCACCTGATACCACTCCTTGCCGTCCTTGTCCACGCCCAAAATGCCGATGTGGCCACTGTGGTGGTGGCCGCAGGAGTTGATGCAACCGCTGATGTGCAGGTCAATCTCACCGAGATCGAACAACTCGTCGAGGTCTTGGTAACGCTCGGTGATGGCCGCTGCGATCGGGAGTGACCGCGCATTGGCCAGGTCGCAATAGTCGCCGCCGGGGCAAGCGATCATGTCGGTCAACATGCGGATGTTGGGTTTGGCCAAACCCAGCGCTTTGGCTTCTTGGTAAAGCGCTGGCAAGTCTTGTGCCGCCACCCAAGGCAGCACCAGGTTTTGATCGTGGCTCACACGCGATTCGCCAGCGGAGTAGCGGTCTGCCAACAATGCCGATGCATCCAACTGATCAGCAGTCGCATCCCCTGGGGCTTGGCCCAAGCGCTTGAAGGACAGTGTGACCACGCGCAGTCGTGGGTCGCGGTGGGGGGCCACGTTTTGCTGCAGCCAGCGGGCAAATGAGATGTCGTCATCAGCGGTTTTGGCCAGCAGGCCATGCACCGTCTCGGCCGAAGTGTAGGTTTTGTTCAGCAGTGCGGGCGGCACAAAGCTGGCACGCACGCGGTCGAGCTCGGCTTGGGTGATGGTGTGGGGTGCGCCGTCTTGGTTCAGGATGCGCTGGTACTCGGCTTCCACCTGGTCGACATAGGCTTGACCCTCGGCCTTGACCAAAATTTTGATGCGGGCTTTGTATTTGTTGTCACGCCGGCCAAAGCGGTTGTAGACACGCACCACGGCTTCGAGGAAATTGAGGATTTGGTGCCAAGGCAAGAACTCACGAATCACACTGGCGATGATCGGTGTGCGGCCCATTCCGCCGCCGACCATCACCCGAAACCCGACTTCGCCTGCGGCGTTGCGCTGCACATGCAAGCCGACATCGTGCCAAGCCGTTGCAGCGCGGTCTTCCTGCGCGCCGCTGATGGCGATCTTGAATTTGCGCGGCAGGAAAGCAAACTCAGGGTGCAAGGTGCTCCATTGGCGCAAGATTTCTGCAAAAGGACGCGGATCGACGATCTCGTCGACGGCCACACCGGCGCGCTCGTCTGAGGTGATGTTGCGTATGCAATTGCCACTGGTTTGGATGCCGTGCATGTCCACGCTGGCCAGGAGGTCCATCACGTCCGCGCTTTTCTCCAGCGGAATCCAGTTGTATTGCAGGTTTTGGCGGGTGGTGAAATGCGCATAGCCGTGGCTCAAGGCAGGGGCGGGGATGCCGCCGATCGCATGTTGTTTGGCTTGCGCGGCTTCAAACATCGCCTCGTCCGGGCGGTCGAACTCACGCGCAATCTGCGCCAAGACCCGCAACTGAGGACTGCTCAGTTCGCCATAGGGCACAGCCACACGCAGCATCGGTGCGTAGCGTTGCAGGTACCAGCCGTTTTGCAGGCGCAAGGGGCGGAACTCTTCCTCGCCCAGTTGACCGTTGAGGCGGCGGGTCAGTTGGTCGCGGTATTGCGCAGCACGCTCACGGATGAAACGGCGGTCAAAGTCGGTGTATTGGTACATGAGATGTTTAAATGAAAACCAGTTTGCTGCCAGCCCAAGCCAGCAACACGGAGAGAGCAGAGCGAATCACCCGCTCGGACAGGCGGGTGACGAAATGCGAGCCCAGCCAAATGCCCGGCAAGGAACCGCACAGCAACAGGCCCAGCAGTTGCCAATCCACGGTGCCCAAGGAGGCATGGCCCAAACCCGCGACCAAGGTCAGCGGCACGGCATAGGCGATGTCAGCCGCGACGATGCGGTAGAGCGGCAACTGCGGGTAAAGCAACATCAACACGGTCACGCCAATCGCACCCGCACCCACCGAGGTGAGCGTGACCAAGACGCCAATGATTGCGCCAAACAACACGGCCCAAAACAGGTGCTTGGTTGAATCAGGCGCAAGGGAGGCGGCTGACATTTCTGCCATTTCCGTGCGCCGCGGACCGCGAATCGCTTTGTACAAGGTGGCTGCAGCGGTGAGCATGAGTGCGATACCCAGGGTGAAGGTGATCGCGTGTTGAACGTCGGGATTGGAGGTGCCCAAATCGTGCAAGACCCAAAGCGTGAGCAAGGCAGCCGGCACACTGCCCAGGCTCAGGCTGAACACGACACGCCAAGGAATGATGCGCTGTCGCGTGAAGTTCAACAGTCCGCCAAATTTGGTGCCTGCAGCGAACAGCAAATCGGTGCCCACCGCCAAGGCAGGTTTGATGCCAAAGCCAAAAATCAGCAAAGGGGTCATGAGCGAGCCGCCGCCAACACCAGTCAGGCCCACGATGAAACCCACCAACAAACCCGCCAGAATGAATGCTAAATTTTCCATAAGGGCGCGACTATAGAGAGGGGTATCAGGGTTACCAACTACTTTTTAGTTCTACGCATATGCCATAAACACATAAGATGGATTCGTTATGTGCATAGAACGAATAAGTTGTTGGAGACCGATCAAGCCTGATGAACAATCAACCCACTTTCTGTCAAAAGGAGACTTTATGAAGATCGAAACCATCGCCGTGCATGCGGGCTACAAGCCCGACCCGGTTACCAAAGCGGTTGTGCCGCCCATTTACCAAACCGTGGCCTACGCGTTTGACAGTGCCCAGCACGGTGCTGATTTGTTCGACCTGAAAGTGGCGGGCAACATTTACACCCGCATCATGAACCCCACGCAATCGGTGTTGGAAGAACGGGTGGCAGCGCTTGAAGGCGGCATTGCTGCATTGGCCTTGGCCTCTGGGCAAGCAGCCATCACCTATGCGATACAAACCATTGCCGAAGCAGGGGACAACATCGTGTCCTCCAGCGCTTTGTACGGCGGCACTTACAACCTGTTTGCCCACACCTTTCCGCAGTTCGGCATTGAAACCCGTTTTGCTGACTACAAAAACCCCGCCAGCTTCGAGCCGCTGATTGATGCCAAAACCAAAGCGGTGTACGTGGAGTCTTTGGGCAACCCGCAAGGCAATATCACCGACATCGCGGCCATTGCCGCCGTGGCCCACAAGCATGGCGTGCCGCTCATCGTGGACAACACTGTGCCCAGCCCCTATCTGTGGCGTCCCATCGAACACGGTGCGGACATCGTGGTGCAGTCGCTCACCAAGTATTTGGGCGGACATGGCAACAGCATTGGCGGCGCCATCATCGACTCAGGCAAGTTCCCTTGGGCCGAGCACAAAGCACGCTTCAAACGCTTGAACGAACCCGATGTGAGCTACCACGGTGTGGTCTACACCGAAGCCTTGGGGCCAGCCGCTTTCATTGGCCGTGCGCGTGTCGTGCCCTTGCGCAACACCGGTGCTGCCATTTCACCGTTCAACGCTTTCCTCATCCTGCAAGGCATTGAAACCCTGGCGCTGCGCATGGACCGCATCAGCGACAACGCATTGGCGGTGGCCCAACATTTGAAGAAGCACCCCAAGGTGAAATGGGTCAACTACGCGGGTCTGCCAGACCACCCCGACCATGCGTTGGTGAAAAAGTATTTGCGCGACGGTAAAGCCTCGGGTCTGCTCACCTTTGGTGTGCAAGGTGGCCGTGAGGGTGGGGCGCGTTTCCTCGATGCCCTGCAACTCTTCACCCGCTTGGTCAACATCGGGGATGTGCGCTCTTTGGCCACGCACCCCGCCTCCACCACGCACCGCCAGCTCAACCCCGAAGAATTGGCCAAGTCGGGCGTCACAGAAGACACGGTGCGTTTGTGCGTGGGCATCGAGCACATCGATGACCTGCGAGCAGACCTGGACCAGTCTTTGGCCGCTGTTTAAGCAGCATCAGTTGCAGCGCATCGCTTTGAGCAAACTCTCCGACACGGGAGGCTTGCGCTTTTCCATGTGAGCGGCCAACACCTCGGCGCACAGCAGTGACAGCGTGAGGCCTCTAGAGCCCATCGCGGTGAGCAGGTGCAAGCCGGGGAATTGCGCTTCGTCCAGGGGCCCGACTTTGGGCATGCGGTTGACCGAGGCGCAGCGCACACCGCCCCAGCTTTTCAACTGTGCAGCATCCGCAAACTGCGTTTGCAATTGTGCTTCTACCGCTGGCAAGAGTTCAGCCAAGCGTTGTTGGTTGTCGTTTTGTGCGGTTTCATCGCTGGCCGCTTTCATCGCGTTGCGCTCGAAGGTGGCCCCGGTGAACCAAGCAGGGCCATCTGGGGTGGGCACGCCACTCACAAAACTGCCATGGCCGTTCACGGCAAACGGGGGCAAGGGCATGACATCTTGTTGCAAGCCCCAAGACACTATGCCTGCAATCGGGTGCAAACCCATGTGGTCCAGGGACAGCACTTGGTTCAAAAAATCGGGCGTGTGCGCACCCAAGGCCAACACCACATGCGCAGCGGTTTCGGTGCTGTAGGTGTGTGAGTTGCCCATGTTGGGAATGCTGATGTGGTTTTTCACACGCAAGTGCCATTCGCCTGATGCGTGGCGCTGCATGCTTTCCACTTCAGCTCGCGTCACCACCAAGATGTTGTCGTGCTTCAACAGGGCTCGCACCAAGGCTTGCGGTTTGATCCAAGCGCCTTGCGCTTGCCACAGGGCTTGCGTGGTTGAAGCGGTTAAACCTGCTTGCGTCATTTGTTCAGCGGTGGCCAGTTGCACATGGCCATGCCACACGCTGTCAGACGCAGGTTCTTGCCAAGGCTTTTTGTCGGCGCCAGCGGGCGACAAGCGGCGCTCTAAAACGCCATTGCCCAACCAGTCCACACCTTCTTGCAAATGCGCTTGGGCAAAGCGGCGGGTCCATTGCATGCCTTCGCGGGTGAGTTGCGACAAAGGGTTGTCGTCCACCGACACATGACACGACAGCACGCCGACCGGCACACCTGAGCCGCCGTGGCCTGGTGCTTCGGCCATTTCCAAGACATTGATTTGCCAACCGCGTTCGGCCAACGCCCTGGCAGCGGCCGCACCCGCCAAGCCCGCGCCAACGACGATGGCTTGTCTGTGCTCAGGGTTCATACAGCCGAATCAGGCTGCAGGCGGCACATAGCCTTGCGCGGCATCGGCACCATCGCCAAAGAAATGGTTTTCCATTTGACGCGCCAAATATTGACGGGCACGCAAGTCGGCCAGGTTCAAGCGGTTCTCATTCACCAACATGGTTTGGTGTTTCAACCAAGCAGCCCAAGCGTCTTTGCTGACGTTTTCCCAAATGCGTTTGCCCAGGTCACCGGGGTAGGGTGGGAAGTCGAGGCCTTCAGCCTCTTTTTCCAGCTTGATGCAGTGGACAGTGCGTGCCATGAATTTCCTTGTGCGCTATAGACGAGACCTGACTGTAGCAAGCTTTGAAAAGCCTTTTTCAACCGCGCATGACCTGCCCCAACCAAGGGCAGCATCTGGCCGCTAAACTCGGTCATCACTTCATACTTTTGTCGACATGATCAAGCAACTTTGGAACACCCTGAGCATCACCCAAGCCTTCGCATTGTTGGCCTTGGGCTGCGCAGGCTTGCTGGGTTTTGGCATGTATTTGCAGCATGTGGTGGGCCTGGAGCCTTGCCCCATGTGCATCGTGCAACGCTATGCCATGACGCTCATTGGTGTGCTGGCCTTGGTGGGTTTGGTGTGGCGCACGGTCTTGGGTGGCCGCGTGTTGGCCGTGCTGGCCGTGTTGCTGGCGGCCGGTGGTGCTTTCGTGGCGGCACGACAAACCTGGTTGCAGTGGTACCCGCCCGAGGTGGCCAGCTGCGGCCGCGACTTTTACGGGATGATCGAATCCTTCCCCTTGCAACGCGCCATCCCGCTTATTTTTCGCGGCAGTGGCGACTGCAGCAAAGTGGATTGGCTGTTTTTAGGTGGCTCGATCGCCAACTGGAGTTTCGTGGCCTTTGTGGGCATGGCCTTGTGGTTGTTGGTGATGCTCTTCACCAAGCTGCGCACAGTGACTGCGGCGAATGATGAAACCTCATGAGCCTTCGCAGCTGCTCTGCGCGGTCTGAACGCGCTCAGGCGTTCAGCTGAGTTTCTTCACCAACACCACGCTCTTGCGGTCAAGGCTGTATTTGCGCTGACGCGCTTCGGGCAGCCAATCGATCGGGGCTTGCACAAAGCCGCGCTTCAAAAACCAGTGCATGGTGCGCGTGGTCAACACAAAAATACTGTCCAAGCCTTGGGCGCGGGCACGTTGCTCGATGCGCCGCAGGATTTTTTCGCCGTCACCTTGGCCTTGCGACTTCGGTGACACCGTGAGCGCAGCCATTTCACCGGTGCGTTTTTCGGGGTAAGCGTACAAGGCGGCACAGCCGAAGATGACGCCGTCGTGCTCGATGACGCTGTAGTTGCCAATGTCGCGTTCCATCTCGGTGCGTTCGCGCCGCACCAGCGTGCCGTCTTGCTCAAAGGGCTCGATGAGTTGCAACACGCCGCCCAAGTCGTCCGAAGTGGCTTCACGCAGGCTTTCCAAACGCTCGTCCACCACCATGGTGCCAATGCCATCGTGCACATAAATTTCCAGCAGCAGCACACCATCCACCGAGAAAGGCAGGATGTGGCTGCGTTCCACGCCGGCTTTGCAGGCCTTCACGCAATGCTGCAGGTAAAACCCGATGTCGGTGGGCTGTGTGGCAGAGGGCTCTTTGGCCAACAAGGCCTCGGCCACGTCCAAGGGCATTTCAGTGTCAATCGGGTTGTCTTCGCTCTCGGGCTCATGGGGTCGAACACGGATGCCAGGCACCTCGGTGACAAAGATCAGTTTGTCAGCTTGCAAAGCGATGGCCACCGAGGTGGCCACTTCTTCCATGGTCAGGTTGAAAGCTTCGCCAGTGGGTGAAAAACCAAATGGCGAGAGCAGCACCATGGCACCCAAGCTCAGGGTTTTGCTGATGCCGGTCACATCGACTTTGCGCACCAGGCCGGAATGTTTGAAGTCCACGCCGTCCAAGATGCCGACTGGGCGGGCGGTAATGAAGTTGCCCGAGATCACACGGATCGTCGCACCCGCCATGGGCGTGTTGGGCAGGCCTTGGCTGAAAGCGGCTTCGATTTCATAGCGGAGCTGGCCAGCAGCCTCTTGGGCGCAGTCCAGTGCCACCTCGTCGGTGATGCGCATGCCATGTGAATACTGCGGGGTGTGGCCCTTGGCCTTGAGCTGTTCGTTGACTTGGGGGCGAAAGCCGTGCACCAACACCACTTTGACACCCATGCTTTGGATCATGGCCAGGTCTTGCACCAAGCTGGGCAGCTTGCCCGCCTCGATGGCCTCGCCTGAGATGGCCACGACAAAGGTTTTGCCACGGTGCATGTGGATGTAGGGTGCCACCGAACGGAACCAAGGAACAAAGGTGAAATTGAAGACAGTGGACATGGGCGCAGATAATCGTGGGTTGTAGGCCTGATCGGGCCATTGTCACTCAACAACAAGCCATTTTGAATCCCAACACTGTTTTGAAGATTGAATTCCCTGCTGGACTGCCGGTCAGCGAGCGGCGCGAGGAAATCATGGCCGCCATGCTGGCGAACCAGGTCATCATTGTTTGCGGTGAAACCGGTTCGGGCAAAACCACCCAATTGCCCAAAATGGCCCTGGCACTGGGACGAGGCAGTCGGGACAGTGGTCCGAAACGCCGCCAAATCATAGGTCACACCCAACCGCGCCGCATTGCCGCCACCTCGGTCGCCAAGCGGATCGCCGACGAACTGAAAACCCCGCTGGGGGAGGTGGTGGGTTTCAAGGTGCGGTTCCAAGACAAGCTGTCACGCGACGCCTCGGTCAAGCTGATGACCGACGGTATTTTGCTGGCTGAGACACAGACCGATCCGCTGTTGCTGGCCTATGACACTTTGATCATTGACGAGGCACACGAGCGCAGCCTGAACATCGATTTTTTATTGGGCTACCTCAAACAGATCTTGCCGCGTCGCCCGGACCTCAAGGTCATCGTCACTTCGGCCACCATCGACGCTGATCGCTTTGCCCAACATTTCGCCTCAGCCAAAGGCCCCGCGCCGGTGTTGATGGTGTCGGGACGCACCTTTCCCGTGGAGATGCGTTACCGCCCCTGGGAAGAAAGCCGCGAGCACGACCTGGGCAACGCCATCTCGGACGCGGTGGATGAGCTGTGGACCGGCGCACCGCGCGGCGACATCTTGGTGTTTTTGCCGGGTGAGCGCGAAATCCGCGACGCTGCCGAACACTTGCGCGGCCACCTGGCGCACAACGCCTACACACGGCAGGTAGAGGTATTGCCCTTGTTTGCGCGCCTGTCACAAGCCGAGCAAGAGCGTGTTTTTGAAACCGGCGGTGCACCGCGCATCGTGTTGTCCACCAACGTGGCAGAAACCTCGCTCACTGTGCCCGGCATCCGCTATGTGGTGGACGCTGGTTTGGCACGCATGAAGCGCTACAGCTTTCGCAGCAAGGTAGAGCAATTGTTGGTCGAGCCGATCAGCCAAGCCGCCGCCAACCAACGCGCCGGGCGTTGCGGCCGCGTGGCCGACGGCATATGCATTCGCCTGTATGACGAAAAGGATTTTCAGGGCCGCCCGCGTTTTACCGAGCCAGAGATTTTGCGAAGCTCTTTGGCGGGCGTGATTTTGCGCATGATGTCTCTGCGTTTGGGGGATGTGGCGGACTTTCCTTTTTTGGAGGCACCACGTCCCAAAGCGATCTCAGACGGTTTTCAGCTGCTCAATGAGCTTGGCGCGGTGCTGGACGACAACAGTCTCACCGCCATCGGTCATGAACTCGCCAAGCTGCCCTTGGACCCGCGTGTGGGTCGCATGATCTTGGCGGCCAGGGAGCGGCAAAGCCTGAACGAAGTCTTGGTCATCGCCTCGGCGCTGAGCGTGCAAGACGTACGCGATCGTCCCCTGCAAGCGCAAGCCCAGGCCGACCAAGCCCATGCCAAGTTCAAGGACGACAAGAGCGAGTTCAGCGGCTATTTGCGCTTGTGGGATTGGCTGATGGCTTCACGGGGTGGCGATGGTGACACCCACAAGCTGAGTCACCGCCAGCATGAAAACCTGCTGCGCCAAAACTTCATCAACATCCGCCGTTGGCGTGAATGGCGAGACGTCCACAGCCAACTCCTGACCGTGGTGAAAGAGCAGCGCTGGGCCATCAACGACAAACCTGCCAGCTACGAGCAGTTGCACCTGGCCATGCTCAGTGGCTTACTCGGCAACATCGGTTGGAAGCAAGACGAAGAGGACATCTACCTCGGCGCTCGCGGCATCAAATTTCACCGCCACCCAGGCGCGCACCTGCGCAAGAAACCCGGCAAATGGCTGGTCTGTGCCGAATTGGTGGAAACCACGCGTTTGTTTGGGCGCGGCATCGCCAACATCGAACCGACATGGCTGGAAGAGGTGGGCTCGCACCTCTTGAAAAAACAGCTGCTGGACCCGCACTGGGAGGCCAGGCACGGCGATGTGGTGGCGTTTGAACGCGCCACGCTCTATGGCTTGGTGGTGTACAGCGGGCGCCGCGTGCCTTATGCCAAGGCGGACCCGGTGTTGGCGCGGCAAATTTTCATTCGAGAGGCGCTGGTGGAAGGGCAGTGGCAAACACCCTTGGCTTTCATGGCGGCCAACAAAAAACTCATCGCCCAAGTGATGGACCTGGAGCACAAGTCCCGACGCCAAGACGTGTTGGTGGACGAGACCATGATTCAGGCGTTTTACGAGCAGCATTTGCCAGAGGATGTGTGCAGCTGCAAAACCCTGGAGCGTTGGCACCGCGAAGAGCTGCGCCGCCGCTCGGCAGCGGGTGACAAGACCGAGCCCTTGCTGATGACCCGTGAAAGCCTGATGCGACACGAAGCCGTGGGCATCACTGCACAAGCGTTTCCCAAAATGCTGCGCTTGGGCGGGGTCGATTGCGCCGCGCATTACCTGCACGCCCCCGGCGACGCCAAAGACGGCGTGACCGTCACCGTGCCACTGTTTGTGCTCAACCAAGTCAGCGAAGACCGCACCGAGTGGCTGGTGCCGGGCATGTTGAAAGACAAAATCCAAGCGCTCTTGAAAAGCCTGCCGCAGCGCCCGCGCAGCCGCTTCGTGCCGCTGCCCGAAAGTGCTGCACGACTGGCTGCAGCGCTCTGTGCGGCCGAGGTCTTTGGCGCGGGCAGCCTGACCGAGGTGCTGCTGAAAAAAGTGCGCGACGAAACCAGCCTGGATGTCAAGCGCACCGACTTCAAGCTCGACATGCTGGCCGCGCACTTCTTCATGAACTTCAAGGTGGTCGATGAGCACGGCCGCCAACTCGGTCAAGGCCGCAACCTCGGCGCCCTCAAAGCCGAACTCGGCTCGCAAGCCCGAGGGGCTTTTCAAGCACTGGCCGGCCTGAAAGTGAAATCGCTGAGCGAGGCGCCATTGGGGTCGGCTGTGAAGCCGGGCGCTGACCCCGATGTCAAACACGCATCCAAACCGTCGTCTGCCCCCGCTCTCTCCAACCAGCGCCATACCACCTGGGCCTTCGGTGAACTCCCTGAATTGATGGAAATCAGCAAAGGCGGGCAGTCCTTGATTGGCTTTCCTGCCCTGGTGGACCAAGGCGACGCGGTGACCATCGAGGTGTTTGACGAACCCGACCTGGCTGCCAGCCAAAACCGCCAAGGCCTGTCGCGTTTGTTTGCTTTGCAAATCAAAGACGCACTCAAGTACCTGGAAAAAAACATCCCCGACCTGCCCAAAATGTCGGTGGCCTTCATGCCCTTGGGCACCTCGGAAGAACTCAAGCAACAAATCCTGGGCGTGGCGCTGGACCGCGCATTTTTGCTCGAACCCTTGCCCAACGACGAAGCCAGTTTCAAGCGCCGCGTGGACGAGGGCAGAGGACGCTTGACCCTGATTGCCAACGAAGTGGCGCGACTCGCCGGCGTCATCTTGCTGGAGTTTGGCGCGGCCACCCGCAAGGTCAAAGACACCAAAAACGCGCCCGAAGCCACCGCCGACTGCGCCCAGCAATTGCAACGCCTGATGCCCAAGCACTTCATGACCACCACCCCTTGGCCGCAGTTGCAGCACTGCCCCCGCTACCTCAAGGCCATCACCCTGCGCCTGGACAAATACCGCGCCGACCCCGCCCGCGACGCCCAGCGTTTAGCCGAACTCAAGCCCCTGGAGCAAAAGTACTGGCGATTGGTGGCCGAGCGCAAAGGCCAAACCGATGCGCGGATGCAGGAATTCAGGTGGCTATTGGAAGAGCTGCGCGTGAGCTTCTTTGCGCAAGCGTTGCGCACCCCGCAGCCAGTGAGTGTCAAGCGGTTGGAGAAGGTTTGGGGGCAGTTGAATCACTGAGCCAGACAGCGCTTGTGTTCAAAGCGAAAGGCCGCCAGGGTAGTTGACGAGCCTTGACCCCAGCACTGGCTCCACAGTTAGGGCTGCTTGGTTCCCCGGATGGTTCCATCCGGCAGCCTTGCACTCTGTTTTGCTCAAACAATCACATCCGCAGGCATTCCATCTGAAAATGAGTCGTATGCGAGGCTACGTAATCTATCTACACCTTGATTCTTTGGCTTTCTATCCCCAATACATGTGGTGATAACATTTAGCAAATCTACTAAGGAGTAAATATGAATATCAGTAAAAAAAATATTTTGGCCCTGTCCGGTGTCTTGCTGGCCCTGCTGCTTATTTGGTTGGGACTGAGTTTTTATTCTGTTGGACGGGTTGCCAATGAGCTGAACCTGATGGTCAGCCAACCCGACCCCAAGTCTTCATTTCGGTTTAAAAATTTACAGCATCAGACTGGATTTTTGTCATCCAAGGGCGATGTTCTGGTAACTCTTGTAGACAAGTACAACGATGAAAACAACACAGATGCAAACGCTGTATGGATGCAAATTGAATATGACGTGTCTCATGTGATCTTCCCTACCTCGCTGGCTCGATTTGAATGGCGTTTGCAGCCCCAGCCAGAAGACAAAGCTAAGTTTGAGGAGATCTTCCCTAAAGATTTTGCTTTAACTGGAAATGGCTCTGTTGGTCTGGGTGGCAGTTACAGCAGTACTTTAAGTTTGCCTGCTTTCGAGATAGCGCAGTCGGGATTGCTTTTGAATGTGGCCGCCACGCAGGGTTTTTTTAAATCTTCCGACAAGCATTTTCAATTTGATTGGGCAACGGACAAACTCAGTTACAGAGGAGCTGGTCAGGCCGTTCAATTGGATGCGTTCAATATACATATTGACATGACCGATGCACAAAAAGGCGTTGGTTCAAGTAGCGTCTCCTTGCAAAAAATCAGCACTTCATCAGCCACCTTGGAAGGTTTGAAAATTGCTGCAGAGTCAGCCATCTCTCAACAAAAACTTGATGTTCGATTGACTCAGTCACTGCAACATTTGAGTTTTATGAATCAAAAACTGAGCAACTTACAGGCTGAGTGGATTGTTGGCGGCTTGCATGAACAAAGTTCAGAGAAGCTGATTCAACTGATGGACTTAAGCCAAGGCTTTAAAAACATGACTGCAGAAGAAGATAAGTCTATGCGTGAGGCCTTGAGAGTGCTATTTATCAACGGTTGGAAAGTTGGCTTATCTAAGTTGAACGCCCAAGCCGATGGTGGTGAGGTTCAGGGTCAGATTTTGCTTGAACTCGAGCCAGATGCAGCCGGGCAGATCGATTTGGAAAAGAACCTCAAGCTCAACGGTGAGGTTAAGGTGACAGGCAAACTACTGACTGCAGATCAGCAGGACATGCTGGTTAAGCTTGGCATGGCTGTTAAGACTGCTGAAGGCTTGCAATCCAATGTGAGCATGGCAAAGGGCAAGCTCAAGATCAATGGCAAAGAAGATGAAGCAGCTTATTTACAAGCAGCACTTCAAAAAGAGCAAGATTTTTTGAATGCATTCTTCAGCGGCAATGTTCAAAATAATGAAGGCAGCCTGTCAAGCCTGCCCCAGGTTGAAGAGGAAATTGACTCGGCTGAAGCTTCAGCCGCTGCACCAGCAGAAGCTCCGGCAAAAGCTGCTGATTGATTCATATTGTTGATTGACGTTCAAAAAGAGAGTTGACGAGCCTTGACCCCAGCACTGGCTCCACAGTTAGGGCTGCTTGGTTCCCCACCTGACCCGGTTGGCCGCTTCACCATGTGGGAAGGCCCGTCAGCGGAAATTGTACGCCCCGTAGAATGACCGGATGTCTTATCTGGTGCTGG